>NZ_JBIUCH010000035.1:0-40047 GCF_044548625.1 Micromonospora sp. NPDC051925 | reverse complement strand
GCGATCCACACCACTTCCACCACAATCCCGGGCACCACAATTAACCCGGCTCACACCGGACACCCTCGTGGTTTCCGCCAGGCCGGCCGCCGCGGCTTCCCGCCACCTCGTCCGTTTCCCTGCCGGCTGCTTACCCTACCCGGTCGGTTTCGCCTCGCCGCATCGACCCCCAGGGGCCGATCCGGAAGCACCACCCGGAGTCAGGAACCGCGCTCCGGCCTTCAGGACTTTCGCCCTGTTTCGCCCGTTCCGCGCTGGCAGAGAGAAAGTTACGCGTCCAGCGAGTTGATCGTCAAATCCACGGGCCCGCGTCCCGCTCACACCGCCGGACCGGGCAGAGGCAGCCCGTGTGGTGGGACGTGACCGGCAGCCCCATCGCCCCGCCACGGGGTTGCCCTGCGTCGAGCGGTACCGCCAACGTCGCCGCAACGGTCGACACCGCGGGAGCGGGTCGACGACCAGACTGGTGGGCAGGCCGATCCGATCCGCGCGGGGCGGCCCGCCGGGGAGCCCGGATCGGCCCGTGGACTGCGCCGGGGCCCGATCGCCCGGAACACCGGTCGCCGGTAGTGTGTCGCCCCATCGTGGACTGCGGGGTCGCCCACGCGGACCTGGGATCGCCGAGGAGTACGGAGGCTGGCTATGTCCACCGGGGAGGAGTCGTACGGATCACGTGACGACGGAACGTCGCGGCCGAGCTTCGAGCTCGCGCTGCGTGGCTACGACAAGCGGCAGGTGGACCGGTACGTCGAGCAGATGGACGGCGCGCTGTCGACGTTGACCGCCGAGCGGGCCCAGGCGGCGGGCCAGATCCAGGGCCTGACCACGCACATCCAGCGGTTGCAGGCGGAGCTGACCGAACTACGCCAACGCCCGGCGCAGGTGGACCGGGCGTCCTTCCGCGACCTCGGCCCGATGGTGGACCAGATCCTCGCGCTGGCCGAGAAGCAGGCTGCGGTGATCACCGACTCGGCCACCCAGCGGGCGAACCAGCTCCAGGGTGAGGCGGAGAAGACACTGGTCGAGGCCCGGGACCGGACCGCGCAGGCGCTGAAGGACCTGGACGAGGAGTTGTCCGCCCGCCGGGACGAGCAGGAGAAGGCGTACGAGGAGCGCCGCTCGGCCGCCGACGCCGAGCTGGCCGAGATCCGCGAACGGGCCGAGAAGTTGCGGGCCGAGGGGGAAGCCGCCCACGAGCGGGCCCAGCAGGAGGCGAAGCGGATCAGCGAGCAGACCGCGAAGCAGATCACCCAGACCAGGGCCGCCGCCGAGGCGTTGACCAAGGCCGCCCGGACCCAGATCCAACAGGAGATCCAGGCGGCCCGGACCCAGAGCCAGCAGGAGCTGGCCCAGTGGCAGGCCACGGTGGAGCGGGAGGTCGGCGAGCGGCGGGCCGCAGCCGAGCAGGAGCTGGCCGAGCAGCGGGCGGCCGCGGAGCGGGAGCTGACCAACCAGCACAGCGCCGCCGAGCAGCAGATCGCCGCGTTGATCGCCGAGGCGCAGCAGTACGCCACGGAGGTTCGCCAGCGGGCCGACGAGCAGACCAGCAGCCACCAGGAACAGCTGGCCACGCTGCAGCGGGAGGTCGCCGAACGGCAGAAGGCCCTCGCCGAGGTGCAGGGTGAGCTGGAGACCGCCCGCGCACAGCTGGCCGAGATCCAGCAGGAGGGCGACGCCACCGAGCGGGAACTGGTGCGTACCCGGCAGCGGTTGGAGGAGGTCCGTCGGGACCTGACCGGCGAGAACCGGCGGTTGGACGAGGCCCGGCAGGCCGCCGAGAGCGTGGAGCGGCACGCCAAGGACGTCCGGGCCCGGGTGCAGCGGGAGGCGAAGCGGGTCGCCGACCTGGCCGCCGCCGCCGTGATGGCGGCAGCCGCCGGGGGCGGGGAGACCGCCGAGTACCCGACGGTGGCGGCCCGGCCCGCCGCCGACCTGCCGGTTGACTCGGCCACCGAACCACCGGCCGGCAGGGTGCCGACCAACGCCTGACCAGCGGCGGACGGCCCGGAGCAAATCACTGTGCTCCGGGCCGGTGGGGACGTAGCCTGACGATCCGTCACCACGACCGCCGAATGAGGTGTATTCCGTGCCCGTGCTCCGCGTGCCGACCGTCCGCTTCCCGCGTCCGTCCACGCAGCTCTGGAGCCATCGACATGGACCTCGATCGTAGTTTCGTCATCCGCGAAGGCGACCTTCGCATCCTGAACCCGTTCGACGCCGGCAAGCTCGCCACCCTGGGCCGGGCGATCCGGTTGCGCCCCGACGACACCCTGCTCGACCTGTGCAGCGGCAAGGGCGAACTGCTCTGCACCTGGTCCCGTGAGCACGGCATCCGGGGCACCGGCGTCGACATCAGCACCGCGTTCACGACCGCCGCCCGGCACCGCGCGGCCGATCTCGGAGTGGCCGACCGGGTCCGCTTCGTGCACGACGACGCCGCCGGGTACGCCCACCCGGAGCCGGTCGACGTCGCCGTCTGCCTCGGTGCCACCTGGGTCGGTGGGGGTGTCATCGGCACCATCGACCTCCTCGAACGGGCGCTGCGCCCCGAGGGGATGCTGGTGGTCGGGGAACCGTACTGGCGGCGGGAGCCGCCGGACCAGGAGACCGTCGTCGGTTGTCACGCCGCCACCCGGGAGGACTTCCACGACCTGCCCGGCCTGGTCCACCGGGTTCAGGCGCACGGCTGGGACGTGGTCGAGATGGTCCTCGCCGATCAGGACAGCTGGGACCGTTACGCCGCGGCACACTGGCTCAACCTGCGCCGTTGGCTGGATGCCCACCCGGACGACGAACTCGCCGACCGGTTCCGGCAGGAACTCACCGAGGACCCGGTGCGACACGTCCGGCACCGGCGGGAGTATCTGGGCTGGGGGGCCTTCGCCCTGCTGCGGCGGTGGCAGCCCGACGCTCCCCTCGGTCAGCCGCCGGCGACCTCGTCCAGTACCCGTTGTTGGAAGGCGCGGGCCTCGGCGACGCCCGGTGCCGGTCCGCCGCTCCGGGCGCTGACACAGCGCTGCACCAACTCCGGGTCCTGGCCGAGGGCGATCACCCGTCGGCCGGCGGCGACCTTCGACAACCAGTCGCCGTCGCGGATCCGGACCAGCGCGCGGCAGGCTCCCAACACCGCGTCCTCCGCTCCGGGGGCGGGGCCGTCCCCAGGTGGGGCCGGGCGGGCCAGCCACCAGCCCAGCGCCGCCACCAACAGGTCCCGCAGATCGCCCGGGGACAGCTCGGCGAAGATCTCGCCGGCCGACGGCCCCGACAACGGGTGCCCTCGTTGGTGCAGGATGCTGCGGTCCAGGCCGTACCAGAAGTGGCCGTCGGCGGCGGGCCGCGCGGTCGGCGCGAGGGTGGCCCGGAACGGCATCCGCGGCCCGGTGTTGAGTTCCACCTCGAAGCCCGGGTCGGGTGTGCCCGAGCCGACCACCGCCCGTGAGTAGGCCACCAGTTCCAGGCCGCGCGCCGGGCAGGGCAGCGCCTCGTGCCGCAGCCGGGCCACCAGTTCCTGTCGGGTCCGCTGCGTCAGCGTGTCCCGGCAGACCAGGGCCACGTCCACGTCGCTGCGGCCCGGCTGGTACGCGTCCAGCGCCACCGAACCGCCGGCGTAGACGCCGACCAGGTCCGGGCCGAGCACGTCCCGGACGGTGGTGACCAGGTCGGCGAGGTAGCGACGGACGACGGGATCCATGCCGGCCATCCTGCCCGCTGCCGCCGGGCCCGGCGGCAGCGGGCTCGGGCGGGTCGAGGCCCGCCGCCCGGCGGGGGCCGGTCGCCGGCCGCCTCTGGCGCGGACGCCACCGGTGGGACAGACTTGAGGCCCGACAACGAGGACGGGGGCATGGGTAGTTCCACACAGGACGATGCGGCGGCTGAATTCGTACGGGAACTGACCCACTGGCGGCACCAGCGGGGCATGTCCAAGAAGGAGCTGGCTGAGCACACCGGCTTCGACCCCTCGTACGTCAGCCACATCGAGAACGGGCGGCACCAGCCCACCGAGGAGTTCGCTCGCCGGGTGGAGCTGGTGCTGGACAGCGGCAACCGGATCTGGCAGCAGTACGTCGCCTTCGCCGACACCCGGGGCCAGGGCGGACGCCGCTCCCCGCTCGGCCCGACCGCGGTCCCGCCACCCGCCGGGTCACACCTGGTGATCGAGGACGAGCAGGCTACGCTCTCCCTGGTCGACGGGGTGTACGAGTGCCGGTTCCGGCGGGTGCTGCACAGCGTGGGCACCGAGCCGATCACCCGGCACACCGTGCAGATCGACATCGACCGGTTCCCCGACGATCCGGCCCGGTCCGCCGCCTTCCACGGCCGCCATCCGCTCACCATCGACGAGGTCGACTTCCGGGCCACCATCGGCGACGAGCAACCGGAACCGATGCGGTGGCGGGTCAGCCGCAGCCGGGACGCCTTCCTGAAGATCGTGTTGTTGCTCGACGGCGGGGGCACCCCGATGCCGCTCTACCCCGGGCAGCGCACCGTCGTCGACTACGCCTACCGGGTGCCGGCGTGGAAGTTCGGTGACTGGTTGCAACGCGACATCCGGCTGCCCACCCGCAACCTGGTGATCCGGCTCGACTTCCCGGCCGCCAGCGGCCCCACCGTCTGGGGCAGCGAGACCTCGTTCACCTCGGAGACCACCGTCGAGGTGCACCCGGACCGCCGGGAACGGCAGGGTCGGATCGCGTACGAGTGGGTGGTGTCCCGGCCCCGGTTGCGCGCCCAGTACCGGGTGGACTGGCGCTACGCCGACCCGCGTGCCGCGCTGGTCGACGCTCCGACGGATATCCGACCGCTGGCCTGCTGAGCGCCGCCGCCGGTCGGTCCGGAAGTTCCAGCCGGACGGGCCGACAGGTGTCGTTTCCGACAGATCCGGCCGGTTGTCCGGGCTCGGCATAGCGGTGTGGCGGGCCCGACCGTTAGGCTCGAAGGCTGAACGGGGCCGACGATATCATCGCCTTTGATCAATGCGGTTCGTGAGTATTGGCTGGTAGTGGCACCGGAAGGCAGGCTGGAGTGATCCGAGAAGGTGAGCCTGGGCCGCGATACGCCCACCGCGCGGACAACAAGCGGGTGGCGTACGAGGAGACCGGTGCTCCCGACGGGTTCCCCGTCTTCCTGATGCACGGCACACCCGGTAGCCGCCGGGGGCCGAAGCCCCGGGGGATCGTGCTCTACCGGATGGGCATCCGGTTGATCGCCTACGACCGCCCTGGCTACGGCGACTCCGACCGGTTCGAGGGCCGGGACGTGGCCGACGCCGCGCGGGACGTGGAGGCCATCGCCGACCAGCTCAAGCTCGACCGGTTCGCGGTGGCCGGGCGTTCCGGGGGTGGGCCGCACGCGCTGGCCTGCGCCGCCGACGAACGCCTGCGCGGTCGGGTGAGCCGGGTCGCGGTGTTGGTGAGCTTCGCCCCGTCGGAGGCCATCGGGCTGGACTGGTTCGACGGCATGAACCGCGACAACCAGCGCGGCTTCGGCGACGGTCGACCGGACACCGAGATCGTGGTCGAGGAGATCCGGCAGCGGGCCGCCCGGGCGGCCGAGGACCCCCGGTTCCTGCTGCGGGACCTGATGACGCAGATGGGTCCGCCGGACCGCCGGGCGATCAACGACGCGGCGCTGCGCGGGATCATCTTCGACACCTACCAGGAGGCGCTGCGCGCCGGCCCGTACGGCTGGATCGACGATGTGCTGGCGCTGCGCCGCGACTGGAAGTTCGACCTCGACACGATCGACACCACGGTCACCCCGGTGCGACTGTGGCACGGTGAGGAGGACACCTTCGCCCCGGCCAGCCACGGCCGCTGGCTCGCCGCCCGAATCCCCGGGGCCGAGATCGAGGTGCAGCCCGGTGCGGCCCACTTCGACGCCATGCAGCAACTCCCGCGCATCCTGCGCTGGCTCGCCGACGGGCAGGCGCCGACGGGCAGCGACGTGCTCATCGGCGCGCGGCCCGGTCAGTAGGGGTGCGGGTCGAGAACCCGGCGCACGTACCGTCCGGCGCGCAGCACCACCACACTCGGGTGTTCCTGCCCGATCCGGTCGGCCAACCGGTCGGCCAACCGCACCCGGCCGATGCTGACCACTCCCCCGCTCGCCGCCTGCCGCGCCGTCTCCACGTTGCCGAGGCTGCGCAGGGTGTCCGGGTGGTCGGCGCCCAACACCGCCGTCAACCGGGCGGCCACGGCCTGCAACCGGGCGAGCCCCTCCTCGGCCCGGCCGGTGAGGATGACGAAGACGGCGGCGTTGTTGTCCGCGCCCATGCTGAACGGGTGCTCGGCCCCGAGCACCTCGCGCAGCCCGTCGGCTGCGGCCATGGTGAGGGCGTACGCCTCGTCCTGCTCACCGATGTCCCACAGCGCCACCCCCCGGTTGAGGGCACACGCCAACGTGTACGGGTGCTGCGCCCCGAACACCTGGGCGAGCGTCTGCTGGACGTCGTCCAACTCCGCCCGGGCCTGCGCCACCTGCCCCTGGAGCATCAGGTTGGCCGTCCGGCTCAACCAGCACAGCAGGGTGTCCGGGCTGTTCGGCCCGACGGTGGACCGGAGCCGCGCGTAGGCGTCGTCGAGCAGCCGGCCCGCGTCGGCGATCCGACCGGTGCTGCGCAGCGACGTGGCGAGGTTGGCCTGGCTGATCAGCAGCTCGCGGTACTGTTCGCCGTAGATCCGGCGGTACCCCTCGATCACGTCCTCCAGCAACGCCACCGAACCCTGGTAGTCGCCGGTCTCCCGCAGATCGCGCGCATAGTTGCTGGCCGAGAGCAGGGTACGCGGATGATCGGGGCCGAGGACGACCCGTAGCCGGCGGTAGGTGGCCTCGTCGGTGTCGAGCGCCCGGAGGAAGTCACCGGACAACCGGTAGGAGGCGGCCAGGTTGTTGGCCGCGTTGAGGGTGCGACGGTGGTCCTCCCCGAACACCTCCACGGACGCTCCGTGGGTGCGCAGGTCGCGCTCCAACGCCGCCCGGTAGCGGCCGAGGGCCCGCAGGTCCGCCGCGTACCCCCCGGCGGTCATCAGCGTGTACGGGTGGTTCGCGCCGATCAGCCCCTCCTGCTCACGCAGGGTCTCCTCGTCGAGCGTCAGGGCCTGCGCGAACAGGCCGAGGCTGCGCAGCAGGTTCGCCCGGTTGAACCGCAGGTTGAGCAGTTGGACGCGGAGCGCCCGGTGGGCGGCGGTGTCCGAGGAGAACCCCTCGAGCATCGTCGTCCAGGTCTTGTCCGCCTCCCGGGCGTACTGCGCGCCCTGCTCGAAGCCGCCGTTGAGGAAGATGTACCGGACCCGGTCGATGACCAGTTGCCGCACCGTGTCGTCGTAGCAGGACACCGCCTCCGAGCCGTCCAGGTGCGGCCACAGGTGCCGGTACCGGGGTTGGAAGACCGGGTCGTCCACCTCGCCCGAGGGTCGTGAGCCGGCAAGGATCCGGTGCACGTCGTGCTTGACCTCCATCAGCTCCTGCTCGGACATCCGGGACCGCAGCGCCGCCTGGAGCAGCCGGTGCACCTGCACCCGCTGGGCGTGCAGGTCCACCTTGATCAATGCGAGCCGGTTGATCCGCTGGACCAGCGCCGCCGCGATGTCCCGCTCCGAGACCCGGTCGGTGACCTGCGCGGCGACCAGCGGGTCGTGCGGGGCGATGACCTTCGCCACCTGGTCACCGTAGAGCAGGTCGAGAGCGATGTCGGGGGCGAGCACCGAACCGAGCTGGAGCAGCCGGTAGGCGCCGGGAGACTGCTCCCGCAGACCCTCCAGCGAGCGGCCCCACACGTCGCTCTCCGGGCCGGTGCGCGCCAGGCCGGCCAGGTAGGTGGCGACCGAGTCGGGGCTCTCGGCCAGCCACGCGCCGGCCAACGCCACCAGGATCGGCACGTCCTCCACCGCCTCGGCGACCTGCTGGGCCTCGGCGATCGTCATGCCCCGTCGGCCGGTCCGGCCGATCAGGTGGGTGACGCTCTCGCCGCGCTGGAACGCCTCCACCTCGACCGCCCGGGCCAGGTCGCCCCAGTCCGGGTTGCGGGTGGTCACCAGCACATGCCCCTCGCCCTGGGGAAGGTAGTCCCGGACGTGGTCGTACTGGTCGACGTTGTCGAAGACGATCAGCCAGCGCAGGGGCGGCTCCTCGGCGCCCCGGCCGCCGCCATGGCTAAGGAAGTCCCGCACCGCCCGGGTGTTGTCCGGCACGTTCTGCAGGTCCGGCAGGCCGAGCCGCCGGCCCAGGTCGGCGAAACGGATGTCGACGAACTGCGCCGGGTCCGCGTCCACCCACCAGACGACGTCGTACGCGCCGTGGAACCGGTAGGCGTACTCGGTGGCCAGCTGGGTCTTGCCGATACCCGGCCCGCCCCGCAGCGCCACCGGAACCCGCTCCCGGGCCGCCGTCCTCAGCTCCTCGCGCAGGGCCAGCAGCAGCCGGTCCCGACCGGTGAACCGGACGTTGCGCGCCGGGGCGTAGAAGACCATCGGCTCGACGCCCGGGTAGCGGGTGGCCGGCACCGGCCGGGCATGCTCGTCGACGGGCCGCCCGACCAGCTCCCACACCTGCTCGGCGGCGGTCGAGGCCCCCCGCTCGTAGACGGTGGCCCAGCTGCCGGGTGGGGTGTCCACCGACGGGGTGGTGTCGTCCAGGTGCAACGCGAGCGCGGGGGAGCCGGCCTGCCGGCCGACCCCGCCGCCGAACGCCCGGCGGGCAGCGAGGTAGGAGCGGGAGACCAGGTGCAGCTCGCGGGAGGCCGCGCCGGCCGGCACCGTCGCCGGGGCACCCAGGGGCGTGGCCAGCACCCGCAGGTCGACGGCGTGGAGCGCGGACTGCACCCACTCCGCCCAGGCCTGGTCCTCCGGCACGTAGCGCAGCACGATCAGCTCGTCGACGATCACCGGTTTGCGCTCGAAACGCTGGATGGTCTGCCGCCGCAGCCCGTCGTCCATCCGGGGCAGCCCGGCGACCGCGCCGCCGGTGATGTGCCGGGTCAGCGCCTCGTACGCCGACAGCAGCCCTCGGCTGCCCGGTACGTCGCCGAAGGTCGCCAGGGTCTCCTCGTACGCGTAGTACGCCCGGTAGGGCACCTCGACGGAAAGCCAGTAGTCCTGCCGTTCGAGCTCGGTCATGCCGCTGGGCAGCCCGACGAACCGCTGCATCGCCAGCGCCCGGCCGGCGTCGGTCTTGGTCTTCTCCCCCTCGTCGACGCGCATCGGCACCGGCAGCACCCGGCGGGCCCGCCGCCCCTCGTAGCCGCGTACCCGGGCGGCGATCGTGGCGGCGCCGTCGATGCCCTGGTCGCTGAGGGTGAAGCAGTCGACCAGCACGTCCGGCAGGTGGATGGTGCAGATCTCGGCGACGTCGCTGATGCCGGTGCGGCTGTCGACAAGGGTGTAGTCGTAGTGCCGTTTCATGTCCGCGCGCAACGCGTCGAAGAACTGCGCCCCACCGAGCCGGTTGTAGAAGTTGTCCCAGTTCAGCCCGGTGACGCTGGTCGCGTAGTCGGGGTTGTGGCGGCCGGCGAGCAGCAGGTCCAGGGTGCCTCCGCCGGGAAACTCCCAGCTCACCGAGAAGGCGTACTTGTGGACCCGGGCGTACTGGCGGTGCCAGTCGCCGGGACGGGTGTCGCCGCCCTCCTGCCGGCGGCGGGCGTTCTCCCACTCGTACTCCAGGATCAGGTCCATCACACCGCCGGTGGAGGCGACCTGCTCCGGGTCGAGGAACGGCGCGAAGAACCGGTGCAGGCCGGGGGATTCGAGATCCCAGTCGGCGACCAGCACCTGATAACCGTTCGCGGCGAGGATCCAGGCGGTGTTCGCCAGCGCCATGGTGCGACCGGTGCCACCCTTGTACGAGTAGAAGGTGACGACCTGGCCGTCGCGGGGTGGAGTCATCGTTCTGCCTTCCCTCGCCGTACGTCGGACGACCCGGCCGGCCCGAGGCTCGGCTTCGGCTCGTGCGGGCCCTCCGGCGGATCGACCGGACCGTGCCGGAGGAACTGTTTGCGCGCCTCGGTCACCAGCAGCGGCGCGCAGCGCTCGAACTCGTCGATGGTGCGCACCGGCAGCACCCGGGGAAACCGGGCGCCCTGCAAGGTACCGGCGATCTCCTCGGGTGTCGGCTCGCCACGCGCATGGTCGGCGGCGATGACCAGGGGGACCACCCACGGCGGCAGCCCGTCGAGCGCGGCGCGAGCGGCGTCCACGCCGACGCCGGCGTCCACCAGCACCACCGTCGGGCTGTTCGGGGCCCGGTCCCGGGCCTCGGCCAGCTCGACCACCCGGGTGGGCAGCCCGAGCCGCTCGGCGGTCGCGGCCACGTAGTCGGCGACCGCCAGCTGGTGCTGGTCGCCGTACGGCCGCCAGCGCTCCCGGTCGGCGGTGAGGGTGGTGACCACCAGCGCGGTGCCCGGCCCGTCGGGGACCGGGCTGGTGGTCAGCGTCGCCGCCCGGGACCGGGCGAGCGGTTCGTTCTCGGTCACCGTGACGATCCGGTCGGCCAGCGCCCCGAGCAGACTCTGGTACTGCGGACGGTAGGCGCTCAGCTTGCACAACGCCCGCAGCCCGTTGTCGGCGTAGTCGGCGCGATCGTCGGGGTCGCGCATCAGCTCCAGCGCCTGGACGGTCTCGGGACGGTCCCCCCAGGACGGCAGCGGCATCCAGAGCACCGGCAGCACGTGCCGCTCGGCCCGCCCCGCCGCCAGCCGGGCCAACCGGCTGCGGAAGGAGTCCCGTTCACCGAGGGCCCAGGCGTTGCGGAAGTAGTTCGGCGAGTAGAGCGGCACGAAGACGTGCGCGAGGCTCAACGCGTCGGTCAGCGTCCGTCGGAGGTCCGCGCCGGGGCTGACCTGGCCGTCGAAGAAGCCCGCCTCGATCTGCCCGAGCCGGTTCGCCCGTTGCCGCACCGCATCGGCGAGCTGGTGGAAGAACCGGCTGACCCAGTAGTCGGTGTCCGGCCGGGCGGCGTCCGACAGCGGGACGGAGTGCGCGTAGCTGAGGAAGAAGTAGGTCTCCTGCCCGAAGACTCCGGCCGAGGAGGTGTCAGACCAGGTCATGCCCGTCCTCCTCGAACCGGTCGCGCAGCTGTCGCAGGTCGGTCGGGACCGCCGCCTCGACCCAGTGCGTGCGGTACGCCCGGGCGATCCGCTGGGCCAGCCGCCAGACCACCGCGTCGTAGGCGTCCTTGCCGTTGCGGCCGAGGCTGAGCAGGCCGTAGATCCCCTCGTCGTGGTACTGCGGGGCGATGTCCGAGGGTAGCCGGGTGGGGGTGAACATCTGCCGCCGCGACACGACCTCGGGCACCCGGCGGCGGTCCACCACCGACCAGTTGACCGGGATCACCGGGGTCTCCCCCGCCGACGGTTCGGCGTCCGGGCGGGGCCGGGTCCGTCGCCGGGTGAACGCGTCCCACTCCCGGGCACACCACTGGCTGCGCAGGTACTGCGGTGAGATCAGCGGGATGAAGACCTGGCAGTGGCCGGCGGCGAAGGCCAGATCGTCGGTCCACAACTGCCCCCCGTCGAGCATCCGGTCCATGAAGCCGGCCGTCCGTCCCGGGCCCAGGCCGAGCAGCTCGACGACGTGGTCGGAGAGGTCGACGAAGAGCTGGAAGACCTTCTGGTTGGTGTCGCGTGGGGGCGCCGCCACCCGGTTGCGGGTGCGGGCGTAGCTGAGGAAGAACACGGGGGCGCTCTCGTCCTCCCAGAACTGTTCCTCCGCCACCTACCGCTCCCGCCCGGCGCAGCCACTCCCGGCCGACCACAGTATCGACCGTGGCCAACCTCGCGCTGTCCCGTTCACGCCAGTCGGTGTTCATCCCGCCACCCGGGGGGATGTCGACGGCGAGGCGCGGCCGTACGGGTCACCGCCAGTCGTCCAGGGCGGCGCGCAGCCGCCGGACGAAGCGTTCGCCGTCGACGGTGAGGCTTCCGAGGTCGAGCAACGCGTCGACCGTCGCGTCGGTCCACTCCCGGTAGCGCCGGAAGTGCGCCGCCGCCTCGGCTCCGGGCCGTTGCCGCCACACGTCGGCGACGGCGAGGTGGGCGTAGACGCCGTGCAGCGCGCCCTCCACGGGACGTGGATCATCGCGCCAGGGCACCCGCAGCCGCCGGGCGTCGGCGGGATCGAAGAGCTCGCAGACGTCGAGCACCGCGTCGAGCTTGAGGTGCTGGACCTCGTGGACGAGCAGCACCGCCAGCGCGGCGTCGTCCACGACGGGGGTGACGGCGACCGCGCCGAACGCGGACCGGGCGACGGCGCTGCGGGACCGGCCGGACGGGTCGGGTCGCAGCGGCACCACGGCGCGCAGCAGGGTACGGACGCCGGCGGCGTAGCCGGCAGCCTCGGCGTCGAGGCGGCGGAGCGCCCGCTCCACCTGCCGCGTCCAGTGGTCGGCGACCGCCGGGGTGAGCCGGGAGGCCACCGGCAGGTCGAAGCAGTCCCGGTACGGGTCGGTGTCCTCCAGCAGGACGGCCCCGTCGTCGGTGCGGGCCACCCGGGCCGGCTTCCACCGGTCCGGGTGGGGCCCGGCGGCCGGTCCGACCCGGACCCGTCGCCGGCCGGCCCGCAGCTCGACCGCGCCGTCGGCGATCACGACGGGCACGGTGTCGGCGGCGGTGTCGACGACGATCGCGCCGAGCGTCGGCAGGTGCACCGCGCCGGCCCGCACCGGCAGCACGAGGTCGGCGGCGGCGCCGGCACGGACCGCGGCGGCGGCGGCGACGGCGGCGAGGTGGGGCAGCTCACCGGTGGCTCCGGCCCGGCAGCGCTGCGCCCACTGCCGGACGAAGGGGTGACTCAGCACGGCCTGGACGGCGTCGGGCGCGGACACGTCCAGTGCCACGAGGAGACGCCAGCCGGCTGCCGCGACCGGGTCGGCGGTGGCGGCGGGGCTGAGCGCGACCGTCAGGGCGCGGGCGATGCCGTGGTGGACGGCGGCGAGCTGACCCACCGACTCCGCGCTGCCCCGGCCGGAGCCGAGATCGTCCAGGACGGCGGGGCGCAGCGAGTCGGCCGACCGGTCCGCCACCGGGTCGGCGGGCATCGCCGTCGCCCGGATCAACGCGGCCAGGTCGGCGCAGTAGGCCGACGGGTTGTCGAAGCCGGTGCCCGAGCGGTACCGGTGGGCGAAGAGCCCGCCGCCGCACCGGCGCACCAGCGGGCAGGACCGGCAGGTCGCGCAGAGACCGGCCAGGCCGGACTGTCGTACGGCGATGCCGGGATGGGCCGCCGCCTCGTCGACCGGGTGGCGGAACACGTCCAGTCCGGTGGCGGCGGCGCCGTGGAAGGCGGACTTGAGCGAGTCGACCTGTTCGAAGGTGCCGTCGGTCTCGACCACGACCAGGTCGGCCGGGGCGAGCCCGACCGCCTCGGTGCCGGTGCTGCCGCCGGCGGCGGTGGCCAGCAGGGACTCCAACAGCCGGATCGGCACCGGCCGCCCGTCGGCCAGCCAACGCCGGTGGATCGTCAGCAGCCAGTCCGCGTACGGCGTGGCGACCCCGTCGGGGCGGGCGGGCGGACGGTCCCAGTTGGCGTGCGGCAGCAGGAAGTCGATCCGGGGCGGCTCCTCGGCGAGCAGCGCCTCGTAGACCCGGATCGGGTCGTTGGCCAGGTCGACGGTGCACAGCAGCCCGGCGTAGGCGCTGCGGTACGCGGGGTGACGCAGCAGGGCCAGCGCCCGTCGTACCTGGTCGTGGCTGCTCGCGCCGTTGGCATACCGGCGGTGCCGGTCGTTGGCCGTCCGGTCGCCGTCCAGGGAGATGCCCACCTTGACGTCGTGGGCGACGAGGACGTCGGCGATCTCGGGGGTGAGCAGCACACCGTTGGACTGCATCCGCAGGTCCAGCCGGGCCACCGGCGTGACGGCCCGGCGCAGGGTGGTGGCGGTGGCGGCGAGTCGGGCCGCGCCGGCGAGCAGCGGTTCCCCGCCGTGCAGGACCACCCGCACCGTGTCGAGCCGGTGGGTGGCCGCGTGCTCGGCGATCCGCCGCGCGGTGGCCTCGACCGTGTCGGGCGTCATCAGCCGGGGCTGACGACGCCACGACTGGTCGGGGTGTTCGTAGACGTAGCAGTGGTCACAGGACAGGTCGCACCGGCTGGCCAGCTTGAGGACGTACTGGCTGAGCGGGGCGACCGGGGCACGGGGCCCGGCGGCCGGGTCAGACGTGCGAGCCGAAGGATGCGACATCGACCCGGGTCGGGTGTGTTGCCCTGCGGTCGTCGATGCGGGCCACGGCATCGGCCCGGTCGACCGGGATCTGGCCGAGTGGCGTGCGCCGCACGTCGCTCATCGGCGCCGGGAACGGATCGGACAGGCGTTGGGTGCGGTCCACGTCGGGCCCCCATCTGTGTCGGAAGTGGACGGACGTCCGTCCACGTCGACGGCCAACCACGGATATCGATGATGCTATCTGCCACAGCACGTCATGTCACTGCTGCGCAGCGCCATCTTCCTCGACCATCTTGGCCATCCAGGCCGCGTTGGACTGGGCGATGATCCGTTCGGACTCGGCGACGAACGCGTCGTCGTCGGTCCAGCCGAGTCCGGCCGCCCGGGTCAGTCGCAGCCGGGTCAACTGGTCGGCTGTCCGGGCGTACTCGAGGTGCTGCTGCTCGTAGCGTTGGGCCGCGCCATAGCCGACCAGGGCCGTGGTGACCACCGCGGCCACCCCCACCCAGGCGGTCAGACCCAGGCCGTCACCGAGCACCCCGGCGACGGCGGAGAGCAGGCCGGCCAGGACGGTCAGCGCGGTCACCGACCGGCCGATCCGGCCGGCCGCCCGGCCGGCCTGCCGCGCCGCCGGCAGGTAGTAGCCGTCCACCTGCCGCTGCACCCGTTCGACGAGGTAGCTCGGCACGTCGGTGACGGGCGGCAGCGGACGGTCGACCGGCGCGACGTCGAGGGTGTGCCCGACCAGGTCGCCGCTGTCCGCCACGAGCAGGTCGTAGCGGCGCAGCAGGACGGCGTCGGCGTCCGCGTCGGCGTACGGGGCGACGCGGGCGAGGTAGGCGTGCAGCTCCGCCTTCGACGCCTCGGAGACCGAGCGGAGCCGGGTCCAGACGGCCACCGCGTCCCGGGACGCCCAGCGCCCGGCCATCGGCACCAGCAGGAGCGCTGCGGCGGCGACGATCGCCAGCAGCCGACCGGCGGTGGGAGCGGGATCGGCCAGTCGCGCCGCCGCGGTGCCGGCGACCGCAGCGGTCGCGGTGAGGCCGGCGACCACCCGTCGCCCCCGGGTGATCCGTCGCTTCGCCCGTCGGGCGGCCTGCGACCAGACGCCCTGCCCCCGCCACACCTGAGAGGCGGCGAGAGATTCGTCGATGTCCGGCACAGCCGCATGGTAGGCGATCGGGGCTCACCGACTCGTGCCCACTACGCCGAGCACGACGGACATGACGACGTTGTCCCACTGCTGGCCGACCGGGCGTATGCGCACCGGCCGCGCGTTCCGGCGAACGCGATCAACTGGGACGGCCGACCGGAAAAGATCCAGAGGATACCACCTGTTCAGGCCAGGGTGGTCGACGGTCGTTCATCGGCTGGAAACAGCGGTGCCGGCGACACTGTCCGATGGTTGCCCCAGTCAATCCATTGATATGGGTGCCTGCCCGTGTGATCGTGCCTCCAGCAGTCGCCAACCCCCGGCGACTCGCGACGGAAGGTCACCCCCACCGGGCCCGCCGGCAGCCCGGAGACCGTCCGTCGCGGCCATGCCTCATCGCAGCATCGGCGCGCGACCCCACAGGGCATCGCCGCGCCGTCGGAGAACAGGAGCACCCCCTTGAAGCTCTCACCCCGCCTCGTCGCGCTCTCCGGCGCGGTGGCGGCCGGCCTGATCGCCGCGGGCACCACCGCAGCGGTGCAGGCCGCGCCGTCGCAACCCACCCCGAACCCGGCCCAGGCCCGCGCGGCGGCCGTCGGCGCGGCCAGTTCGCTGGTCGCCAGCCGACCCGCCTACCTGCACGCCAGCGCCGACGACACGTTCGTGCAGAAGCCGGTCATCTCCTCCGAGGGCATCCAGTACGTGCCGTACGAACGCACCTACAAGGGCCTGGCCGTGGTAGGCGGCGACTTCGTCCTGGCGACCACGTCCACCGGTGAGGTCACCTACGCCTCCGTCGCCCAGCAGCAGAGCATCGGCGAACTGTCCACCACGCCGAAGCTCACCGCCGCGGCGGCCGAACGGACCGCCCGCGCCCAGCTGCGGAAGGTCACCGGCGTCGAGGGCACCACGCTGGTGGTGCACACCCTCGGCGCCCGGCCTGCCCTGGCCTGGGAGACCACCGTCACCGGCACCGGCGCCAAGGGCGTCAGCCGGCTGACCGTCGACGTGGACGCCACCACCGGCACGGTGCTGGGCACCCAGGAGCACGTCGTCCAGGGCACCGGCACCGGGGCGTGGAACGGCCCGGTCACCCTGGACACCACCCAGTCGGGCAGCACCTACTCGCTCAAGGACCCGACCGTCACCAACCAGAGCTGCCAGGACGCCGCGAACAACACCACGTTCTCCGGCTCGGACGACGTCTGGGGCAACGGCACCGGCACCAACAAGGAGACCGGCTGCGTCGACGCGTTGTTCTCGGCGCAGACCGAGCACAAGATGCTGTCGCAGTGGCTGGGCCGTAACGGGGCCAACGGCAGTGGCGGCGCGTGGCCGATCCGGGTCGGCCTCAACGACCAGAACGCCTACTACGACGGCAGTCAGGTGCAGATCGGCAAGAACACCGCCGGGCAGTGGATCGGCTCGCTCGACGTGGTGGCCCACGAGATCGGCCACGGCATCGACGACACCACCCCCGGCGGCATCTCCAAGGGCAACACCCAGGAGTTCGTCGCCGACACCTTCGGCGCGGCCACCGAGTGGTTCGCCAACGAGCCGGCCAGCTACGACGCGCCGGACTTCCTGGTCGGCGAGAAGATCAACCTGGTCGGCAGCGGCCCGATCCGCAACATGTACAACCCGTCCGCGCTCGGGGACGCCAACTGCTACTCCAGCAGCATCCCGAGCCAGGAGGTGCACGCCGCGGCCGGCCCCGGCAACCACTGGTTCTACCTGCTGGCCATGGGCAGCAACCCGACCAACGGCCAGCCGACCAGCCCGACCTGCAACAGCAGCACCGTGACCGGCCTGGGGATCCAGAAGGCCATCAAGATCATGTACAACGCGATGCTGCTGAAGACGTCGTCCTCGTCGTACCTGAAGTACCGCACCTGGACGTTGCAGGCGGCCAAGACCCTCTACCCGGGCAGCTGCACCGAGTTCAACACGGTCAAGGCCGCCTGGGACGCGGTGAGCGTGCCGGCGCAGTCGGGCGACCCGACCTGCACCACCAGCACCCCGACCCCGACGCCCACCTCGACGTCGACCCCGACGCCGACCCCGACCTCGGGCGGCTGCTCGGGCCAGAAGCTGACCAACCCCGGCTTCGAGTCCGGCGCCACCGGCTGGACCACGTCCTCGGGCGTGATCACCAACTCCACCAGCCAGGCCGCCCACGGCGGCTCGTACAAGGCGTGGCTGAACGGGTACGGCTCGACCCACACCGACACCCTGTCCCAGTCGGTGAGCATCCCGGCCGGATGCCGGGCCACGCTCTCCTTCTGGCTGCACATCGACACGGCCGAGTCGGGCAGCACGGCGTACGACAAGCTGACCGTCAAGGCCGGCAGCACCACCCTGGCGACGTACTCCAACGTCAACGCCGCCACCGGGTACGTGCAGCGGAGTTTCGACGTCTCCGCGCTGGCCGGCACCACGGCCACCATCTCGTTCAGCGGGGTGGAGGACAGCAGCCTCCAGACCTCCTTCGTGGTGGACGACACCGCGCTCACCCTGAGCTGACCCCCCGAAGCCGGCAGCGGCCGGTCGTCGCCACCCGCGACGGCCGGCCCTCGGCGTGCCGGCCCCACCAGGTGCGCCCCCCGCCGCGCCCGCGTACCGGACCGGCACATGCGGCCCACCCACCACCTTCGCCCTCGCGTACACCAGCCCTGGGTCCACTGTTGCCCCGCAAGCACGAGGGTCTAGGGTGGCCGGGTGAGCGTGTTCCGGATCAGCGAGGCCGCCGAACTGCTCGGCGTCAGCGCCGACACCGTACGGCGCTGGGTGGACGCCGGCCGGCTGCCCGCCCACCGGGACACACACGGCCATCGGCTCGTCGACGGCGTCGACCTGGCCGGCTTCGTCCGCGCCCAGTCCGCCGGCCCGGACGGCGGCACCGAGTTCTCCTCGGCCCGCAACCGGCTGCGCGGGATCGTCACCGCCGTGGTCCGGGACACCGTGATGGCCCAGGTCGACATCCAGGCCGGGCCGTTCCGGCTCGTCTCGCTGATGAGCCGCGAGGCGGTCGACGAGCTGGACCTGCGGGTCGGCTCGGTGGCCGTCGCGGTGATCAAGTCCACCACCGTCGTGGTGGAGCGGTCCGCCCCGAACGGCACCACCAGGGGAAGGACCAATCCGTGACCCATCCCGCGCGCGCCGACGCCGAAACCGACCCGGCCACCCGGCACCGCGCCGACGCCGGAACCCGCCCGGCCACCCGGCGGCACCGCACCGCCGGAACCCACCCGGCCACCCGGCACCGCACCGGAACCGGCCCGGTCAGCCGCCGGATGCGCGCCACCGTCGCCCTGCTCGCCACGGCGGCCCTCGCCCTCACCGGATGCGCCGCCGACACCACGGAACCGGGACACGACGGCGGCCCGACCGGCACGGTGACCGTCTTCGCCGCCGCGTCGCTGACCGAGTCGTTCACCACCCTCGGCCGGCAGTTCGAGGCGGACCACCCGGGCAGCACGGTGACCTTCAACTTCGCCGGCAGCTCCGCCCTGGCCAACCAGATCGCCCAGGGGGCGCCCGCCGACGTCTTCGCCTCCGCCGCCCCGAAGAACATGGCCACCGTCACCGACGCCGGCCACGCCGCCGGCACCCCCACCGTCTTCGCCCGCAACCAGCTGGTCATCGCCGTGCCCGAGGGCAACCCGCAGCGGGTCGCCGGACTGGCCGACCTGACCCGGCCGGGGTTGAAGGTCGCCCTCTGCGCCGCCCAGGTGCCGTGCGGGGCGGCGGCGACCACCGCCCTGGAGGCGGCCGGCGTACGGGTCACCCCGGTCACCCTCGAACAGGACGTCAAGGGCGCGCTGGCCAAGGTGAAGCTCGGTGAGGTCGACGCCGCTCTGGTCTACCGCACCGACGCCCGCTCGGCCGACCGCGACATCGACGGCATCGAGTTCCCCGAGTCCGCCCGCGCCGTCAACGACTACCCGATCGTGGTGCTGGCCGACGCGCCGAACCCGACGGCCGCCCGCGCCTTCGTCGAGCTGGTCCGTTCCGCGCCCGGCCGGGCGGTCCTCACCGACGCCGGATTCCAACCACCGTCAGGCTCGTGACCGCCCGCACCCGCCGACGCGGCACCGGTCAGCGGATGCCGGTCGCGCTGCTCGTACCCGCCGCCCTCGGACTGCTGTTCCTGGTGCTGCCGCTGGGCGGTCTGCTGCTGCGAACCCCGTGGACGTCCCTGGGGCCGCGACTCACCGCGCCCGGCGTGCTCACCGCGCTACGCCTGTCCGTCCAGTGTGCCACCCTCGCCACGCTGCTCTGCCTGACTCTGGGCGTACCCCTGGCCTGGCTGCTGGCCCGGGTCGAGTTCCCCGGCCGCCGGTTGGTCCGGGCACTGGTCACGGTGCCGCTGGTGCTGCCGCCGGTGGTCGGCGGGGTGGCGCTGCTGCTGGTCTTCGGCCGGCGCGGGCCGCTCGGCGGCTGGCTCGACGCCACCTTCGGCGTCACCCTGCCGTTCACCACCACCGGCGTGGTGCTCGCCGAGGCGTTCGTGGCGATGCCGTTCCTGATCATTGCGGTGGAGGGTGCGCTGCGCGGCGCCGACCACCGCTACGAGGAGGCCGCCGCCACCCTCGGCGCGGGCCGGTGGACCACCTTCACCCACGTCACCCTGCCGCTGGTCGGCCCCGGAGTCGCCGCCGGGGCGGTGCTGTGCTGGGCCCGCGCGCTCGGGGAGTTCGGCGCCACCATCACCTTCGCCGGCAACTATCCCGGCCGCACCCAGACCATGCCGCTCGCGGTCTACCTCGCCCTGGAGACCGACCTGGAGTCCGCCGTCGTGCTCAGCCTGGTGCTGCTCACCGTCTCGGTGGTGATCCTCGCCGGGCTGCGCGACCGTTGGATCACCGGCCCGTGACCGGCCCGCTGCTGGACGGCCACCTGGTCGTCGACCGGGTCGGCTTCCGGCTGGACGTCCGGCTGCACGTCGCCGCCGGTGAGGTGGTCGCGCTGCTCGGCCCGAACGGCGCCGGCAAGACCACCGCGCTGCGTGCCCTCGCCGGGTTGCACCCGCTCACCGCCGGGTGGCTGCGCCTCGACGGGGTGGAGCTGGACCGTCCCGACGCGCGGCGGTTCGTACCGCCCGAGCGGCGACCGGTCGGCGTGGTGTTCCAGGACTACCTGCTCTTCCCGCACCTGACCGCGCGGGACAACGTCGCCTTCGGCCCACGCCGGCAGGGCCTGCGCCGACAGGCTGCCCGGCAGCGGGCCACCGACTGGCTGGACCGGGTCGGCCTGGCCGAGCACGCCCGGCGTCGCCCCCGGCAACTCTCCGGTGGGCAGGCCCAACGGGTCGCCCTGGCGCGGGCGCTCGCCGTCCACCCGACCCTGCTGCTGCTCGACGAGCCGTTGGCGGCGCTCGACGCCCGTACCCGGCTGGACACCCGGGCCCAGCTGCACCGCCACCTCGCCGACCACGCCGGCGCGGCCGTCCTGGTCACCCACGACCCGCTGGACGCCCTGGCGCTGGCCGACCGGTTGGTCATCGTCGAGGACGGCCGGGTGGTCCAGGAGGGCGACGCCGGCACGGTCACCACCCGGCCGCGCACCGACTACGTGGCCCGGCTGGTCGGGCTCAACCTGCTTCGGGGCCGGGCCGACGGCCGGCTGGTCCACCTCGCCGACGGGTTCACCGTCACGACCACCGACCGGCTCGACGGCGACGCCTTCGTGGTCTTCCCGCCCACCGCCGTCGCCCTGCACCCCCACCGGCCCGACGGCGACCCGCACCACACCTGGCCGGCCACCGTCGCCGGGGTGTACCGGCACGGGGACCACCTGCGGGTGCAGCTCACCGGGGCGGTCACCGCCGTCGCCGACGTCACCCCGGCCGTCGCCGCCGGGCTGCGGCTGCTAGCCGGCCAGCGGGTGTGGGCGACGGTCGAGGCCGGTGAGACCCGGGCGTACCCGGTTAACCTGCCGTGAGGCCGCAGATCCCCGGCGGCACATCGGTCGACGCCAGGCTGGGAGCGGGTCGCCGGCCTGGCGGTGGCCGGGCCGTACCCCTCCCTGGCTGCGCTACGTACCCCTGGCTGCGCTACGTCGCGCTGGCCCGGCCTCCCCCGGCGTCGGCGGGTCGCTCCGAGTCCGGTTCGAAGACGTCCGGCACGCCGTCGCGGTCCAGGTCGACGCTCTCCGCCTCGTGCACCCGCCGGTAGACGCGGCTCCGGGCCCGCAGGATCACGCTGGCCAGCAACGCCGACACCAGCGAACCCGCGAGCACCGCGACCTTGGCGTGGTCGTCGCGCGCACTGCCCAGGCCGAAGGCGAGCTCCCCGATCAGCAGCGAGACGGTGAAGCCGATCCCGCCGAGCAGCGCGAGACCGAGCACGTCGAGCCAGTTGAGCCCCTCGTCGAGGTCGGCGCGGGTGAACCGGGACACCAGCCAGGTCGCGGCCAGGATGCCGACCGGCTTGCCGATGATCAGGCCGACGCCGATGCCGACCGCGACCCGGTCGGTCAACGCGGTGGCCAGTCCGGCGAGTCCGCCGACGGTGACACCGGCGGAGAGGAACGCGAAGACCGGGACGGCGATCCCGGCGGAGATCGGTCGGATCCGGTGCTCGAAGTGCTCGGCCAGCCCGGGGCCGGCGTCCGGGCCACCCGCCGCCGCGCTACGGACCACCGGAACGGTGAAGGCGAGCAGGACCCCGGCCACGGTGGCGTGCACCCCCGACTCGTGCACCAGCACCCAGGTGAGGGCCGCCAGGGGCAGCAGCAGCCACCACGACCGGACGCGGCGCTGCACGAGGACCGCGAAGGCGGCGAGCGGCAGCAGCGCGCCCAGCAGCGGGACGACGGACAGGTCCGAGGTGTAGAAGACCGCGATGATCATGATGGCGAGCAGGTCGTCGACCACCGCCAGGGTGAGCAGGAAGGTCCGCAGCGCCGACGGCAGGAATCGGCCCACCACGGCGAGCACCGCCAGGGCGAAGGCGATGTCGGTGGCCGTGGGGATGGCCCACCCCCGGCCGGCGCCGTCACCCGCCCCGACGGCGATCACGTAGTACAGGACGGCGGGCACCAGCACGCCGCCGACGGCCGCCGCCACCGGCACCGCCGCACGACGGGGGTCGCGCAGGTCCCCGGCGACGAACTCGCGTTTGAGCTCCAGACCGGCGACGAAGAAGAACACGGCCAGCAGACCGTCGGCCGCCCAGGTGGCCACACTGAGGTCCAGGTGCCACGATGCCGGACCGACGGTGTGGTCCCGTAGCGCCTGGTACTCCCCCGACCAGGGCGAGTTCGACCAGATCAACGCGATGAGCGCCCCGCCGAGCAGGAGCGCCCCACCGACGGTCTCCTTGCGGAGAATGGTGGAGATGCGGCTGGTCTCGGCCCACGAGCGGCGGGCGAACAGGCTGGGACGGCGCCGGTGGGCGTCGGTCACGGAAACTCCTCGTCGGCAGGGGTCGCGTCATCCATCGCCGACCAGACTTCCCGGCACACCAGCGCCCAGCCTATCCGCTGCCGCAGCGGACACCCCGCGACACCGCGGTCCCGGCCGGTGGCGCACGCGCACCCGGCCGGGACCGCGACGGATCAGAGGGTACGGGCCAGTCGGTCGGCGAGCAGCCGGGCGAACCGGGCCGGGTCGGCCAGGTCGCCGCCCTCGGCGAGCAGCGCCGTGCCGTACAGCAGCTCGGCGGTCTCGGTCAGCGTCGACGTGTCGTCGCCCCGCTGGTGGGCGACGCGCAGGCCGGTGACCAGCGGGTGGGTCGGGTTGAGTTCCAGGATCCGCTTGACCGGAGGCAGTTCCTGCCCCATCGCCCGGTACATCTTCTCCAGGGTCGGGGTGATGTCGTGCGCGTCGCCGACGATGCACGCGGGCGAGGTGGTCAGCCGGGAGGAGAGCCGGACCTCCTTCACCGTGTCGGCGAGCGCCCCGCCGAGGAAGGTGAGCAGCTCGGCGTACTCCTTGTTCTGCTGTTCCCGGGCGACCTCGGTGTCCTTGCGCTCCTGCTCGGTCTCCAGGTCGACCTGGCCCTTGGCGATCGAGCGCAGCGGCTTGTCGTCGAACTGGCCGACCCGTTCCACCCACACCTCGTCGACCGGGTCGGTGAGCAGCAGCACCTCGTAGCCCTTGGCCCGGAACGCCTCCAGGTGGGGGGAGTTCTCCAGCGAGGTGCGGCTCTCACCGGTGGCGTAGTAGATCTCGCCCTGGCCCTCCTTCATCCGCTCGACGTACCCGCGCAGGGTGGTGGGCTCGGTGTCGTGGTGGGTGGACGCCACCGAGACCAGGTCGAGGATGGTCTCGGTGTTGTCCGAGTCCTCCAGCAGACCCTCCTTGACCACCCGGCCGAACTCGGCCCAGAAGGTGGCGAACCGCTCCGGGTTGCCGGTCCGCATGTCCTTGACCGTGGCGAGCACCTTGCGGACCAGCCGGCGGCGGACGATCTGGATCTGCCGGTCCTGCTGGAGGATCTCCCGGGAGATGTTGAGCGACAGGTCGTGGGCGTCCACCACGCCCTTGACGAAGCGCAGGTAGTTCGGCATCAGCGCGGCGCAGTCGTCCATCACGAAGACCCGCTTGACGTAGAGCTGCACCCCGCGCCGCCCGTCGGCCTGGTACAGGTCGTACGGCGCGTGCGCGGGGAGGAACAGCAGCGCCTCGTACTCGAAGGTGCCCTCCCCGCGCATGTGGATGGTCTCCAGCGGGTCGGTCCAGTCGTGGCTGACGTGCCGGTAGAAGTCCCGGTACTCCTCCTCGGCGACCTCGTCGCGGGGGCGGGCCCAGAGCGCCTTGCGGGAGTTGAGGGTCTCCACCGTCGGTTCGCCGCCGTCGACGCCCGGCACGGTCGTGCGGATCGGCCAGGAGATGAAGTCCGAGTACCGCTTGACGATCTGCCGGACCGTGTTCCGGTCGGTGTAGTCGTGCAGGTTGTCCTCGTCGTCGGCGGGCTTGAGGTGCACGGTGACCGAGGTGCCCTGCGGGGCGTCGTCGACCGTCTCGACCACGTACGTGCCCTCGCCGGTGGACTCCCAGCGGGTGCCCTCGGTCTGCCCGGCCCGCCGGGTGAGCAGGGTGACCCGGTCGGCGACCATGAACGTCGAGTAGAACCCGACGCCGAACTGGCCGATCAGCTCGCCCCCGGCGTTCTCCTTGGACTCCTTGAGCTTGCGCAGCAGCTCGGCGGTGCCGGAGCGGGCGATGGTCCCGATCAGCGAGACGACGTCCTCGCGGGACATGCCGACGCCGTTGTCCCGGATGGTGAGGGTCCGCGCCTCCGGGTCGGTCACCAGCTCGATGTGCAGGTCAGAGGTGTCGACATCGAGGTCGGAGTCGACCAGCGACTCCAGCCGGAGCTTGTCCAACGCATCGGAGGCGTTGGAGATCAGCTCGCGCAGGAAGACGTCCTTGTGCGAGTAGATGGAATGCACCATCAGTTGCAGCAGCTGGCGTGTCTCCGCCTGGAACTCCAGCGTCTCGGTCCGACTGCTCACACCAACCTCCTCGTACGGGTGGGCCAGATCCGCGCAACAGGATACGAGGTGCCGTGGCGACCCGGTCACGCCCGGTCGTCGTCCCGACGCACCAGCAGGCAGGCCTGCGGAGTACGTTCGGTCTGACCGTCGAACTCCTGGGGCGCACGGCACAGCCGCGACCGCTCCGGCAGCCCGGCGTCGTGCAGCAGGGCGGCCACCCGGTCCGGCTGGCGGCGGCGGAACGCCAGCGAGACCGGGTTGCCCCATGCCTCGGTGTAACGCGCCGTCTCGTCGCCGACCTGGAAGGCGAGCAGCGCGTGCCCGCCGGGGGCGAGCACCCGGCGGAACTCGGCGAAGACCCGGGGCAGCAGCTCGTCGGGCACGTGGATGATGCTGTACCAGGCGACCAGGCCGGCGAGCGCGCCGTCGCGCACCGGCAGGTCCAGCATGGACGCCTCGGTGAAACCCAGGTCGGGGTGGGCGAGCCGGCCCTGGGCCAGCATTCCCGGGGACAGGTCGAGACCGGCGACGGCCAGCCCGAGGTCCCGCAGGTGCCCGGTGATCCGGCCGGGGCCGCAACCGACGTCGAGGACCGGGCCACCCCCACCGGTGAGGACGATCTCGGCGAAGGCGGCGAGCATGGCCCGTTCGAGCGGGCGGGCGGCCAGCTCGTCGCGATTGCGGGCGGTGTACTCGGCGGCGATCGTGTCGTAGGAGGCGCGGGTCTCGGTGAGGAAGTCGGCGTCGGTCACGGCTGCGGACCCTACCGGCTGCCGGGCGGGGCGGGCGGTGGTCGTCGCGGCGGGTGGCCGGGCCGGCCCGCCGCGGCCGGACCCCGCCGGCCGGCTCAGCGGTCGGGCCGCTCAGGGGCAGCCCGACGCTCGTCGCGGTGCACTCAGCGGGCGGTCGGTGGTCGGGTCACGTCGTGGACGTGGTGCGCCACGTCGTGCAGGAGGTAGACGGCGAAACGACGCACGGTGAACACCGAGCCGTTACTGCGCCGGCCCGGCCGCTCCCACTGCCGCGGCCCGACGGCGTCGAACGCGGCGGCGGTCAGCGCTGCCTGCGCGGTGAGCTCGTCGGCCACCCGGGCCGGTGACTGGTGGAAGTAGTCCTCCTCGACGGCGGTGGCGTCCTGGTCCCAGTTCGGGAAGATCGGGTCGTCCACGTCGAGCATCAGCTCCAGCCGGCCGCGGAAGATCCGGCAGGTGTCCCGTACGTGGCAGGCGTACTCCACCGGCGACCAGACGGTCGGCGCGGGCCGCCGGGCGGCGTCGGGTCGGGACAGCACCTCTTGCCAGATCGGCACGGTGGCCCGCAGCCGGTCGCCGGTGGCGGCGGGCTGCTGCGGCACGAAGCCGCACTCGGCGCACCCGTCGTCGATGACGAAGGTCCAGTCCCGGTCCTCCGGCGTGATCGCTGCTGCCTCCGACATGCGGCGATCCTGCCACGAGGGGTCGGGCGGGCACCGGCCGGTAGGGTGTACGCCGCAGGCAGGTCCGGGTCGGGGGTGGTCGTGGTGTCGCGGGACGCGGAACGCAAGCTCATCGCTGCCAACAAGAAGGCCCGCCACGACTACACCGTCCTCAAGACCTACGAGGCGGGGATCGTGCTGGCCGGCACCGAGGTGAAGTCGCTGCGCGAGGGGCGGGTGTCGCTGGTCGACGCGTTCGCCCAGGAGAGCGACGGCGAGATCCTGCTGTACGGCCTGCACATCGCCGAGTACGGCTACGGCACCTGGACCAACCACCAGCCCCGGCGTACCCGCAAGCTGCTGCTGCGCCGGGTGGAGATCGCCCGGATCCTGGAGAAGCTGCGCGACGGCGGAGTGACCCTGGTGCCCCTGTCGATGTACTTCAGCAACGGCTGGGCCAAGGTGGAGATCGCGCTGGCCCGGGGCCGCCGCTCGTACGACAAGCGGCAGGTCCTCGCCGAACGCGACGCCAACCGGGAGATCGCCCGGGAGTTGGGCCGCCGGCTCAAGGGCCGCCGCCCGGCCGGCTGAGTTCATCCCGGGCCGCCCTCCTCGGCGGTGTTCGCGGTGGCCGGCGCGGTGGCCAGCACCACCGCGGCGGCCACGGTGGTCAGGGTGGCCAGGATCGCCCAGGGCAGCCAGCCGGCCCGTACCCCGTCACCGAGCAGCGCCACCCCGGCCACCGACGGGACGACGATCTCGACCGCCCAGAGCACGGCGGTGACCGGCCCGACCGGCCCGTGTCGCAGCGCGTGCGCGTAGAGGATCGTCCCGGTCACCCCGGAGACGACCAGCCCCCAGGTGACCGGCTCGCGGACCAGGTCCCACCCGGCCGTACCCGGATGGCCCAGCGGGTCGGCCGGCGGGGTGAAGGCTCGGGCGCAGAGTGCGGTGATCCCCCAGGCCACGCCGGCCAGCATGGCGCTGGCCAGGGGTCGGGTCGCCCGCAGGGCGGCGAGCCCGGCGGCGGCGGTCAGCAGCGCCGCGAGGGCCAGCCCGACCCGCAGCGCCGTCGACGCGGCGACCGGCGGTTCCGGGCCGGCGGCCAGCGAGATGACGGTGAGGGCGGCGACGGTGACCAGGATCGCCCCGGTGTCACGACGACGCAGTCGCGCGCCGAGCACGATCCGGGCCGCGACCACGGTGACGGCGAGAGAGCCGGCGGTCACCGACTGGACCGCGTAGACGGGCAGCCGCTGGAGGGCGACCAGCGAGGCGAGCCAGGCCAGCGTGTCGCAGGCCAGGCCGGCGAGGTAGAGCGGGTGACCGAGGGCGCGCAGGGTGCTGGCCCCGCGCCGCGCCCCGACGGCCTGCAGGACCGAGCCGATGCCGTAGCCGAACGCCGCACCCAGCGCGAAGGCCAGCGCCACCCCGGACGTCACCGCCGCCTCCCGGCCCGCCCCGGCGGGCTCGTCACCACCGGCCCGGTCATCGACACCGCCTCCGGCTCCTGGCTCTGACGTCCGGTCGGTCGTCGTTCCCGTCGGATTCTCCCCGCAGCCCGCCCGGCCCGCAGGGTGTCGGGCACGGGCCGCCGGACCAGTTCCACAAGACATCTTGTACGTCATGTCTTGTGCATTTATCGTGGCGGCATGGCGGAGGAACCCAACCTGCACCTGACCGACCCCCGGGCGATGCGCGCGCTGGCCCACCCGACCCGGCTGCGGCTGCTCGGTGAGCTGCGCATCCGGGGCCCGCAGAGCGTCGGCATGCTCAGCGACACCGTCGACGAGGCGGTCGGCTCGGTCAGTTACCACCTGGGCAAGCTGGCCCAGCACGGCTTCGTCGAAGAGGCCCCCGAGCACGCCCGGGACCGCCGCGAACGCTGGTGGCGGGCGACGCACGCCCGGACGTCGTGGGAGCCGGTCGAGATGCTCGACGACCCCGAGCGCCGGGCCGCCTCCGACCTGCTGCGCCGGGCCTTCCTCGACCGGTACGTCCAGCGACTGCGCGGATACCTCGATGCCGAACCGACCCTCGACCCGCAGTGGGTGCGCGGCACCGCCAGCAGCGACTCCTGGCTGCACCTGACCAGCGACGAGCTGATCGAACTGCGGGCCGACCTGGAGGCGCTGGCCGCCCGCTGGCGGGACCGCAGCGACCCGAACCGGCCGGGGGCCGAGACGGTGTCGTTGATGTACCACGCCTTCCGGGACCCGCGGTGACGCCGCCGCGTCGCCGCGCCCCGTTGGTCGGCCTGCTGGTCGGCCACACCGTCTCGCTCACCGGCAACATGCTCACCCTGATCGCGCTGCCGCTCTACGTGCTCGCCGAGACCGGCTCCCCCGCCGCGACCGGCCTGACCGGCGCGGTCGCCACCGCCCCGGTGGTGCTCGGCGGCGCTCTCGGCGGGGTGCTGGTGGACCGGATCGGCTACCGCCGGGCCAGCGTCCTGGCCGATGTGGTGTCCTGCCTGACGGTGGCCGCCGTGCCGGTGCTGGACGCCACCGTCGGCCTGCCCTTCTGGGCGCTGCTCGGGCTGGTCTTCGCCAGCGGGCTGCTCGACACCCCCGGGCAGACCGCCCGCAACGCCCTGCTGCCGGAGGCGGCCACCGCCGCCGGGGTTCCGCTGGAACGGGCCGTCGGCTGGTACGAGGCCACCGAGCGCGGCGCCCGGCTGATCGGCGCACCCGTCGCCGGTCTGCTCGTCACCGCGCTCGGCGCATTGCCGGTGCTGGCCGTGGACGCCGTCACCTTCGCGGTCTCCGCGCTGGCCGTGGCGGTGCTGGTGCCCCGGTCGCTGCGCCCGACCGAGGCCGCCGAGGCGACCAGTGGCGGCTACTGGCACGACCTCGCCGCCGGGGTGCGGTTCCTGGCCCGGGAGCCGCTGCTGCGCGCACTGGTGCTGCTGGTGCTGGTCACCAACTTCTTCGACGCGACGAAGAGCAACGTCCTGCTGCCGGTGGTCGCCGACCGGGAACTCGGCGGGGCCACCGCGTTCGGCCTGCTGGTCGGCGCGATGGGTGGCGGCGCGCTGGTCGGGTCGCTGGCGTTCAGCGTCGTCGGCCACCGGCTGCCCCGCCGGGCCACCTTCGTCACCACCTTCGCCGTCGCCGGCGGGCCGCCCTTCTGGGCGCTGGCCGCCGCGCCGCCGCTGCCCTGGATCGTCGCGGTCTTCGCCGTGTCCGGGTTCGCCGCCGGCGCGATCAACCCGCTGGTCGGCGCGCTGAAGCTGGAACGGGTGCCGGCACACATGCGGGCCCGGGTCTACGGCGTGATCGGGGCGGGCTGCTGGGCCGGCATCCCGCTGGGCGCGCTCGCCGCCGGGGTGGCCGCCGACCGGTTCGGCACCACACCCACCCTGCTCACCGTCGGCGGCTGCTACCTACTGGTGGTGCTCACCCCGCTACTCGGCGGCCCATGGCGCACGATGGACCGCCCAGCCCCCACCGACCAACGACAGATGACCCCGACCCCGGCCGGGTGAGCAGCATCCGGCCAGCGGGGCCTGTTCTCGGTGATCAAGAGGTTTGCGTCAGCTTCGATCTTCAGGTTGACGCAAACCTCTTGATCACCGGGGCGCGGCGGGGAGTGGGCACCGTCTCGGGCGTCGCGGGGCGGTGCGAGGGTCAGGCGCGGCGCAGGTCGGCGTGGGCGGCGCGGAGTCGGTCGACGGCCGGGTCGGTGCCGGGCGGGACGTGTCGGTCCAGTGCGGCCCAGACCTCGGCCAGCGCGTCGGTCACCGCCCGCAGCTCGGCGGCGTGCCGGCGCGCGCCGTGGCGGTGCGACTCCTCCAGCCGGCGGACCCAGCCGGCGGTCACCGTGGCGAGGCGTTCGTCGTCGGCGCGGGCCTGGGCCGCGCTGCGGGCGGCGGAGGCCGGCACGATCGCGGCGACCGGCCGGGGGTCGCCGTCGCGGGTGACCAGGGTGACCGTGTCGGTCAGCTCGGCCATCGCGATCAGCTGGGTCAGCCGGGTGCGCAGCTCGCGCAGCGGCACGGAACGGGGTTGACCACTGTGGTGGGACAGCGCGGGGGCAGCCATGCCACCATGCTGCGACCCGGGTACGACATTTATCACCGTGACGGTCCGGGTGGGGCGGGCGGTCCGCCCGCCCCACCCGGCTCGGTCAGCTGGCCTGCAACGTCACGTCGTCGACGACGAAGCTGGTCTGCAACGAGGAGTCCTCGGTGCCGGTGAACTTCAGGGTCACGGTCTGCCCGGCGTACGCGCCGACGTCGAACGAGCGCAGCACGTAGCCGCTCGCCGCGTTGAGGTTCGAGTACGTGGCCAGGGTGGTCGTGCCGACCTGCACGACAAGCTTGTCGTACGCGACGCTGGTGGTCCGCTCGGTGGTGTCGATGTGCAGGTAGAAGGCGAGCGTGTAGGTCGCGCAGCCGGCCGGCACGGTCACCGACTGGGAGAGCGTGTCGGTGCTGGTGCTGCCGTTGCCGTTCAGCCACGCCTTGTAGGAGCCGGTGCGGGCCGGCTGGCTGGACGAGTTGGTGATGACGCCCGAGGTCGCCGTCCACGGCGTGGTGCCGGACTCGAAGCCGCCGTTGCCGACGACCTGCCCGCCGGCGCAGCTACCGGTGCCGGTCACGGTGAGGCTGTAGCTGGCCGTCCGGGTGGCCGAGCCGGTGCCGGTCACGGTGAGGGTGAAGGTGCCGAGGGTGGCGGTCGACGAGGCGCTGACCGTCATGGTCGCCGAGCCGCCGGAGGTCACCGACGACGGGCTGAACGAGACCGTCACGCCGCTGGGCGCACCGGAGGCCGACAGGGCGACGGTCTGGGCGCTGCCGCTGGTGGTGGCGGTGCTGACCGTGGCGGTGGTGGACGCCCCCCGGACCACGCTGCCGGCGGTCGGGCTCACCGCGACGGAGAAGTCGTTGGTCGGGGTGCCGCCGCCGACCGCGAGGTCCCAGATGGCGTACGCGACGCCGTCGGCGCTGCGGTTGAGCCCGGTGGCGTTGATGTTGCTGGTGGTGTCGCAGGACGAGTGGTAGCACGGGTCGTACGCGGAGTTGGCGGTGCCGCCCCACTTGCTGGCCTGCGCGCTGGTCTTGCGGGCGCTGGCCCCCATCGCGTACCCGGAGGTGGGGATGCTGGCCTGCTGGAACGAGTAGTCGTCGGAGCGACCCTGACCCTCGGTGTTCTCCTCCGGCGACAGCCCGAGGGAGTCCCAGTACGCCTTCAGCGGCGCGGCCGTGTCGGAGGTGACCCGGTTGATGAAGTAGCCGCCGTTGGTCGAGGCGACCATGTCGAAGTTGTAGTACCCCTTGATGTAGCCCTTCTGGGCGGTGGTCAGCGAGTTGACGTAGAACTTCGAGCCCTGCAGGCCCTGCTCCTCGCCGTTCCACCAGGCGAACCGGACCCGCTTGGTCATGGTCGGGTTCTGCTGGGCCAGCACCAGGGCGTTCTCCAGCAGCACCGCCGAGCCGGAGCCGTTGTCGTTGATGCCCGGCCCGGCGGCGACGCCGTCCAGGTGGGAGCCGAACATGACGACCTGGTCGCTCGGGCCCTGCGGCCACTCGGCGATCACGTTGTTGCCCTGGTAGGTGCAGCTGGTGCAGGTCTGCTCGGTGACCGTGTAGCCGGCGGCCTGGAGCTTGGACTTCACGTAGCTGACCGAGGCGGTGTAGCCGGCCGAGCCGGCCCGCCGGTTGCCGCCGTTGCTGGTGGCGATGCTCTGGAACTGGGCCAGGTGCGCCTGGACGTTGGTGACCGAGACGTCCGGCGCGGCCAGGGCCGCGACGGCCGGCGCGGCGGTGGCCGGCCGGGCGGTCGGGGCGGCCGAGGCCGGCGGCGCGGCCAGGGCGAGCGTCACCGCGGTGACGGCGGCGAGCGCGAGGGTTCTGCGCTTCATGCGAGCTCCTCATGAGGTCAGCGGGGCATGCGCCCGGACGTCACCGTCCCGTCTGTCGGGGTCGACTGGGGGTGGACGGGAGCCCCGCGACCCGGGGGTGGGGTCGCGGCGGAAACGCCGGGGAAAGAAACACTGACATGTATCAATCTCGTGGTCAATCAGCCGGACGGTGTCACATTCGCGGACTGCCGCGAGGAGGGCCCCGCCGGACCCGCTCCACCGGTAGCCGCGACGCGTACACATGGCGGGTATACGCGGTGTGTATAGTGCTCCGCATGTCCATCGGTCAGACCTTCCTCGGCCTGCTTGAGGCGAGCCCCCGGCACGGCTACGACATCAAACGACGCTACGACGAGCACTTCGGCCACTCCCGCCCGGTCGCCTACGGCCAGGTGTACGCGACCCTGTCCCGGCTGCTGCGCGGCGGCCTCGTCGAGGTGGAGGCGGTCGAGCCCGGGGAAGGTCCGGAGCGCAAGCGGTACGCCATCACCGAGGCCGGCGTCGCCGACGTGAACCAGTGGCTGGCCCGCCCGGAGCAGCCCGAGCCCTACCTGCAGAGCGTCCTCTACACGAAGGTGGTGCTCGCTCTGCTCACCGGGCGCGGCGCGGCCGAACTGCTCGACGTGCAGCGCACCGAGCACCTGCGGCTGATGCGGGAGCTGACCCGACGCAAGCGCGACGGTGACCTCGCCGAGCAGCTGATCTGCGACCACGCCCTGTTCCACCTGGAGGCCGACCTGCGCTGGCTGGAGCTGACCACCGTCCGCCTCGACGAGCTGGCCGCGCAGGTGCGCCGGTGAGCGCCCCGCTGCTGGTCGCCGAGGGCCTGCACCGCCGCTTCGGTGAGACGGTGGCGCTGGTCGACGCCTCGCTGCGGATCGACGAGGGCGAGGTGGTCGCCGTGCTCGGGTCGTCCGGCTCCGGCAAGTCCACCCTGCTGCACTGCCTGGCCGGGATCGTCCGCCCCGACCGGGGCGTGGTCGCCTTCGCCGGGCAGGACCTGGCGACACTGACCGACGCCCGCCGCAGCGCCCTGCGTCGGGAGGCCTTCGGGTTCGTCTTCCAGTTCGGCCAGCTGGTGCCCGAGTTGACCTGTCTGGAGAACGTCGCCCTGCCGCTGCGGCTGGCCCGCGTTCCCCGCCGCGAGGCCGAACAGCGCGCCGGGCAGTGGCTGGAGCGGCTGGAGGTGACCGAGGTGGCCGGCAAGCGGCCCGGCGAGGTCTCCGGCGGGCAGGGGCAGCGCGTCGCGGTGGCGCGGGCCCTGGTCACCCGGCCCCGGGTGATCTTCGCCGACGAGCCGACCGGCGCGCTGGACTCGCTCAACGGCGAACGGGTGATGCGGTTGCTCACCGAGGCCGCCCGGGAGACCGGGGCGGCGGTGGTGCTGGTGACCCACGAGGCGCGGGTGGCGGCGTACTCCGACCGGGAGGTCGTGGTGCGCGACGGGCGTACCCGGAACCTGGAGGTCGTGGCGTGACCGGCCGGCGGCCCGGCCGGGATGCGCTGGCCGACCTGGCAATGGGTGCCCGGATGGCGGTCACCGGCGGCCGGGAGGGCTGGATCCGGGCCCTGCTCACCGCCGTCGGTGTCGGTATCGGGGTGGCCATGCTGCTGCTCGCCGCCGCCGTGCCCGGCGCGCTCGACGCCCGGCAGGCGCGCGGCGACGCCCGCGACGACCTGCGGCTAGGCGAGCAGGTCGCGGCCGGTCCCGGCACCCTGCTGGTCCACCCGGTGGACACCGAGTTCCGGGGGCGGCCGGTCCGGGGCCGGCTGGTGCGGCCGGAAGGCCCTGCCGCACCCGTCCCGCCGGGATTGACCGCCCTGCCCGGCCCCGGTGAGGTGGTCGTCTCCCCCGCCCTGCGCCGGCTGCTCGACTCCCCCGCCGGCCCGCTGTTCGCGCCCCGCCTGGGCGGTGCCCGGGTCACCGCGACGATCGCCGACGAGGGCCTCGCCGGCCCCAACGAACTGGCCTACTACCAGGGCGACGACCGGCTGACCGAGGAGCGCGGGGCGACCCGGCTGAACGCGTTCGGCGGCGGGCTGCCCGGCGACGGTCTGGGTCCGGTGCTGATGCTGCTGGTGGCGGTCATCTTCGTGGTGCTGCTGCTGCCCATCGCGGTGTTCCTCGGTTCGGCCGTGCGCTACGGCGGTGAACGACGCGACCGCCGGCTCGCCGCGCTGCGGCTGGTCGGCGCGGACACCACCATGGTCCGGCGGATCGCCGCCGGAGAGGCCGCCGCCGGCGCCCTGCTCGGGGTCGCCGTCGGCATCGGCTTCCTGCTCGCCGGCCGCCAACTCGTCCCGCTGGTCACCCTCTACAACATCAGTGTGTACGCCTCAGACATCCGGCCCCCCGCCGCGCTGCTGCTGGCCGTCGTGCTGGCCGTGCCGGCGCTGGCCGTACTGGTGGCGATGCTGGCGCTGCGCGCGGTGGTGGTCGAGCCGCTCGGGGTGACCCGGCGCGGCACCCCGGTCCGCCGCCGGCTCTGGTGGCGGCTGCTGCTACCCGCCGCCGGCCTGGCCCTGCTGCTACCCCTGGCCGGCCTGCGCGACCGCGACGGCGGGGTCACCCGGTGGCTGGTGCCGGTCGGGGCGGTGCTGCTGCTGATCGGCACGGTCACCCTGCTGCCCTGGCTGACCGACCTGCTGGTCCGGCGGCTGCGCGGCGGCCCGGTGTCCTGGCAGCTGGCCGTACGCCGGGTGCAGCTCGACAGTGCCACCTCCGCCCGGCTGGTCAACGGCATCGCGGTCGCCGTCGCCGGCACCATCGGCCTACAGATGCTCTTCGCCGGGATCGCCGGGGACTTCACCACCGCCAGCGGGCAGGACACCACCCGGGCGCAGGTGCAGGTTCAGTTCCACGACCAGCCCGACCTGGCCGGGGTGCTGCGGCAGCTCGGCGGGGCCGCCGGGGTGACCGCCGCGACCGGCACCCTCACCACCATGGCCACCGTCGGCACGGCGGACGGCCAACCGGTGCAGATCCGGATCGGCGACTGTGCCGCGCTGGCCGAGTTCGCCCACCTCGACGGGTGCGCCGACGGGGACACCTTCTTGGTGTCCGATCCGAACGACCCGGTCGTCGTCCCCACCGGAGCGATGCTGGTCGTCGAGGGCGGATCCCGGTGGCGGCTGCCCACGGCGGCCCGTGCCGCAGAGTCCCGGCTCGACCCGGCCGGCTGGAGCCAGAGCGGGGTGCTGGCCACCCCGGCCGCCGTCGCCGGGCGGGCGCTCGGTCCGCTGCACTCGACCGTCTTCCTCAAGCTGGACCCGGCCGCGGCCGACGCGGTCGAACACGTCCGCAACGCCACCGCCGCGATCGACCTGACCACGCCCGTCTCCGTGCTGTCCTCGACCATCGAGTCACCCCGGTTCGCCGACATCCGGCGCGGCCTCGCCATCGGCGCGGTCGTCACCCTGCTGCTGATCGCCACCAGCATGCTGGTCGGCACGCTGGAGCAGCTCCGGGAACGCCGCCGACTGCTGGCCATGCTGGTGGCAGTGGGCACCCGACGCAGCACCCTCGGCTGGTCCGTGCTGTGGCAGACCGCCCTGCCGGTCGGGGTCGGACTGACGTTGGCCGTCGCCTTCGGGCTCGGCCTGGGCGCGGCCCTGCTGCGGATGGTGCAGGCCCCGGTCACGGTCGCCTGGCCCGTGGTCGGCTTCTCCGTCGGGCTGGGCGCGGTGACCGTCCTGGCGGTCACCGGGCTGAGCCTGCCCCTGCTGTGGCGACTCACCCGCGCCGACGGGCTACGCACCGAATGACCGACCGGTCCGGGTCGGCGACGTCGCCGACCCGGACCGGATCAGGGCGGTCAGCCGGCGTACGGGGTGGCCACGTCGAGGATCCAGGTGACGCCGAACCGGTCGGTGAGCATGCCGAAGCCCGGTGCCCACGGCGAGGGTCCGTACTTCTCGATCAGGTCGGCACCGTCGGCAAGCCTGTCCCACAGCGCGCCGACCTCCTCGGCGGTGTCACCACGGACGGAGACGAAGAACCGCTCACCGGTCAACGTCATCCCGTTCTCGCGGGTGGTGGCAGCCGGCATGGCGGCGACGGGTGCCTGGCTGGGCACGTCGTAGGCCATGATCGCGAAGCCGTTGTCGGCCGTCACCTGGCCGAAGACGACCTTGTCGGCATCCGGCAACTCCTTCGGCATCCCGAGGTCGCCGTAGGTGGCGACCGTGCAGCGACCGCCGAACACGGACTGGTAGAACTCCAGCGCCGCGCGGGCGTCACCCCGGAAGTTGAGGTGGGTGGTGGCGGAGATGGCCATGGTCGACTCCTTGTTGACGGGTCCTTGCACCCGGTGAGGGCTGGTCGGGAGCAAGATTCGCAGCAGTAGGTGACAGGATGTGTCACCTACTGCTGGCAGAATCGGGCTCATGCCGACCACGTCCGCCCGACTGCTCGCCCTGCTGTCGCTGTTGCAGACCCGGCGGGACTGGTCCGGCGGCGTGCTGGCCGAGCGCCTGGGCATCAGCCTGCGGACCGTGCGCCGCGACATCGACCGGCTCCGTGAACTCGGCTACCCCATCGCCGCCACCAAGGGCCCCGACGGTGGTTACCGGCTCAGCGCCGGCACCGAACTGCCCCCGCTGCTGTTCGACGACGAACAGGCGGTCGCCCTCACCGTCGCGCTACAGGTCGCGGCGACCAGCACCACCGGCGGCCTCGCCGACGCCGCCGCGCGGGCGCTGCACACCATCCGCCAGGTGCTGCCCGCCCGGCTACGGCACCGCATCGAGGCGCTCAGCGTCACCGCCGTCGAGCGGCCCACCACCCAGCTGGCCGCACCGGTCGACGGCGGGGTGCTCCTGGCGATCAGCGCCGCCGCACACGCCCACGAAATCCTGCGGTTTGACTACGGGTCCGACAGCACGGACGGACCCGCGCGACGCGCCGAACCCCATCACGTCATCACCTGGGACGGTCGCTGGTACCTCGTCGCCTGGGATCTCGACCGGGCAGGCTGGCGAACCTTCCGCGCCGACCGGATCACCCTGCGCCCGCCCCACGGGCCACGCTTCACCCCGAGGCCCCTGCCCGGAGGAGACGTCGCCGCGTACGTCAACTCGGTCTTCCGGGGATCGGGCGGCACCTCGGCGGACTGGCCCTGCCTGGGCACGGTGATCCTCGACCTACCGGCGGCGACCGTGGCCCGCTACACCCGCGACGGCCTCGTCGAGGAGATCGACCCCGGCCGCTGCCGGCTCACCCTCGGGTCCTGGTCCTGGCCCAGCCTCGCCGCCACCATCGCCCGGTACGACGCCGACATCACCGTCGTCGGCCCGGACGCACTCACCGACGCCTTCGCCCTGCTGGCCCGCCGGTTCACCCGTACCGCCACCGGTTGAGTCGCCGCCGCAGCCCGACCGGGCGTCAGCCAGTTGTCGCCGGCACCCTGAGGGGACGTCTCGAACGCGCCAGGCTGTGGGAGCGGCGGACCGTAGGCGACCGCCGGAGGCACCTAGTGCCTGGTGGCTATGCCGGTGGTGGAGGAGGGGTGAGCCAGGCGAGGGGTTGTCCGGTGAGGGCAGCGTCGGCGAGGCGGTGGGCGCTGGTGGTCTTGAGTGCCGTGCGTGAGCTGTCGATCCAGCGCTGGACGTTGTCGATGCCCTGGTGGCGGTATTCGACTGCTTGGACGAGGCATTCGAGCTTGTCGGCGTCGCGGGCGACGACGGCCTCTGGTGTCTCGCCCGCTTCGTACTCGGCGACGGCGGCGTTGATGAGGTCGGCGACGGCCGGCGGGCAGGCGGCGACCTGGTCGGCCGTGACGGTGGTGTTGGGTGCGGCGGTCAGGTAGCGCCTGGCAATGTGCGGGATGTCGGTGATCCGGGTTTCCTGGGTGTCGTGCAGGACACACAGCATCGACACCCGGGCCGGGTCGGCACCTTCCATAGCAGCGAGCATCATCCCGATCAGCGCGGTCCGGAACGAGTGGTCGGCGATGGACTCGGGGTGCTTGATGCCGGCGAACCACCAACCGGTGCGGGCGGCGCGTTTGAGTACGCCGGCCTCGAAGATGAAGCTCATAGCTCCGGCGGCGTCGTGGTCGTCGTTCATCTGCCCGTCCCTGTGCCGGTGACTCCGTCTACTCGCAGGCTGTAGACGATAGAGGCTAGTTCCTGCCGGGACTGTGCAGAGATGCGGCCGCTGTCCAGGAGCCGGGTACTGCGCTTGAGGAGCGCGCGGCCCTCAGCGGGATTGTCGAGGGTGAGGCCGCGTCGTACAGCGCGGAGACACGACGCACGATGTGATGCCGATGCTCCAACAGTTCGTCGTTGACGCTCGGCGTTACCTCGACATCCTGATGCCTGGGCTGGCCGCACCCGATGAAATCGATGAAACGGAGTGGTCGCCAATGGATGTAGGCCCTCCACCTCCGGCGTAATCTAGGGCGAGCGTTGGCTGGGTGAGGCAGCCAGAGGGCAGCGGAAGCAACAGCCGCGCCCGACGGGTGTCGTCCACCACCCGCTCGCCGTGGATAGTCCACCGGGTCAACTCCGTCACCTGCTTCTCCACCACCCTGGCAGTATCCGCACCGAACCCCTACCACGCGCCAAAGGCAACCCTTCATGGGCGCGCTGCCTGGACCGCCGCTCGGACGAACACCCAACACCGGCTCCCCCGTCGGGGATCCCGCCAGGGCAAGCGGACCTTTTCGCCAGCCAGCCGACGGGGTTCATGTGGATCTCCGGTCCTGTTGCTGTCCGTGTGGGTGATATACCCTGCTGTGATGGTGGCGGGCGAGCTGCGGCAGCAGACCGGTAGCATTGGCGTAGATAGAGCTAAGCGGTGGCTAAACTACTCGACTCGCGTTGCGTCGATTTACACAAACACTGACAAGGTGCTTAAAGACCTGCTGCATTTTCAGTGGCCCCACGGCGGTCAAGGCTTTAGCTTTGACCTAGGGGGGAAGTTGCGTGGCGGCGATCTGCACGACAAGTCATTCATGGCAGAAGTCAAGGCATATCGCTACGAGATGGACTCGGCCACAGAGTACCGGAAATTCATCGCCGAATGCTACGTGGCATTACAAGATAAGCCCGACCGATGCGATAATCTGATCTGGCTGTCGTGGGCTCCCTTCCAGGCGCAAAGCTGGCATAAGCATCGAAGTCCGGAGTCCATCAAGAAGCACCTCCTTCACGCCGACAACACCTTTCGGGTCTTTGGGACAGAGGCGCCCGACGAAGCGCAAGGGAAACTAGACACGCAAGTAGTGTACGAACTAACCAATCGCTTGTGGCTGTTGACCCTCTGCGACGAGCAGGAGGGTCTAGTAATCACGAGCGACCACTACCAGCGGCTTACGGCGTTTATGGGCATCGGGGAGGAGTCGTAATGAACGGCGAATTCAGTGCGGCTCTGCGTCATGCGCTGGATTTCGACACCCCGGACCGGCGTATCGACTCCTTAAAGACCAGCGTGAGCAACTTCCTGCGATCCGGCGACCCGTCTGCCCGAGTCAGGAAAACCGAGTACTTCAACCACACTTTCGCGCCAGACCTAGTGCTAACCTGGCCGGAAGAGAACCGGGAAAGACTTGTCTTCCTGCGCACCGATCCGAACCCAGAATGGCTAGCAGCCGACCTAAAGATCATCGCACCCAGCCACCCGATCATGCTCACTCTGGACGACTTCGGATCGGAAGATGATTCAGCCTCTAACGAGCGCTTGGCGATGGCCGCGAAAGAGGCTCGGGCCCTAATTACGGATCCAGATGCGATCGAGGAGTTCACATCCCCTCGCGTCCCGATTACTTCGGTACTCACGAACGCCGTCATCCGTGGTGGCATAGGCATAGTTGATGAGCAAGCAGCGAGGGGTGCGACCGAGTCAGCAATTGCTGGGTTCCTCGCTGCAGAGCACTTGGAGGCGGAGCCGATCAGGACGGCGCTCATAGCGGCCGAAGGCATGTTAGTACTCCAACGTCACCTGGCCTGTCTGCGCTGGTAGTGGGATCGTCGGGCTCGGGCTTGGGATGTTCGCCGCCAGTACGACCAGTGCAGGATG
>NZ_JBIUCH010000034.1:0-42271 GCF_044548625.1 Micromonospora sp. NPDC051925 | reverse complement strand
CTCGCCCCATCGCCGCCGTCCAGTTAGCTCCTCGAGTAGCCCCCGAAACCCCGGTCAAACCCTCGGCGGACGAAACCTCTCGAATCAACCTCTCACGCCGTTACGCGGAAAGGCTCACTGCCATCCCGGCTACGCTGAGAGCCTGAAGTTTCGGGCCAGGGCCGCCGTGATTGTCAGGGCTGCGCTACCGAATGTAGCCGGTGCACCGGCTACATTCGGTAGCGCAGCCCTTCTGGTTACGGGGTCAGCACGCCCTCCCGCAGGGCACCAGTGAGGGCCCCCGTCACCGCGATCTGGCCACCCTGTGGGTTCTTGCTGTCCCGGACGAAGACCGCATCCTGGCGGGCGAGCAGGTTCGTCGCCACCTCGACGCAGTCTCCTCCGTTGCCGCTGCGGGTGCTCTTGCGCCACCTGGCGCCAGCCGAGTCAGCCACTCGCGTATCCCTTCTTCCGCGTTTCCTTACCGCTCTGGTCGACACCGCTCGGTTCAGGGCGTGCCTCTCCAGGTCGACCAACGCCAGCCAGTGGGACGAACGACTGGTCCCGCTACCGGCTGCTGCTGCCCAGGCTTGCGGTGAACGCCTGCCACGACGCAGGCGCGAACGCCAGGACCGGCCCGTTCGGGTCCTTGCTGTCCCGCACGGCCACCACACTGGGCAGGTTGTCGGCCACCTCGACGCAGTTTCCCTGGTTGCCGCTGCGGGTGCTCTTGCGCCAGCGGGCCGTCGTCATGTCAGCCACGGGTGAATACCTCCATCACTTCGGTGATCAACTTCCTCGACGAGTGCTCGTCGAGTGCTCGTGAGGTCACGTCGTTCCAGGCCAGCTCGTAGGCCGCAACCTCGGTCAGCTTGTTCAGATAGAGCGCGCCAGTGAGGCTGTCGACATAGACCAGCGGGGGTTCGAGGGGCTCCGAGCTGCCCGGCAGGGCCGGGAACTGCAGGATGGTGAACGCCGAGTTCATTCCACCGTGCACGCCCGCCTCGAAGGAGAGAACCCTGAGCGAAACGCTCGGTGACCGGGTTACGTCGAGCAGGTGCTGTAGCTGAGCACGCATCACCTCGGGACCGCCGACGGCTCGGCGGAGGACTGCCTCGCTCAGGACGATCGAGAGATGCGGCGGGCGGGGGTTGGACAGCAGGCGTTGACGCTCCACGCGGAAGTCGACCTGACGATCGACCTCCTGCTCGTCGATGAGCCCCTGCGGCACACCGGTCACCTCCCTGGCGTACGCGCGGGTCTGGAGGAGGCCGGGCACGGACTCCGGCTCGTAGTTCCGGATGCGGTCGGCGCTGGCTTCCAAGCGAACGAACAGGCCGAACCAGCTCGGCAGGCTGGTGTTGGTGTAGTCGTGCCACCAGGCACTCGCGCCATTGCTGCGAGTCTCGGCGGCGAGCGCGAGCAGGTCGGCGCGGTCGTCCGCGCTGGCCTCGTACAGCTCGCACATGGCCTTGACTTCGATGTCCCGAAACTTGACGCGGTGGTCACCGGCCTCGATCCGATGGATCGTCGCGGGGCTGCGCTGGAGAAGCGCAGCCGCCCTTTCCTGACTCAGCCCGGCCTCCTTGCGGAGCGCCGTCAACTTGCGCCCGATCCTCCGCCTCAACAGGGCTGATCCGTCCGTGTCAGGCACGGAGCCTCCTATCACCGATTTGCCAAACAGCAGCATACAAACGAGGGGCCACTTGATCACAGGGCGATGTTTGCCGCCCTGACCAGGACTAACATCCGGCGATCACCCGAAACATGCATCCTCTCTCACGATTTCCCTCATCATGATGCCTTGCATCCTGCCTAGTTGCATCACACGATGGCAATCAGCAAGCCGTTGCCGCAGCACCCCTCGACGCAGCAGCGGCACCTCGGGCAGGAGTGCGAAGTGCGTCCCGTGACCAGAGACCACTCTCCTGAGGATCTGCGGCGTGAAGAAGTCGGATGCGGCCCCGCGCGGGCGGTCCCTTCTCCCACCGTTCGAGCTGCACGGCCACTGCCGGAAGGCCCGGTCGCGCATCCACAGAGGAAGGTGAGGGCGTTGACCCGTGTCAAGTGGTTCGTTCCTCGGGACGGGCAGGCGTACCAGCCGTTCGGTATCGATCGGGAGGGCGCGGCCACCCTCTACGGTCACCGGGGCGGTTGGAGCCGAGCCGACGAGGCCACGGCCCAAGACGTGGCGCGGGACAACCGGCGCTTCTGGGCCGGCCTCGGCCGCCCGGCGCAGGCCCCGGCCCGCCCGAGGCGACTCCGCTGGCGTTGGTGGCCGCGCGCATGACCGGCAGCAACCTTCCCCCGCCCCGGGTCGCCCCGGGCACCCTGCTGCAACTCGACGGCGACGACTGGTCCTTCGGCCGCGACCTGATGCCCGGCACCCACGTCGATGTCGTCCTGGTGCGGTTGCGCACCGACCTCGCCCATCTCAGTGACGAGTGGATGTGGGTCCTCGGCCACCGTCCGCAGTGCGAGTACCCGCACGTGGAGCAGCACCCGCCCTGCCTGGAACTGCGGGTCCGCATCACCGCGCTGCGTCGTTACGGCAGCGCACGATGACCGGCGCCCACGAGAGCGCCCACCCCGCAGCCCGGTACGACTCGGCCCGCAGGACGGTCCTGGGCCACCTCGGCCGCACCTGCTTCGAGTGCCGCGACGACGGGTGCGCGCAGCACCGCTGGGCCATCGCGGAGCTGCGTCACCACCCGATCGGCCGTGGCCTCCTCGAACGTCACGGCCTCCTCGACCCCTCCGACGACGACCCATCCGACGACCCGACCCAGGAAGGCCAGCAGCGGTGAACACCTCCCCCGCCGTCGGCGACGAGCACACCCGGCCCGCCCACCAGCCGGTCCGTGCGGTCGCCACCGCCCACCGTCCGCCGCCGCTGATCGCCAACGACTTCTACCTCCTGGCCCACGACGATCAGACCGGGCAGCCTCGCCTGTTCCACACCGCGTTGTCCCTCGGGCTGGCCGCCGGGCTGCTCATGGAGCTGCACTACGCCGGCCGGATCAGCTTCTCCCGGGGCCGCGTCCATGTCTGGCGCGACGGCCCCACCCCGGCGGACTGGCTGCAACACAAGATCCTCGACCGGATGCTCACCGAGCCGCAGGACACCCCCGTCCGGGAGTGGCTGTCGTACCTCGCCACCACCGCCGGCGAACAGGTCGCCCACCGCATGACCCAGGCCGGTCTGCTCCGGGAGCAGACGACCGGCCGGAGGTGGCGACGGCGCACCGTCTACGTGCCGACGGACATCAACGCCGCCGCCTGGCCCTGGGCCCGACTGTCCCAACAGCTCCGCAACCGCCGCGACCTCCACGAGCACGACGTCCTGCTCGCCGGTCTGGTCCTGCACACCCAACTGGACACGGCGCTGCTCGACGGAGCCTCCTGGGCCGCCCGTGACTACCTGGGCCGCCTGGTCGGGCAGCTCTGGCCGCCCTGGCCGGAACTGCTCGGCGAACTCGGCGCCGCCGTCGGCGCAGCCGTGCTGAGCCACCGCACCTCCTGAGCGTGCGCGAACCACTGTCTGCTGCCGCCCGCCGGCAGCATCCTGCTCGTCGCCGCCGCCGTCAGCGGCAACGACCCGAGCGCGAACCTGGCCGGTGCGCCCTGGCAGCTCGCCGCCGCCCAGGCCATCGGCGTCCTCGCCTACACCTCCGTGACCCGCGTCCTGGCCGCCGTCGCACCCGCCGCCCTGTTCCCGCCCCACCCCACCGCCTAACCCCGTCCCGATCTCCCCACATACCTGCGCGGAAAGAGGCCCCATGTCCCCGACCCCACCCGACACCATCTCCGCGGCCCTGGCGCGTGGTCGACTCGGCATTCCCGCCGTGGTGTTCTTCGTGATCGCCGCCGCCGCGCCGCTGACCGTCGTCGCCGGCGGCGCGACCACCGGGTACGCCGTCACCGGCGTGACCGGCATCCCGGTGGCGTACCTCGTGGTCGCCGCCGTGCTCGCCTTGTTCGCGGTCGGCTACGTGGCGATGTCCCGACACATCGTCAACGCCGGAGCGTTCTACACCTACGTCACCCAGGGACTCGGCCGCCCGGCCGGCGTCGCCGCCGCAGCTGTCGCGTTGCTGGCGTACGCCGCCATGCAGATCGGCTTGTACGGAGGCTTCGGCGCGGTCCTCGCCCAGTTCCTCCACGACCGGTACGGGTGGGGCGTCACCTGGTGGCTGTGCGCCATGGCCGCCTGGGCGGCGGTGGCGGTCCTCGGGGTGCTGCGCATCGACCTCAACGGCGCGGTCCTGGCCGTCATGCTGATCGCCGAGTGCGCGGTGGTGGTCGTCTTCGACGCTGTCATGGTCACCCACCCCGCCGGCGGGACCGTCACCGTCGACACCCTCGCCCCGACGCACGTCTTCGCCGCCGGGATCGGCGCGGCGCTGGTCACCGCGATCACCGGGTTCGTCGGCTTCGAGGGGACGGTGGTGTTCTCCGAGGAGACGAAGGACCCGCGCCGCACCGTCGCCCGCGCCACCTACCTCGCCGTGACGGTCACCGGCCTGCTCTACGGCCTGTCCGCGTGGGCGATGTCCGTCGCCACCGGCCCGGACCGGATCGTCGACGCCGCCCGCACCGACGGCACCGACCTCATCTTCCACCTGGTCTCCCCGCACCTCGGCGGAAGCGTCGTGACCATCGGCCGGGTCCTCTTCGTCACCAGCCTGTTCGCCGCGCTGCTCAGCTTCCACCACACCGTGGCCCGGTACCTGTTCGCCCTCGGCCGGGAACGGGTCGCCCCCGCCGCCTTCGGCCGGACCAGCCGGCGCACCGGTGCGCCGAAGGTCGGCTCGATGACCCAGAGCGGCCTCGCGCTGGCCGTCCTCGTCGGCTACGCGGCGGCCGACGCCGACCCGATCGTGCACCTGTTCTTCTGGGTCACCGTCACCGGTGGGCTCGGCGTCCTGATCCTGATGACCGTCACCTCCGCCGCCGTCGTCGGCTACTTCGCCCGGACCAGCCACCACGAAGGCTGGTGGCGGGCCACGGTCGCGCCGCTGACCGCCACGCTGGCGCTGGGCGCGATCCTCACCGTCACCATCCGCGAGTTCGACACCCTGCTCGGCGTCGACCCGCACTCCCCGCTGCGCTGGCTCTTCCCCGCCGCCTACGCCGCCGCCGCGCTCCTCGGCGCGGTCTGGGCGCTGACCCTGCGCACCACCAACCCGCCCGTGTACGCCGCCATCGGCTTGGGCGCGGACAGCCACACCCGGCCCCTGCGCAACGACCCGATCCGCCAACCCGCCTGACCCAGCGAGGAGACACAATGACCCACACCGACACCGTACGTCGTGCGACACCCGAGAACGCGGGGCCGCTGATCGCCGTCCTCGCCGAGGCTTTCCACGACGGACCCGTCGCCGACTGGCTGATCCCCGACCCCGCCGACCGCCGCGTGGTCTTCTACCGCTACTTCAGAGACGTCTTCCACCACGGCCTGGCACACGGCCACGTCGACACCACCGCCGACCTGTCCGCCGTGGCGATCTGGTACCCCCGGCTCAACCCACCCCAGAGCCACGCCCGGGAACGCCAGGAAGCCCTGGAACGCGCCACCGGCCACTATGCGCCGAAGTTCACCCTGATGGAAGCCATGTTCGACGCCTTCCACCCCGACGAGCCACACCACTACCTCGCCTACGTCGCCGTCGACCCCGAGCAACAGAACCGGGGCATCGGCGCAGCCCTGCTCCACGACCACCACCGACACCTCGACAAGCTGGGCCTACCGGCGTACCTGGAAGCCAGCAACACCCGCAACCGCCAGCTCTACCGCCGACTCGGCTACACCGCCGGCCCACCGCTGATCCTGCCCACCGACGGCCTACCGATCTGGCGGATGTGGCGCGGCCGACAAACCCCCACCGGCCGATCACCATTCCCACCCGACCCGCAGCCCCGACAGCCGACCCGGTGAACCCGATGGCCGCGCTCCGACCCGCACAACCCGGCGACGTGCCCACGATCACCGCACTGCTCGTCGAGGCCATCACCGCCGACCCCGTCACCGAATGGTTGGTGCCCGACCCCGTCGAACGGCAGACGGTCTTCCACGGCCTGCTGGCCATGGAGATCGACCACGCCATCGAGTGGGGCCACATCGACGTCCCGCTCGACCTGACCGCAGTCGCGGTATGGCACCGCCACCCCGTCCCCGACACCGCCGTGCTCTCCGAACACCACCTGGACGTCTTCGCCGGCCGAGCGCTGACCCGGTTCCGGCAACTCCGCGCACTGACCGGCAGCTACCGAGCGGACGCGCCACACCACTGGCTGTCCTGGCTCCACGTCACCCCCACCCGACGGGGACAGGGCATCGGCGGACACCTGCTCGACCGACACCACCACCGTGCCGACCAGCTCGGCGACCCGTACGACACGGTCGTGACGACGGAGACGGCCCGGGATTTCCTGCGCGGCCACGGCTACCGCGCCGGCCTGCCCCTGCACCTGCCCAGCGGGCCCCGACTCTGGCCGCTCACCCGTAGCAGCAACCCGGCCAGCACCCGTCGGACCACACCCCACGCCGCCGGCTGATCGGACACCTGACCACCCGCGACGGTGACCGCCAACAGCGTCACGGCCACCGTCGGCGGATTCGACCCTGCCCCGCAAGGCCATCGCCCGTTGGCCCGGCACCTGATGACCGTTCCCTACAACCTCCGCAGAGGAAGCGAGAAGTCCGTGAGCAACACCTCCGTTCGTGCCGTAGTAAGACCTGGCAGCACCATCTGGATCGCGCCAGCCGACTATCACGGCGGTACCGACGGCCTGACCGTCGTCGTCGACGAAGTCCCAGAGGATCTCGGCAAGCTGGAGTGGGTCGAAGTCTCGGTCCGCAGCCCCGGGGACAAGCCGTCCGCCTCCCGCAGGTTGCTCGTCCGCAGCGATGCTCTTCGCTCGCCCCGCTCTCCCAGCACCTCCACCGAGCTACCAAAGCGCGGGGAGGACTTCTTCCGTGGCATCGCGTCCTACCCACCCCCGCAACGGCGAACCCAGGGGCCGGTGGCCGAGCGACTGACCCGCATCCCCCGACACCCCGGGCGTCAGCGAGGGCATCCCGCTTCCACGTCGAGCCAATGACCGCACGGCAGCCGGCAAAATCCGACAGAAGGCATCAACCATGACCGCGGCCCGAGCCCCCTCCACCCGCGCCTTGATCTTCGCTCTCGTTCTCGCAGCCACCGTGCCCACCGCCTGGGTCGCCGTCCGACCTTCCACGCCGTCCGCCGACATGGCCGTGCGGCCGTCTGTCTCGCCGACGCCGACGAACGAGCCGCGTACGGCGCAAGATCGGCTGCGTCTCCTGGCCGACGCGATCACCCCGGTCGCGGCCGACGCCGAGCCCGGCCCGCACACCTACCTGCACATTCAGTCGTGGTCCCGAGCGACGACGCTCGTCAGCCGGTGGGACACCCGTCGCTGGAGCCAGCCGGCCGGGTCCGGTCGGGTCATCGAACGCCGGCTGCCCGACCGGGGAAACCTCACCCGGCTACCTGACGGCAGCGACCGGGATGCCCTCGCGGCGGCACCCGTGGTCTCCGACGAGACGTACAGACGCGGCGGCCTCGTGCGCCCCGGCTCCGAACCGATTCACGGCGACCGTGCTGGTCTGGAACAGCAACTCAGCACCATATCCCCGCCCGAGAACGGCCCCGACTCGATCATCGCCGGCGTGGTGAGTCTGAACAACGAGCACTACCTCGGCCACCACCAGCGCCAAGCGATCCTGCTGATCCTGGCCGACCTGCCCGGCATCACGATCGACACCACCGCCACCGACATCGCCGGCCGTACCGGAATCGCCGTGAGCCTCAACCGCGACGGGTCCACCAAGCGCCTGATCGTCCACCCGACGAGCGGGGAACTCCTCGCTTTCCAGGAGACCTTCAACGCCTGCCACCCGCCCCGAGGCGGCAAGCCATGCCCCCGGCCCGGACTGTTCGATTACCGGCTCTACCTCGAACGCAGCCGCACCGCACCGGCCGACGTATCAACCACAAACACAGCGCTGAACCCGGCACCGGGAAGCCGTCGACACCACCTCGCGGTGATGCGCGCCCCGGTATCCCTCAGTCTCCCCGCGTTCGTCGCGGCGATCCCTGCGACACGGTGCCGGAGGGGAACGAGAGAGAACCCATGAAGATCACCCTGTACCGGCCGATCGCCACCGGCGCGACCCTGCTCGGCCTGCTGGCCAGCGCCGTGCCAGCCTCGGCAGCACCGCACGATCAGCAGCCCTCGCCCGCGGAGGTCACGCCGTCCGTCGTCGGTGGACACGACGCCACCGAGGACTACCCGGGCATGGCGACGTTGCAATACAGCCGCAACGGACCTGATCGAGTCCGGGAGCCACGACGAACTCGTCTCCGCCACTGGGCGGTACGCCGAGCTGTTCGCGATGCAGGCCGCCGGCCGCGCGCGACCCGAACATGTCGCCGGCCGGCGACGCGCTGGGGCTCACATGGGTGACGAAACAACAGTCGAGTTGGTACTGAGTCCCCGCGACGAGGCCGTGCAGAGCGGGCTTTCCGACGCGCCGGGGTGGAGTGCCTTCGTCACCCAACTGCGGGACACTCTCCGGGAAGTCATGGTGGCAAACAGGGTCGACTCCCTAGAGGTAGACGAGTTGCTGGTGAGCCAACCCCTTCCCGATCGGTATTCGCATCTGCGCAACGGCGTGCAGGTAGGCCCGGGGAAAGCGATCGACCTCATCGTGGGCATGGTCGACGGCCGTGGGCCCTACTGCCGGTTGTCGAACGCCGAGGGGCTTCGGGTCGACGTCGGGTGGGACGGCGCCATGCACCTGTCCATGACGCAGGAGGCGGCCAGGAGCCTGACTGACCTCGCCGGGGGGCAGGTCCAGGTGGAGTGGCGTCGGGTGCGGCCGGAACCGCCGAACGATTCGCGGCCGGTGCGGGCCGCCGCTGACGAGGAGTTCTGGAACGCGGTGCGGTCGGCGGCGGAGGCCGAGTTGACGCTGCTGTGCGAGCGTTGGGCACACGGGGCCCACGGCAACACATGGTTCAGGGTGACACCGGATAACCTCACCCAGGTAGCCGGCTCCATCCGACCCAGGTCCCTCGTCTCCATTGTCGTGAACCCGGATCTGCGGCTCAAGGTGGAGATCATCGACGACGGCTTCGCCGCTTTCAAGGCCCCTCTCCGGCCCGGCGAGTTGGATTCCCGCTCCTATTTCGGTGGGGCGGACAGCCTCGATGAGGTGACGAGTCAGGGCTATTCGTTGATGCTCGGCGACTCGGTGCTCTCTCGCTGGTGCGCCGTGGTGCCCGACCCCGACGGTGAAGTGCGCGGCTCCTGGAAGGACCGCGAGGACAGTTGTGCCCTGGGTCCGCTGTCGATCGCGGCCTGGGCCTGAGGAGTTGAGGAAGGCGAGATCTCTCGCTGTAAGCGATCAGGGTGTGCCAGCCGTAGGGATCACACCGCGAACAGCGGAGTGGGTGTGAGGGGTCGGACTGCTGGCGGGCTCATCGGCGGAGCGAGCTTCGGTTTCCAGGAGACCTTCAACGCCTGCCCGGCCCGAGGCAAGCCATGCCCCCGGCCTGGCCTGTTTGACTACCGGCTCTACCTCGAACGCAGCCGCACCGCACCGGCCGACCTATCAACCGCAACACAGCGTTGAACCCGGCACCGGGAAGCCGTCGACACCACCTCGCGGTGATGCGCGCCCCGGTGACCCTCAGTCTCGCCGCGTTCGTCGCGGCGTCCCCTCCGGCACGGTGCCGGAGGGGACGAGAAAGGAACCCATGAAGATCACCCTGTACCGGCCGATCGCCGCAGGCGCGGCCGTGCTCGGCCTGCTGGCCAGCGCCGTGCCAGCCTCGGCAGCGCCGCACGATCAGCAGCCCTCGCCCGCGGAGGTCACGCCGTCCGTCGTCGGTGGACACGACGCCACCGAGGACTATCCGGGCATGGCGACGTTGCAGTACCGCCGCAACGGAGTGTTCGGGCATCAGTGTGGTGCGATCCCCGTCGAGGGCCGTCACGTCGTCACCAACGCGCACTGCGTGACCGAACCCGACTCCACCGCCGTCGACCCAGCGCTGTTGTAGGTCCGGATCGGCTCAACCGATCGGACCAGCGGCGGCGTGGTCGTCGGCATCGATCGGGTCCTCCCCCACGCCGAGTGGGACTGGGGCACCGGTACCGACCGGATCGCGGAAGTGGCCGTGCTGCGCCTGAACAACCGTGTCAACCTCAAGCCCTTCACCATCGCCCCTCGTGTCACCGACCGAGGTACGGTCACCCGCATCCTCGGCTGGGGATCGACCACGGCATCGGGCGAGGGACCGCTCCCGGTCACCCTCCAGGAGCTGGACACCACCATCACGGGCAAGACGGCGTGCACGGCAGCGGGCATCACCGCTGGTGAGATCTGCATCGCGAACGTCAACGGCACCAACGGTGTGTGCTACGGCGACAGCGGCGGCCCCGCCCTCCAACGGCTGACCCCACGCACGTGGGTCGTCATCGGCGGCGCGAGCCGCGAAACCGATCCCGTCTGCGGAACTGGCGCAACCGTCTACACCTCCCTGCCCTACTACGCGGGCTGGATCAACCGGGTGATCACCACCGGCAAGGTCCCGCCACGCACCACCCCCGCCGACAACACCCCCTCGGCAGCCACCCGATCGCTGCGCTGGAGCAGCGCGGCGTAAACACCTGCGGCCCGGCCCGCCCCGGCAACCCCTCGCCGGGGCGGGCTGGCAGCAGCGAACCTCGAACCCAGGAGGCAGACCGTGATCGACCCTCGTGATGTCCGTGTTCCACCGAACCGTTCCGACCGATGGCCGAGCACCGTCTCCAACCTGGAGCATGCCCCTGATGCCGCTGCGATGAGCGGAGGCTCGTCGTGATCGAGCTGGTCACCGCTGCCCTCCCCGAACGGGCCGAGTTCTTGGTGGTGCTCGATCGGGACGGTGTGATCAACGAGCACGTTCCCGACCCGGCGGGCGGTCTACCCGAAGGCCCGTTGGCACCGGAGCAGGTCCGGTTGTGCCCCGGCGCGGCGGACGCAGTGCGGGCAATCACCACATACGGTGGCGTGGTCGTCGTGGCATCAAACCAGCCCGGCGTCGGGATGGGTCAGGTGACCGTCCGGACCCTGACCCGTGTACACGCGGCCGTAGACCGGCAACTCGCTGCACACCGCGCCACCGTGCCGCGCTACCTCTACTGCCCGGACCACCCCGATGCCCCGCCCGCGCTCCTGCGGCAATGGTGCTACTGCCGCAAGCCGAGGCCGGCCATGCTACGCCGGGCGTCCCAGGTGACGGCCCGGCTCGGTGTCCGCTCCCGCTGGATGGTCGGCGACTCGGACACCGACATCCAGGCCGCCGACGCCGCCGGATTTCGGAGTGCGCTCGTGCTCAACCCCGACTCGGCACACCGCCGCCACGGAAGCGTGCACCCCACCACATCGGTCAAATCTCTCGCCGAAGCCATCGATCACATCCTCCGAGCCGAGGCACGGTAGGCGACACGGTAGGCGACACGGCAGGCATGTCGAGGGAACACCCCAATGTGCGTGGGGGAGGACCACCGCATCAAGACCACGTACGCGCACGGCGACGGAACACCCCCACCTGCGTAGGGAGGACGCGCCGAAACAACGCCCGAGGCGCAGCGTCAACGGAGTACCCCCACGTGCGTGGGAAGGAATCCTGCTCGGTGGCGTTCGGCTTGGTGGTGACCGGAACACCCCCACGTGCGTGGGGAGGACATCATGGAGGACCCGACCAGGGTCGCCGCACACCGGAACACCCCCACCTGTGTGGGGAGGACGCGGACGTGGCCACCTCGGGCATCGAGGACACCGGAACACCCCCACGTGCGTGGGGAGGACTGGGTGGCCGAGTACGGGTTGACCCCGGACGACGGAGCACCCCCACGTGCGTGGGGAGGACACCCTCCGCGCGGCCGCCGCGAAACGGCGCATCGGAACACCCCCACGTGCGTGGGGAGGACGCCCCCGGCGCGGGCGGCGGAGCCCCGGCATGCGGAACACCCCCACGTACGTGGGGAGGACGGCCCGTCCGGGGCGGGCGAGTACTTGTCGGACGGAACACCCCCACGTGCGTGGGGAGGACAAGCCCAGCACCGGGTTCGGCCCCGCCGGCCCCGGAACACCCCCACGTGCGTGGGGAGGACACCCGGAAGGTGGTGCTCGCCCGCTCACGAGTCGGAACACCCCCACGTGCGTGGGGAGGACAGGCCCTCGACCTGCTCGCCCGTGGTGGTCGACGGAACACCCCCACGTGCGTGGGGAGGACAACCCGCCGCCGCCGATGAGGGTCGGCAGGGCCGGAACACCCCCACGTGCGTGGGGAGGACGGCCCGGTTCCTGTTCAACCTCCGGCGTCGGGCGGAACACCCCCACGTGCGTGGGGAGGACCTGCTCGACAAGGGCGTACATGCGGTGATCACCGGAACACCCCCACGTGCGTGGGGAGGACAGGTTGCCTAACCGCTCGACCTCGCGCAGGGTCGTAACACCCCCACGTGCGTGGGGAGGACGCCACCCGCCACAGCGCCGACCAGGGGTTGTCCGGAACACCCCCACGTGCGTGGGGAGGACCACCACCGACGCGGAGCAGGCGGCAGGGTTGCCGGAACACCCCCACGTGCGTGGGGAGGACCCGTCCGGTACCGGCCGCACCGACTCTCGGGCCGGAACACCCCCACGTGCGTGGGGAGGACATCTCCATCGACCCCGCGCCCGAGCTGGTCGACGGAACACCCCCACGTGCGTGGGGAGGACGTGGTGACGAGGACGTCGACCGATCCGGCGGTCGGAACACCCCCACGTGCGTGGGGAGGACCCGGAGCTGTCGGAGAACAGCTGGGCGGCGAACGGAACACCCCCACGTGCGTGGGGAGGACATCACCGGCACCTGCAACTCCATCGCCAGCAACGGAACACCCCCACGTGCGTGGGGAGGACGGCGGCCTCGTCGGCGGCGGCCCGCTGGGCGGCGGAACACCCCCACGTGCGTGGGGAGGACGTCGACTGGTCCGACTTCGAGTACGAGCGCGGCGGAACACCCCCACGTGCGTGGGGAGGACGTCGACTGGTCCGACTTCGAGTACGAGCGCGGCGGAACACCCCCACGTGCGTGGGGAGGACTACATGGTGCTGCCGCCGGCTGTAGCAGACCACGGAACACCCCCACGTGCGTGGGGAGGACCGAACCGGTGGCAGCCGCACCAGGTGTTCAGCCGGAACACCCCCACGTGCGTGGGGAGGACTGGATCGAGGGCTACGCCTACCGCATCCACGCCGGAACACCCCCACGTGCGTGGGGAGGACGCAGCCTGAACAGAAACAACGCCCGGTCGGGCCGGAACACCCCCACGTGCGTGGGGAGGACGAGCAGCCGAGCGGGGCGCGGTGGGCTCACGGCGGAACACCCCCACGTGCGTGGGGAGGACCTCTGGGCGTCCCGCCGTCGTGCTGGGTTCTCCGGAACACCCCCACGTGCGTGGGGAGGACAGGTCACCGGGGCGGGTGATGACGTCGACCTGCGGAACACCCCCACGTGCGTGGGGAGGACCCGCCACCGCCACCACCGGGTCCGTGTTGGAGCGGAACACCCCCACGTGCGTGGGGAGGACCGGCTCAACGACTGGACGAAGTACGTCAACGCCGGAACACCCCCACGTGCGTGGGGAGGACACTTCGCGACCTGCGGGTTTATCGGGTCTGGGTGCAGTTTCTGGCGGGTCGGCTGGGAGTGTCGTATGGCTGTGGTTGCATGCGGTCGCCGTTGTTGTCGGGGGTGTGGTGGGGGGCATCGAGGTGAGTGTCGATCAGGTGCGTGTCGATGCGGGGCTTTGGGGGAAGTCTAGGGGTCTTCCGCTGGCGTATCCGCTGCTGTGGCACTTGATTGATGCGGCTGCGGTTGCTGGTGTGTTGTGGAGTCGGTACCTGGCTCCAAACCAGCGCAGGATCATCGCGGAGGGTCTGGCCGTCGATGAGGGGCATGCCCGGTTGTTGATCATGTTCTGGGCTGGGTTGCATGATGTCGGTAAGGCGAGTCCTGGTTTCCAGAAGCAGGACGGGCGTGCGTTCGCCGCGCTACGCCGTGGTGGCTCGTATGAGGATGTGTCTGGCGGCTGCTCGTTGGGGCATGACATCGCTGGTCAGTTGGCGCTGCCGGAGCTTCTGGGCGCTCTCGGGTATCCGCAGCTGGGTCGGCGTGCCAGTAGTCGTGTGGCGTATCGGGTGGCGCAGATCGCTGGTGGTCACCATGGGCGTTTCCAGCAGAGCAGCGGCCCTCACGGTGGTCGTCTGCAACTGGGTGGGGGTGCCTGGGCTGGGCAGCGTGAGGCCCTGGTGGGGGTGGTTTATGGCGCGGTGGGTTCGCCGCGGCCACCTGTGGCGGTGGATGCTGCGGCTTGTGTCCTGATCACGGGCGTGGTGATCTTGGCGGACTGGTTGGCCAGCCAGGAGCATTTCCTGCGTGAGCAGCTGTCGCGTGTGCCGCGGTCGATGTCGGTGGAGTCTGCTGCGGCGCATCTGTCGGCCTTGGCGGGACCGGCTGCGGCTCTGCTTGACGAGGCGGGGCTGGTGGCGCCGTCGTACCGTGCGGCTGGCTTCGAGGACCTGTTTCCGCATTCTCCGAACGCGCTGCAACGGTCGCTTATCGACGAGTTGTTGCCGGTGGTGGATGGTCCGGGGTTGTTGGTGGTGACGGCGGCGACGGGGGATGGGAAGACCGAAGCGGGGCTGGTGACGGCTTGTAGGTTGGCCGAGGTCTGCGGGGCGAGTGGCTTCTTCTTCGCTTTGCCGACGATGGCGACTTCCGACGAGATGTATCGCCGGGTCCGGAAGTTCGTTGTCAAGCTCGCCGACGGACCGGCTCCGGTGACGCTGTTGCACAGCATGTCGTGGCTGAACGCCGAGTATGAAGCACGGGCGGTTGCCGGGGTGGGTGAGCAGATCGGGGTGTTGTCGGACGGCCCGGCCGGGGATGTGGTGGCTCCGGATTGGTTGCGCGGCCGTAAGCGTGGGCTGTTGGCGCCGATGGCGGTCGGTACTGTCGATCAGGCGCTGCTGGCGGCCTTGACCACCAGGCACAATGCGTTGCGGTTGCTCGGCCTGTCCGGGAAGGTGTTCATCGTCGATGAGGCGCACGCCTACGACGAGTACATGACTGCTCTGTTGCGGCGGCTGATGGGCTGGCTGGGACGGTACGGATGTCCCGTGGTGTTGCTGTCGGCGACGTTGCCGTCGTCGCAGGCATCGGCTCTCGTGCGGGCCTATCAGGAGGGTGCCGGAGCGGAGCCGACCCGGGTGTCGGTGCCGTATCCGGGCTGGATGTTCGTGCCGGCCACGGACAAGGGTGCGGTCACGATCTCACCGGCGGCGCGCGAGCGGGTCGTGGCGGGCAGGAGGATGCGGTTTCAGCTCGACGTGCGTCCGGTCCGTCACCTGTCGGGACCGGAAGTCGACCCGATGGACCGTCGGACTGTTGTGCGGCAGGTGTTGGCGCCGCTGGTGCAGGGCGGTGGCTGCGCCGCGGTGGTGTGCAACACGGTCAACGATGCCCAGCAGACCTATCGCCTCGTTCGTGACTCGGCGCCGGCCGGGGTGGACGTGCTGTTACTGCATTCCCGGTTCCCGGCGCGTCGCCGGGAGGAGATCACCGCCGAGATCACTGGCAGGCTGGGCAGGGACGGTGACCGGTCGGTTCCGCTGATCGTGGTCGCGACCCAGGTCATCGAACAATCACTGGACCTAGATGCGGACCTGCTGGTGACGGATCTTGCGCCGATGGCGCAGCTGTTGCAGCGGGCGGGCCGGTGCCAGCGTCACCGTCGGACGAGGCCGTCGTGGGCTGAGCGGCCGCGGGTGGTGGTCCTCGACCCGAGAGGCGGCACATCCGGAGATGAGCACGTGCGCCCGAAAGCGTGGGGGGACGTGTATGCCCGCTATCTGCTGCGGGCAACGCACCTTCGCCTGGCGGGAATCGACACCATCGCCGTGCCGCAGTCGGTGCAGGAGCATGTGGAAGCGGTCTATGTGCCGGGATTGATCTGCGACGACCCTGTGCTGAGTGCGGAGTATGACGAGTACCGGGCTCAGGGGATGGCGGTGCGGGGAGCGGCCGAGCTGGGCGTCATTCCTGACCCGGCGGAGGTGGCCGACCTGGCGGTGTTGAGCCACAACGACACCCCGGAGTGGCAGGCGACCACACGTTTAGGAGCGGACTCCGACCGTGTCCTGTGCTGTTACCTCGACGCCGACGGCCAGCAGTGGTTGGACCCGAACCGGCACACGCCGCTGCCTCAGCGTGGCTCAGGCGCTGGCGGTCGGTTCCGGCAGAGTGAGGTAAGGGCGATCCTGCAAGAGACGATCCCGGTACGTGCGGACCTCTTGAAGGGATATGACCCGCCCCGGGAGTTACCGGCGAGCTGGGGTGACAACAGCTGGCTCAAGGACCTACGACCACTGTGGTTTCCCCTCAAGGCAGCCGGCCCGGAACCCGCCGTGTGGGGTGGCAGGACGGCCCGCCTTGACCACGAGCTCGGTCTTGAGGTGCTGTCGACTGGGGGAGCGTCGTAGCTCCGCTTCGGTCATCCATCCGACACGAGGCTTTGCGTCGAGCTGTGGGTTCGGCAGCCTCAGGCCGGCCTGTTCTCAGGGAGTGTCATTTCATGACGATATCGTTCGATTTAGTTGATCGGCCGTGGATACCGGTGGTGGCCGGAGGTGAGTCCGTGCGGGTCGGGCTCCGGGAGTTGTTCGTACGGGCGGTGGAGTTCGACGATCTGGTTCTGCCGGTGCCGCCGGCGGCGTCGGGGTTGTGGCGGATCCTGTATGCGATCACCGCCCGGGTGACCGGGCTGGACGCTGTGACTGGGCTGCGGTGGCGGGAGCGCCAGGAGCAGTTGCTGGATTGTGGGGCGTTCGTTGCGTCTGATGTGGACGCCTATTTCGCGAGGTATCAGGGGCGGTTCGACTTGTTCGATCCTATCCGTCCGTGGATGCAGGATCCTCGGTTGGCGGTGGAGTGTCCCAAGTCGTCGGGGGTGAACAAGCTGGTGTTCGACCGGCCGGCCGGCAACACGCAGGTGTGGTTCGGTCACCACACGGATGCTGGTGCGGTGGCTGTGGCGGCCGGTGAGGCGGCCTGGTATCTGATTGCGCAGTTGTATTACGGCGCGTCGGGTCGGTGTAGCAGCCGTGAGGTGGGCGGGCAGAAGTTCGCCAACAGCAACGCCGGCCCGTTGCGGGGCGCCATGTCGTACCACCCGCTGGGGGAGAATCTGTTCGAGTCGCTGGTCGTGGGCGTTCCGCGGCGGGCGTCGGGGCAGGACGAGGGACCTGACCTGTGTCCCTGGGAGCGCGATGAGCTGCCGGATCCGCTGGGCGTGCCGTGGTCGGCGTCGGGGCCGTGTGGTGCGTTGACCGGCCGGGCCCGGCATGCGGTGCTGTTGGTTCCCGACGCGACGGGTGAGGCCGTGACCGACGCCTACGTCACGTGGGCGTGGCGGCTTCCTAGCCCGGAGCAGGTCGACCCGTACGTGGTGCGTCGGCAGAACAAGGAGGGCGGCTGGTACCAGCTTCCGGCCGACGGTTCCCGTGCTCTGTGGCGTGATGTGGATGCCCTGTTGGGTGGTAACACGGAGGTCACGGCCCACCGTCCGGACATCATGATCGCTGCGGTCGACCTTGAGTTGGGTGGTCGGGTGCGGGCGTACGGGTTCGACCAGGACGGGCAGGCCAAGGACCGGCAGTGGTTCACCGCGGTGACCCCCCCGGTGCTGGGTTGGCTGCGGGAACGCGATCCGGTGACGGCTAACGGGGTGGCACTGCTGACCCGGTCGGCCGAGAGGACCGGTCGACGGATGGGTGCGGCGTTGCGGCAGGCGTGGCGGGACGTGGCGAACGTCAGGGACCGGGATGGTCCGTGGGCGCGGGCGGGTGAGGCGTACTACTGGGCGCGCGCGGAGGCGGTGTTCTGGGAGTGCGTCCGCGAGGGCCAGTTCACCGAGGGCGGCCGGGCCTTCGCGCGGCTCGGGCATGAGGCTATCGACTACGCCGCGGACGGGGAGGCCAGCCCGCCTCGGATGGTCCGGGCCGTGCAGACGGCGCACCGGTTGCTGTCCGCTCCCACTCCGGCGAAGAAGGGATCTACCCCGTGACGTCTGCGGATATCGCACAGAGGCATTCCGACTGGTTCGTCGGGCGGGTCGCCGAGCAGTGTCGGCGTGATCGCGGCCGGCGGGCGGCTCTGCGTCGCGGCCTGCGTCGTCCTCCTGAGCAGGCGTACACGATGCATGCCGTCGTGGCGCCAATGCTCCCGGCTGAGGTGTCCAGGGATCGCGAGTACGCCTACTACGCCGTGGCGGCGATGATCGCGGCGGCCACCCGTGACCGGCCGGACGCCGGCACGAGCGACGAGGCGCCCGAAGAGGCGGCGGTCGAGGACACGACCGGGCCGGGCGCCGACGGTGAGCCGACCGCCCGGCCCAACCTGGGGGCATCCCTGGCTTGGGCGGTATGCCGACCGGGCAAGGGCCGCCGGGCGATGAACCGGGCCACTGCGGAGAAGCGGCTTCACCTGCTGGTCCGGCAGGGCTACCCGGGCGTGTACCAGCAGCTTGCCGGGGTCGTGCGGCATCTGGGCGCCGTGGAGGTCCCGGTGAGCTGGGGACAACTTCTCGACGATCTCTGCCAGTGGCGGCACCGGCGCGACCGGGTCGCCAAACAGTGGCTCCAGTCGTACTACCGCATCCTGCACGACGCCGACCGCCGTGCCGAGAAGCACCACCAGAACCTGGAGGAATCCGCATGACCGCCCGTTACGTCGAGATTCACCTGCTGCAGACGATCCCGTACGCCAATCTCAACCGCGACGACCTGGGCTCACCCAAGTCGGTACGTTTCGGTTACGCCGACCGTACCCGCGTGTCCAGCCAATGCTGGAAACGCGCTGTGCGGCAGGAGGTCGAAACCTCTACCGGTGACACGGCCAAGCGCACCCGGCGGCTTCCCCAGGCCATCCAGGGCCGCCTGACCCACCGGGGATGGGAGTCCGAGCTGGCGACCTACGCGGCGGCGCAGGTCATGGCCACGCTCGCCACGATCGCGGGTAGAGCCGACGGTTTCAAGGTCGACAAGGAGACCGGCGAGGCGCAGGTGCTGTTCTACCTTCCCGAGCGGGCCTTCGACGAACTGGCCGACCTCTGCGTCGTGCAGCGTGAGCGGCTCATCGGTCTGCGGTCGGGAACCGTCAAGCTCAAGAAGGGCGAGGCGCCGCTGCCGGCCGACGGCGTACGCGAGGTGATGGGTCGACGCAACGACGTGATCAACCTGTTCGGGCGGATGCTGGCCGAGTTGCCCGGCACCAACGTCGACGGCGCGGTCCAGGTCGCCCACGCCTTCACCACCCACGCCACCGACCCGCAGGTCGACTTCTTCACCGCCGTCGACGACCTCAAGGCCGACGCCGACCAGACCGGCAGCGGACACATGAACAGCGCCGAGTTCAGCACCGGCACGTTCTACCGGTACGCCAGCGTCAACCTCGACGACCTGAGCAACAACCTCGGCGACCCCGCCACCGCGGTCGAGCTCACCACCGCGTTCCTGTCGGCGTTCATCACCGCCATGCCGCAGGCCAAGAAGAACTCCACCGCACCCTTCACCGTCCCCGACCTGGCCTACGTCACGGTCCGCGCCGACCGGCCGGTCTCCCTGGCCAGCGCCTTCGAAACCCCGGTACGCGCACCCTTGGACAGCGGCTACGCCGAACCCTCGCGGCAGCGGCTCGCCGACTACGCCGGCCGGATCCACCGGCTCCTCGGCGACCGGGGCCTCATCTTCCACGGGCACGCCACGATCGACGACAAGGGCCTGGAGCAACTCGGTGACGCGTGCCAGAGCTTCGACAGCCTGATCGCCGCAGCCGTCGACCACGTGAGGACGCGGTGACCGGTCTGTTGCTGCGGCTGGCCGGGCCGATGCAGTCCTGGGGGGACCACAGCACCTTCAGCGTCCGGGACACCGCCACGGTTCCGACCCGATCGGCGATGATCGGCCTCATCGCCGCGGCCCTGGGACGACGTCGCGGCGAGTCCCTCCACGATTTCGCCGCGATGGGCTTCACGGTCCGCGTCGACCGGCCCGGCACGCTCATGTACGACTTCCACACCGTCGGCGGCGGCCTCCCCGCCGACCGGACCGTGCCGACCGCCGAGGGCAAACGACGCCCATCCGGCGCCGCGACGATCGTCTCACGCCGGTTCTACCTGGCGGATGCGGTGTTCACCGTGGCCGTCACCGGACCCGACGACCTCATCCTGCGAGCGCACGAGGCGTTGACCACGCCCGTCTGGGCCCCCTACCTCGGACGCCGATCCTGCCCGGTGGAGCACCCCTTCCTGCTGACCGGCCCGACCAGCGACACGGTCGACCACCTGGACCACCTCCCGCTGCACCGGCGTCGCCCCGCCGGCGAGAACGCCACGGTCACGGTCGACTTCGTGACCGAGGCACCCGGCGACGACGGCGCCGCACACCGGATGACCCTCAACGACGTACCCGTGGACCTGCACCCGAACCGGCGGCGCTACCTCACCCGCCACGTCCACGTCACCACCCGTACCCTGCCGGCCGACCTGTGCGCCGGCACCGGAACCGACTACCTGGACGCCCTCGACAAGTACCTGCAAGGAGCCGGAACGTGACCGCCTGGCTGACCCGGATCTCACCCGACCTCCGACACCCGGCGGCACGACGCGACCTACGCGACATCACCGCCGTGCACCGCCGGGTGATGTCACTGCTCCCCGACGACCTGGGCGAACAACCACGCCACCAGGCAGGCGTGCTGTTCCGACTCGACCACACCACCACCGGCCCTGCACTGCTGATCCAAACCACCATGCCCCCCGACCCCAGCCGGCTGCCCGACGGCTACGGCACCGTCCAGACCCGCGACATTCTTCCGCTACTCACCGCCCTGACCAGCGGGATGACCGTGCACTACCGCATCGCCGCCAACGCCTCCAAACGCGCCTGGAAAGGCGACAACGCCGGCAAGGTCGTCGCCCTCTCCGGCCCACACGCCGAACAATGGTGGCAACGCAAAGCCGACGCCAGCGGCCTGCGCCTCCGCCACCTGCACACCCAGCCACAACCCGCCGCGATCGGACGCGTCACCCCCGTACGCCACGCCATCACCCTCTTCGAAGGCCAAGCGGTGATCAACGACCCGGACCAGGCACGCACCGCCATCCTGTCCGGGATCGGCCGCGGACGATCCTTCGGCTGCGGCCTACTCAGCCTCGCTCCCGCCCGATGACATCCCCCGCACGACGGCGACTCGCCGCCCCCACCCTGGCCATGCTCCCCCGCATAGCGGACTCACTCAGCTTCCTCTACGCCGACATCGTCCGCATTGTCCAAGACGACACCGGAGTCCTCGCCCAAGTCGACACCCCCAAAGGCACCGAACGCGTCTACCTCCCCACCGCCGCCATCAACTGCCTCCTCCTCGGCCCCGGCACCTCCATCACCCACCGCGCCATGTCCACCCTCGCCCGACACGGCACCACCATCGTCTGCGTCGGCTCCGGCGCCGTACGCTGCTACGCCGGCATCACCCCCACCTCCCTCACCACCACCTGGCTGGAAAAGCAGGTCCGCTGCTGGGCCGACGACGACAAGCGACTCCAGGTCGCCACCCGCATGTACGAACGCCGCTTCGGAGAACCCGTCCCCGACGGCACCACCCTGGCACAACTCCGCGGCATGGAAGGCCAGCGGATGAAAACCCTCTACCGACTCCTGGCGCAGAAATACCGCACCGGCAAATTCCGCCGCAACTACGACCCCGACGCCTGGGACACCCAAGACCCCGTCAACCTGGCCCTATCATCAGCCAGCGCCTGCCTCTACGGAGTGGTCCACGCGGTGATCCTGGCCCTCGGCTGCTCACCAGCCCTCGGCTTCGTCCACACCGGCACACAACACGCCTTCGTCTACGACGTCGCCGACCTCTACAAAGCGAAAGTCACCGCGCCACTCGCCTTCTCCATGAGCACCTCCGCACAACCCGAACGCGACGTCCGACGCAAACTCCGCGAAGAGTTCCGCCTACTGAAACTCATGCCCACCATCGTCACCGACATCCAACACCTGCTCGACCCTGACAGCACACCCCAGCAACGCCAACCCGCAGCCGAGATCACCTCCCTGTGGGACCCCGACACCGGCACCATGCCCTCCGGCATCAACTACAGCTCAGACTCCTGGGACTGAACCATGGCCTCAATGGTCGTCCTCACCACCACCGCCGTACCCGACCACCTACGAGGCGCACTCAGCCGCTGGATGATCGAAGTCACGCCCGGCACGTTCGTCGGCACCCTCTCAGCGAAAGTCCGCGACGAACTCTGGAACGCCGCGAGCGCCGTCGTCGGCGACGGCGCCGCCGTCCTCATCCACCCCGACAACACCGAACAAGGCTTCACCCTGCGCACCGCAGGCCAACGCCGACGACGCCCCATCGACTTCGACGGACTCACCCTCGTAGCCATGAGCCCCCTCGAACCCCAAGAGCCCGACACCACAACCCCCGAGAGAATCTGGCCAGACGGCTGGTAAACCCGCAGGTCGCGAAGTGTCCTCCCCACGCACGTGGGGGTGTTCCGGGTTTCCGCTCCGCTCTAACCCTGAATCCCTTGTCCTCCCCACGCACGTGGGGGTGTTCCGATGGCGGCGAACGCGGCGGCGGTCATGATGGGGTCCTCCCCACGCACGTGGGGGTGTTCCGCTCCACGGGCCACCCTCGTCGCCCTGGGCGGCGTCCTCCCCACGCACGTGGGGGTGTTCCGACTGCGGGCACCCAGATGCTCCCCTGGGGAGCGTCCTCCCCACGCACGTGGGGGTGTTCCGATGCTGGTGTCGGTCCACCAGACGCTGCGCCGGTCCTCCCCACGCACGTGGGGGTGTTCCGTTGCCCGACCCTGACAGCCGTGCGATGGCGGTGTCCTCCCCACGCACGTGGGGGTGTTCCGGTGCCCGACGTGCCAGTGCCCGGCGACCAGGTGTCCTCCCCACGCACGTGGGGGTGTTCCCCCCTGACCAGCGCGGACGCCGATCAGGGGCGCGTCCTCCCCACGCACGTGGGGGTGTTCCGACCGGCATCCCCCTGACGGGGTCGGTGAGCTAGTCCTCCCCACGCACGTGGGGGTGTTCCGGTCCGTGAATTGTTTCGACAACTGCCGGGAATGTCCTCCCCACGCACGTGGGGGTGTTCCGCCTGTCGGGTGGTTCAGGGTGTCGCGCGTGACGTCCTCCCCACGCACGTGGGGGTGTTCCGGCGGCCGACAACCGCAGCCCGGCGGAGCAGCAGTCCTCCCCACGCACGTGGGGGTGTTCCGCACGATGTCGATCTCGCCGCCACTGGCGTCCCGTCCTCCCCACGCACGTGGGGGTGTTCCGACGTGGGCGGGTCGGGCAGGGGCGGCGGGGCAGTCCTCCCCACGCACGTGGGGGTGTTCCGCCCAGCTCTTCGAGGTCGTCGCGGCCGGACCAGTCCTCCCCACGCACGTGGGGGTGTTCCGCCCATCGGGATCTGCACCAGGCCCAGGTCGATGTCTTCCCCACGCACGTGGGGGTGTTCCGTGGTGGATCGACCAAGCCCGGGAGATGTGACCGTCCTCCCCACGCACGTGGGGGTGTTCCGGCCACCGGGCGTAACGGCGCTGTCCGCATCCCGTCCTCCCCATGCACGTGGGGGTGTTCCGGTCACCACCAAGCCGAACGCCACCGAGCAGGAGTCCTTCCCACGCACGTGGGGGTGTTCCGAACCTGGACCGGGCGGAGTCGGATGCTGCCAGGTCCTCCCCACGCACGTCTCCTCTGTTTCGGTTGGGCGTGTTTTCCGTTCTATGCCACCAATGTTGTCGGCAGCGGTCCGCTGGTGTGCGGCGGGACCGGGCGGGCTGTTCGGTCGAGGGCCCGTGATGCGGGCGTGCGGTGCGGGTCGACCCTTCCGTGTTGTCCGCGCGGCGAGCGTCGGTCGGAAGGGAATTGCCCAGCCGTTGCCGCTGTGAAGCGGCGGGTAGCGGGGCGTATCAGCTCACCGCCTGGCACGCGCATTGGCGGATCAGCCGACGTCGGCATGTACGGGGGGCAAGCTTCGCGGCCCGCTTGGCTGACCACGATCGTGTTCGAGGTCAGCCTCTGCGTAGGGCTTGCGCGATCTGCCGCGCCGCCTTGGGAGCGACGACCGTCACGGCCACAGCAGCTGCGGTGATGGCGACTCCGCCGATAACCACCATCTTGTTGGACAGCTTGTCGGAGAGCGAGCTGAGCAGGTTCCTGCTCTCGGTGTCCTTTGCGCCTTCCATCTGCACAAGCTGCATCAGAAGGTCGAGCACATGCCGCTGCTGCGCCCATTCCAGATCTTGCATGAGCACAACTCGGAAGATGTCCCGAGTGTCCTGGCAGGCGCGGTGGAACCGCTCCTGACTTTGGCTGTTGGCCCCGAGCGTTGCGTGGTGATGCCGTTCCAGAACGTCGAGCGCGTCAGTGGCAAGTTCCCTGAAGTTGTCCATTCCCCCGACGCGCCGGCGTACCACGTCGATGTCCGCGTCCTGCATCGTGGACGCAATGTGCAGCAGTTCGTTGCCCTCGTACGGGTTCGCTCCGGGACCGGGGACTGCCGCCTTGACTCTCTCTTCGTCCTCTTCGCCCACGCAGCTTCCCCGATCTAACAGACAGCACCGATTCAACAACAGTGCGCGAGCTAGGTGATCTGGCTCCTCGCAGGACAGAGTGTACGTAGAGCAAACCAGGCCACACGAAGCGAGACCGCCCGTACGGGTCCGCGATCGTGGAGTTTAGCGTTGCTATCCGCCCGTCGAGGAAGGCCGCCGCGCCGTCGGCCGGCAGCGGCGTGACCGTCGCGGCCCTGGCGATGGAAGCGGAGATGCGGGCATGACGCTCTGGGCTCTTACCCGGCTCGCCGGGCTCTTGGTCGCCGCCGGGTGCCGACACCCGGAGTAGACCTCTGGTGGTCCGGCAAGCACGACAACCACGGCGGGAACGTGCAGGTCATCACCGCACCGGACGGCTGGCCGCTGTGGACCTCACCCGTATGTCCCGGCCGGGAGCACGACACCACCGCACTGAGCCGCCACAACATCCTGCCTCTGCTGGCGGCCTGGACCGACGCTGATCTACGTGTGCTCGGGGATCTGGGCTACGAAGGCGAGCAGAGCATCATCACCGTCGCGTTCAAGGAACCGAAAAAGACGGGCCTGCACCCCCCCGTCGAGCAGCAGTTCAACCGAGCCCACAAGTGGTCCGGGCAATCGGCGAGCGCGGAAACCCGCTACTCAAGACCACCTCCAAGGCCCTACGCAACGTCAGCCTCTGCCGATGGACCATCGGCCGGATCACCGCCGCAGCCCCCGTGATCCTGCACCCACACTCGGCATTGCTGTCTTCGCCAGCGTGCACCCGGACCCCGAGATGCGCCAGGACTCCCGAGCCATGGTTGATCGACTGCGGCCCCTCGTGCCTCTTCTTTCGTTCTTCGGCCAACACGGATGCCCCCGCCGATCCGATCGTGGGGGATTGCCCTCCAGTTGGTCTATACCCATCTCCTCGACGTTCAGTGCCCGTGACCGCTCGAACGGGGTGACGGAGGATTCCAACGCGAGGTGGCGGCGTATGCCTAAGAATTTGTTCCCCGTCGCGTGTGCTTGTGACCCTCAAGATAGGCGGCAACGACTGGTACGCCTTGGTGCGGTGTGAGTCGTTCGGCAAGCTCGTCAAGCCGTTGATCGAGTCGCTGCGATTTAATCCCGGGGGCGATCTGCTGGATCGGCCCCGCTGTTTCGACGGCCCCATCCAGGTTGCCGCGCTCCGCTTGAACAGAGGCGTGTAGTACGGAGTGAAGGGCACGGGTGCGAATGTTGGTGACAGGGAGGTTCAGAGCGCCTGTTGCATAGGTTTCGGCAGTCTTGAAGTCGCCCAAGTCGCGTAGGGCGTGCATGACACTTCCGTGAAAATGGGCTGGCGTGAACACGCCAAGCCAGTCGGGGTCGGTGGCGGGGTTGGAGCGGTCCATGGCTCTATCCGCAGCGATGAGGGCGCGGTGGGTTTCGTGCACGTCGCCGATCAACGCATGAGCGCGGGCCTCGGTGGTGATAATTCGGGCGGTAAGGGTAGGCGTGATCGCCCGGCCACCGGTGTTTCGAGCAGCACGGGCAAGACGGACAGAGGTTCGAGCCTGGCCGACGAAGAGGGCCTGGGTGGCGAGGTTGCCGAGCACATACGCCCCGTAAGCCGAGTCTCCCGCGTGTTTTGCTAAGGCTGTTGCCTGCGTGTAGCACCGCTGGGCGAGTCCCTGGTGGCCGGCGTCCATTGCCATCCATCCGGCCATGTCGGTAAGGGTGGCTGCCACAACGAACAGGTCCGCACCGACCGCATTGGTGTATCGGCCGCGGAGCAGCGGCGCGACCTCCGTGTCGAGGTACTGCGTCAGCCATGGCAGCGCGTATCCGCCCCCATGGAGGTGATCCAGCCGGCCGAAGTCCTCCCGAACCTCATACAGCCTTTCGACATCAGCAGTGGTAACGGTGCGCGTCCCCGTCTCACGATGCACCGATCCCTCGGCTGGAACGTCGCGCCAGTCTAGCGCCGCCTCGACGGCCAGCGCGCTGACGAAGATGTCTTGCAGGAAGGTGCGGCGCTCCACGCTGGCTCTCCAGAGTTCGGTGACCGTCTCGACGCTGTTGGCGGGGCTTGTTGGTATGGCGAGAGTGCGTCGGATCATGTCGCCGTGATCGAAGCCGAGATCGCGTGTGGTGACCGACCTGTTTAGTATCCGGGAGAAGACCGTGGCGAGCACGGCGGGAGCTGGTGGTTCGGGGACTGATCCGCGGACCCAGCGGCCGATTGATCGGTAGTCGTAGGCGAACCGCATGCCGTGCTCAGTCCAGCCGATGTGCACGACTTGGCGGGCGAGGGCCGCGTGGGAGCGTCCCGACTCGGCGATGAGCGCGGTCAACGCGTGGTTCGTATGCCGGACCACCTTCGCTCCAGCCCTCCGGATCGGTTGAAACCTCGGATCAGAGTATGCCGGTCAGGTCTCTCAACGTAGGTCCGTCGATGCGCGCACACGGGGGTTGCACCCCCGGTACTTGCGGCACCGGGATGCGACAGGCACACACGTTCATGCCAACGGCAGAAGAGCCCACCCTGGGGTCAAGACGGCTCGCCGACCGCCCCTCGCGGTTCGTTACGGGCGGGCCGTGGTTGCGCCCCGCACGCGAGGCACCCTCAGGGGAGGTCAGGATGCAGGCTGGAACACAGGTAATCGCCCGATCGATCGTGGGTGACCATGATGATCAGAGCGAGGATCGGTCACGTCGACCGGTAGATCGGCAGGCCGCAGAGACGGCCGTCGCCGCGTTGCTCACTGCACTCGGCGTTCAACCGGGCAGCGAGGTCGCTTTGAACACGCCGCGCAGAGTAGCGGCGGCGTTCGAGGAGATGCTGACGGCACCAAAGTTCAACCCGACGACCTTTGCGGTCGATCAGGTGCAGCAGGACCTGGTGTTGGCGCGCAACGTGCCCTTCAGATCGGTATGCGCCCACCACCTGCTGCCGTTCGTCGGTATGGCTCAGGTTGGGTACCTGCCGGGCAGCCGGATTCTCGGCCTGTCGAAGTTCGCCCGGGTGGTGGACATGTTCGCGCGTGGGTTGCAGGTTCAGGAGGAACTGACGCGACAGGTCGCCGACTGGGTGGACGCCGAGCTGGGAGCCCGAGGCGCGGCCGTCGTGATTACTGCCGAACACCTGTGCATGACTGCGCGGGGGGTTCGCGCAGCCGGCACCTCGGCGTCCACAGTGGCGTGGCGCGGGGCGTTTCGTCATGATGCCGCAGCTCGTGCCGAGTTCCTGGCCGCCATCCAGACGGGTACTCCGGCATGACACCCGAACTGACGAGGTCTGAGGAATCCGTGCTGGACCTGGCGGTGGTTCCGCGCCGGGCCGTCCTCTCAGTCAGCGGTGGCCTCGACAGCACGGTGATGGCCTATCTCCTGCACTCTCGGGGATCAGAACTAGTGATCTTGTCGGTCGACTACGGACAGCGGCACGTACGTGAGTTGGAGTCGGCGACCGCGACCGCGCTGGCGCTGGGTGCGCGCCAGCACCGGATCGACCTGCGTGGGATCGGCGCGCTCCTGGCAGGGTCCGCTCTGACCGATGAGCAGGTGGCAGTTCCGGATGGGCACTACACCGACGAGTCGATGAGGGCGACAGTTGTCCCCAACCGCAACGCGCTGCTGCTCGACCTGGCGGTGGGTGTGGCCGTATCGGTGGAAGCCGACGCTGTGGTCTTCGGCGTCCACGCCGGTGACCACACCGTCTACCCGGATTGCCGGCCGGACTTCGTGCGGGCCTACTCGGCAATGGCGCTGGTGGCGAACGAGGGGTTCCTGCCGGACGGGTTTCGGGTCATGGCTCCGTTCCTCCACGCCACCAAGACGCAGATCGTCTCCCTGGGTGCCGAGCTGGGTGTGCCGCTTGAGCGCACATGGTCGTGCTACCGGGGCGGAAAGCTGCACTGCGGTGTCTGCGGGACCTGCGTCGAGCGACGCGAGGCGTTCGTGCTGGCCGGAGTCGTCGATCCGACGGAGTATGCCGTCGCCGGGCAGGAGGGCTGATGTACCGGATTGGGAAGACGTTCGCCTTCGAGGCGGCGCACCGGTTGCCGTTGCCGAGTACGCACAAGTGCTCTCGTCTGCATGGGCACTCGTACCAGGTCGAGGTGGTGCTGAGCGCGCAGACGCTGGTCGAGCCGGGGTTCGTGGTCGACTTCGCCGAGTTGGCCCCGCTGAGAGGACGTCTGATTCACGTATTTTGTGTGTGTTGTGGTTGTAGGGGTTCTCGCCAGGTTGGGGTGGTTTCGGTGGTGAGGCGTTTGGCGATGTTGTCGATCATGGCGAGGGTGATCATGCTGGCGGAGTTGTCGGGTCGGGTTTCGTAGTCGCGGACGAGTCGGCGGTGGTGCATGAGCCAGCCGATGGTGCGTTCGACGACCCATCTGCGTTTGACGACGCTGAAGCCCTTGATCTGTGGGTCTTTGGTGACGATCTCGACGTCGACGCCGAGGTGTGCGCCGTGTTCGACGACGCGGTTTTTGAAGCCGGCGTCGACCCAGGTCTTGGCCAGGGTGGGGTAGGTGGCGGTGGCCTGGTCGAGCAGGTCCATGCCGATGGTGTTGTCGCTGGCGCTTGCGGCGCAGACGGTGACGGCGAGGAGCAGGCCCAGGGTGTCGGTGATGATGCCGCGTTTGCGGCCGACGATCTTCTTCCCCGCATCGGTGCCCTGTGTGGACAGTGGGACGTTGGTGGAGGTCTTCACGCTCTGGCTGTCCATGATGGACGCGGTCGGTGCGATGGCACGGCCGTGGTGATCACGAACGAGGCCGGTGAGCTGGTAGTTCAGCTCGGTGAAGATGCCTTCCTTGCTCCAGGCGGCGAAGTAGCCGTAGACCGTCGGGTGGGGTGGGAAGTCGTGGGGCAGGTAGCGCCAGGCGATGCCGGTGCGGTTGACGTAGAGGATGGCGTTGAAGATCTCGCGTAGGTCGTGGCTGGGGGTGCGGCCGCTGACGCCGGCGTCGGTGCGGGCCTGCCGCCACGCGGTCAGGCGGGGTGCAATCAGGGCCCATCGGGCGTCGGACAGGTCGGATGGATAGGCTCGCCGCGCGGTCATGATTCAGGGGTACGGCGTCTGGAGGCCGGATCGACGGACCTCATGTACGTCGATGTCGGATGAAAGTGAATAAGACACGATCGCAGGCTGAAATACTCTGATTCTGGTCAACTGGAGCTGGCCACGATATGCGCCTTCCGGGTCAGGTCCGACATATTGCCCTGACGAGGCCGAGGCGTAAATCGGTCGCTACTAACGCGAACGCGAAACAAACGTCCAGTGAGGGCGTATCTGGCGGAGCGGTTCGACCACCGCGACGTCGGGGAGGTTGTGGCGGTGCCGTCGAGCGAGAACATCGCTCGGCACCTTTTCGACTGGTGCAGCGGAGGCGGCTTGCATCTTCGCGAGGGTGTGCGGGTCGAGGCGGTCCGGGTAGGGGAGACGGGGTCGACCTGGGCGGAGTACGCCCCTGGCGATAGGGCCAACCCGTGAGCGCTGCGGTGGTACGGCCGCTGCTGGTCGCGGAGATGTTCACCTCGACGGTTCAGGGCGAGGGGCCGTCGACGGGCAGGCAGGCGACCTTTGTGCGGCTGTCGCGGTGCAACCTGGCCTGCCCTTCGTGCGACACCCCCTTCACATGGGACACCCCTCGATACGATCTTCGGGCCGAGACGCGTCACCTGACGCCGGTCGAGGTCATCGAATGGGTCCTGTCGATGCCGGCCGACCTCGTCGTGATCACCGGTGGCGAACCGCTGTTGCAGCACGAGACCCTGACGCCGGTCGTGGTGGCGCTGACGGCCGCCGGCCGGCGGGTCGAGGTCGAGACCAACGGCACCGTCGCTCCACCCAGCGAACTCACCGCCGCCGTAGCGACATTCAACGTGTCACCGAAACTGATGTCGTTCGCGGCGTCCAACGACGCTGCCCAGCGCATCAATCCGGCGGCGCTGACCACGCTGAACGCGACAGGCAAGGCGGCGTTCAAGTTCGTGGCCACCTCCGTCGATGACCTTGATGAAATCGCGGCTCTGGTCGAGAGGTTCGGGCTCGCGCCGGTGTGGGTGATGCCGGAAGGCGCGACCGCTGAGGTCATCCTGGAGCGGCTTCGGCTGCTGGCCGACCCGGTGATCGCCCGAGGCTGGAACCTGTCCGCCCGGCTGCACATCCTGCTGTGGGAGGACGAACGTGGCCGCTGACGCTCATGGGACGGGGCCTGGACAGGGCCGTCGTTTCCCGCCGCTCAGCCCGCGCGTGTCGGATAGCGAGCCATGTAACAAGCCGGGAATCGTTCCTGCTGCCCAGGCAACCGCCAGCATACTCGCGGATCCGCACCTGTGGATACCGGTCGAGGGAGGGCTGCTGCCCGGCACTCGGTGGCGTCCGGACACACAGGTGGCCGACCTGTTGTGGTTGCCAACGCCCGTCACGGCGGCGATGGCCGCAGGCGGCCGGTGGAAAACCGCGGCACCATCACCGACTCCTCGAACGCCCGAGGGCGACAGGTGCCCGGTGACGGGGCTGACGTGGACACAGGCCACGAGCCTCGCGCGAGCCCTCGGCGGCCGGCTGCCGACCGCACCGGAGTGGGAGTGGATGGCTGGCCGGGGCGTGCGGCGCTACCCCTGGGGCGACGGCGACCCCGCACCAGGTCACGCCAACCTGCGGGACCTCGGCCCTGGGGCACCGACCCCGGTAGGCGAACATCCCGCCGGCGCAACCCCGGAGGGTCTTCATGACGTGGCCGGCAACGTCTGGGAGTGGACGGCCACGACGGTCCCGGGCAGCGGCGCGGTCGTCCGCGGCGGCTCGTACCAGTCCATCAGCCTCTACGCCCGCTGCATCTTCGACAACGAGGTACCTCAAGCACTCGCGTCGCCGGGAATCGGACTCCGGGTGGTGAGGTCGCCATGATCGGGCACATCGTGCACGGGCCTAACTCCGGCGAGGTGGACCGAGGCCGGTTGGTGATCGTCGGTTGCTGCAAGAGCAAGACGATCACGGCTGTCCCGGTGCCGGCGCTGGACCTGTACTTGAGTGGCCCGGTGCCGACGTTGCGGGCACACCTCGGGCATCAGCCCGACCGGCGGTCGCGGATTCGGATCCTGTCCGCCGAGCACGGCATCGTCACCGCCGACACCCCACTGCTGCCCTACGACCGACCCCTCGACCCCGATCGGGCTGCCGCACTGCGACCTGTGGTGGCCCACGCCATGCGACAGGAGATGGACGCCAACGGCGTGCCGAGCGAGGTGCTCGTTGTCGTCGAACCGCTGTACCTGGTGCTGGTCGCGGACCTGCTCGCCGTTCCCGGGATCCGGGTCCGGTGGGTCCCAGACCCGGTGGCTGGTTGGCCGGAAGCCGAGAACATCTTGAAGGAGTGGAAATGGTGACGTCCAGGACCTTCCTCGGCGCGCAGACCTGGGCGATGCCCCGAGGTGCGTTCGCGTCGGCGGCAGCTCTGATCGCGCAGGCGGAGGCACCTCACGCGCCCGAGGTTGCGGTGGGAATCGAGCGCGGCGGCCGGGAACTGGCCTCCCGGGTCGCCGGCCTGCTGAACATACCGGCGGCGTTCGTGCCCGCGCGGCACAACGACAGTGACCAGGTCGGCATCCAGGCCAGCGGCCGGGTCCGCGTCGAGGCGAGGGCTATCGAGCAACTGCCCACCGCCGGTCGGCTCCTGCTGCTCGACGATATCTGCGGCAGCGGTGCCACCCTCCGCACGCTCATCGCCGTGATCACCGGGTTGCGTGCCCCGACGTCGATACGTACCGCAGTCCTGTGCCGCAACGTCGGCGCCGGGTTCACCCCCGACTCCTGGGTGTGGGACGTCTCGGACTGGGTCTGTTTCCCGTGGGAGGACCAGCCCACGCATCGGACCGAGCCGCTACCGGCCCCGAGGTTGGTGCACCACCCATGAACATCGCCTTCGTGCTATTGACCTATCGGCCCGACGCCCCGGCCGGTATCGAACGCAGCATCGCCGCGCTCGCGACCGGGCTGCGCCTCCTCGGTCACCGCGCGCTCATCCTGACCGCCACCCTTCCTCCCGACGTGGACGCCGCCCGAATCGAACCGGACATGATCCGACTGCGCGGCGTCCGGCTGCCGGACCCGGCGACCGAGGCTGATCTCCTCGCTGCCCTTGCCGATCCTGCCTCGGTCCAGGCCGAGGTCACCGACCTACTGGGCCACCACCAGGTCGACCTGGTCTGCTGGGCGGACGCCTCGTGGGGCCTGGGCTACCTCGCATCCGCCCCGCCAAGGGTTCGGACCGCGCTGATGGTGCGGGTGCCGCGATCGGACGAGCTGTTTGATCAGGCCCTACGCAGCCCCGATGTGGTGCTCACCAACAGCCGGTTCATGGTCGATGAGTGTGCTCGTCTGGGGTACGACATCGGTGGCTGGGAGGTCATACCAAATGGTCTGCTCGCGCTCGGCACTCCCGCCCCGTCCGAGGTTCGGGAGGCCCTGCGACGTGCGGGACCGGTGCGGGTGGTGGCCAGGGCGGAACCGCACAAGGGAGTCCGCGAGCTGGTCGACGCCATGCCCGCATCGCTGGGCAGGCCGTTGGAAGTGGTGCTCGCGGCGGCGAGCTTCGAGTATTGGCCGGGCATGCAGGCCCAGGTTCTCGATGAGTGCCGGCACGCTGCCACGCTGTCGGCGGGCGAGGTGCGGATCCTGCCGCCGCTGCCGTGGCGCGAGGTCTCCCCGTTCCTCGGTGGCGCGGCGCTGACCCTCGTCGGCAGCACCAGCCCGGAAACATTCGGCAACGCGGCAGCGGAGGCGTTGGCGGTTGGTACGCCGGTCGTCGCGTACGGCATCGGGCATGTGCCCGAGTTGGCCGGGCCAGCGGGTGTCATGGTCCCCCTTGAGAGTGGCCCCGGCCAGCTGTGGGAGGCAGCTCAGGAGCTGCTCGCGGATCCGCGTGCCTACCACCGTGCCGCTGCCAGTGCCCCGGCCCGGATCGCCGGCCACACCCCGCAGGCCGCGGCGAGGGCATTCCTGGCCGCCGTCACGCCGGGGAGTGGCGATGCTTGATCAGCACCGGGTGCGAGTGGCCCTTGTCATCGCGCCCCATCCCGACGACGAGACCCTCGGTGCCGGCGGCACCATCGCGAAACTCGCGGCCAGCGGCACTACGGTGCACGTCCTGGCCGTCACCTGTCGAACCGCGCAGATGCGGCAGGGGCACAGCGATCCGCAGCTACGCGTGAAGGAGTTCGAAGCCGCCTGCGACGCGTTGGGCGTGACCGGGCGCCAGGTCGCCTGGATTGACGACGACCGGGCACTGAACCCCGGTCGGCACCCTCGGGAGCTGGTCGAACTCATCGAATCGGGAGCGAAGATCTCCCTGGCACGCACTCGTCCCGATCTACTGTTCATTCCCGCCGAGCAGGGGTTTCACCAGGATCACCGTGCCGCGTATCACGCCGGGATCGCCGCCGCCCGGCTCGGCGGGACTCCCTACCCCGCACCGCACATCGTCCTCGGCTACAGCGGGCCGGAGGAGCAATGGACAACCGGCACCGACCGGTTGGTCTACGTCGACACCAGCGACCGGTGGAACGCCAAACGGGAAGCCCTTTCGGCCTACCGGTCCCAGCTACGAGAGGCCCCGCATCCCCGCAGCATCGCGGTCATCGACACCTTCGACACCGCCACCGGGCACAAGGTCGGGGTCACCAGGGCCGAAGCATTCGTCCCCTACCGGATGGTGTGCTGATGCGCTCGGACGTTCTCGTCGCGCACCAGCCGGCCTACCTACCCTGGCCGGGCTACTTCGCCCGCCTGCTCGACGTCGACCGCCTGGTGCTGCTCGACCATGTGCAGCTCGCCGAGCGTGGCCGTCAGCACCGTAACGTCATCCTCGCCCCCACCGGCGGGGAACTGCGGCTCACGGTGCCGGTTCGTCACCGCTTCGGCCAGCCCATCAACGCGGTCCAGATCGCCGAGAACGACGGGTGGGCCGATAGGCACTGGCGCGCAATCGAGCATTCCTACCGCCGCGCACCCTACTGGCAGCACTACGAACCGCTGCTCCGGGTGATCTACGACCACCCCTGGACGCTCCTGGTCGACCTGAACATCGCGCTCATCCAGCTCGTTCTCAGCGCGCTCGGGCTGCCCGCCACGCTGCTCCGGTCCTCGACGATTCAGCCGGACGGCGCGAAGACCGCCATGCTGGTCGACCTCTGCCAACGGCTGGGGGCCACCACGCTCCGTATCGGCATGGGCGGCTCCCAGCGCTACCTCGACATCGAACTCCTCCACTCCGCCGGCGTCACCGTCGAGTCTGCGGCCTACACACAACCGGTCTACCGGCAGAGACGCGGCCCGTTCACACCGAACCTCGCCGCGCTCGACCTGCTTCTCTGGTGCGGTCCACACCACGCCCTCCAAGTCCTCCACCGCGGTACCCATCTGCGGCCAGGGCTGGCGGAAGTGCGCTGATGAGACACCCGGCCAGTCACACCCTTATGCCGCTGATCGCAGACCCCCACCGGCTCAAACACGCCGCCCGCGCACTCATGCGACGTCCCGGGGCGCCAGGCGCCGACAAGATCACCTGGGGGGAGTACCGGCGCGATCTCGATGAACGCCTCAACAGCCTGGCCGAGCGGCTGTGCACCGGCGTCTGGCAACCAGGACCGACACAGGCCAGAAGCTGGCCGTCCTGGGGCAAGGTCATGACCGTCTACGTGTCCACGGTCGAAGACCGCATCGTCCACCGGGCCATCCGTGCGGCGATCGAACCTGTGCTCGATCACGACGCCTACCCACCCTGGCTCTACGGCTGGCGGCCCCGCGCCGGCCGCGTGGAAGCGATCACCGCTGCGACTCGGCACCTCGACGCCGGCCGCACCGCCGTGGCCGATCTCGACGTCGCCGCAGCCACCAACGGCGCCACCACCCGCGGCCTTATTGACCAGCTCGCCCGCTGGGTTCACGACGGCACCCTGCTCGCACTTACTCAGCGCATCCTGGACGCCCTACCCATGCCCCTTGCCCCCGGCAGCGGACTTACCCCGATGCTCACCAACCTGAGGCTGGTCCCGGTCGACGAACAGCTCGCCGAGCTGACGCTGATCCGCGTCACCGACAACTACACCGCCTTCTGCCACAACCCGGAAGCCGCCGAGGAAGCTGCCTGTCGCATCAGCACCGCCCTTGCCATGTACGGGATGCGCGCCAACCCGACCAAGTCGAAGGTGTGGCACCCCAACCCCGAAGACCTCTACCTAGCCGGGTAGCAAAGGAGAGCCGAAGATGCGCCGCGCCCTGCTCTACGCCACCTTCAACGGCGTAGCGAACTGCACCAACGGCATCGGCCGGCAGACCCAGACACTGCTGTCGACCATCGCCCACCGCTGGGACGAACTCACCACCGAGACAGGTCCGATCACCCCATACATCGCCACCCCCACCCCCGGTTTCCACACCTGGGCCTACGAACCAGACCGGCTCCGCACCACCACCCGCATCGTGGAGGAAAGGGAAGGCCGGGTCCTGCACCTACCCCACGACACAAACAGCCCGTTCTGGTCCCCGCCGGTCTGGGACCAACTGTCTACGGCAGCAGCTCAAGCTGCCGTCACCATCGCAGACGACCATGACCAAGTCCTGGTGATCGCCGTCGACACCCCGTTCCTCGGCACGGGCCGGGTCTACCACGCCCTTGACGCAGACCCTGCCGGGAAGATCCAGACACTGCTCACCCCGTACGGCACCAGCTACATCCACAACCGGCCCCCCGACGACCAGCGGCTCGCTTGGGAACGCGCCGGCCTCGCCGCCGCTCACGGCCGCGTCCACGTCGCCGACATCGGCCACTACCTCACCCGCCACCTCATTGAACGCTTCGCCGTCGACCCGACCCGCTTCATCCCCTGGCGGTCCAGCCTCGACCTGACCGCGCCCGACCTCGCCCCGATGCACGTCGACCAGGCCATCGCCACGATCGCCCGCTTCGGCATCCCGGTCGACCGGCCGATCGTGCTGTTCGTGGGCCGAACGGACCCCACGAAGGGATTCGACCTGCTCATCGATGCCCTACGCCCCATCGCTGACGACGTGCATCTGGTAGCCATCATCGTGCCCAACGATGGATACGACCCGCTGTTGCAGACCTACCGTGACGGCATAACGTCCGCCGGACTCCGCGCAACCCTCATCGCCCGATTCGAGCGCGACCTACCCCGCGCGCTGGCCGGTCACCCCGCCACCCGGGTCGCTGTCTGCCCCTCCCGAGGCGAGACTCTGGCCAACCTCCCCTTCGAGATCAGCCTCTGGGCACGTCACGCCGGCCCGGTCCTGCTCGTGCCCAACCACGACGGATTTCCCGAGCAGGTAGACGACGGCGTGAACGGGCTGGTCTACCACGCCGATCAGATGACTGGTCTGACCGACGGCATCCGGCGTGCGATGACCCTGACCACGGACGCCGCCGCTGCGTTGCGCGCAGCCGCCTACCAGCGGGTCATCAAGCACCGCGACGTTGTGCCCAATCTCGCCGACACCCTGCGCCGGTGCTACCACTCCTGGCCTGCCGACGGGTAACCTGCTCCCGTTCGTGAAACGAGCACCCGGCCGCCGCGGTCACTGGCGATCATCCCCAAGGGGAGGTCAACGGGTGGCCCCACCTCTGTTCGTGGTCGACGGACACAACGTGATGTACCGGGCATGGTTTGGCTTCCCGGCCCGGATCACCAGCCGGGACAAGATCCGCGACCTCACCGGCGTATTCGGCTTCCTGGCGCTTGTCCGCAAGGCGCATCTGCTCCGCGCTCCAGACAGCGAGATGCTCGTCGTCTTCGACGGCGAGAACGCCACCGCAACCCGCACCAACGCCGACCCCGACTACAAAGCCAACCGGGCCGACGCCGACCACAGCCCGATCAAGTCGCTGCCGTGGATCAAGCAGGCGCTGGATGCCGTTGACATTCGCTGGATCGAACTTGAAGACCACGAAGCCGACGACGTCATCGCCTCCGCGACCACTCACGCGGTGGGACGGGGCCGGGCAGTCGTCTGCTGCTCCGGTGACCGCGACTTCTACCAGATGCTCGACCATCCCACCGTCAGCATCCTCACGCCGAACCGCGCCGAAGTGGCCGGAGCCGACGTACACCGCCGATTCGGTGTCCTGCCTCGTCAGTGGCCCGACTACCGGGCCTTGACCGGTGATCCCGCCGACAACATCCCAGGTATCCGCGGAGTCGGCCCCAAAACCGCCGCGGGACTACTCGCCGACGGCTGGCACCTCGACGACCTCAAAGGCTCGCCACGCCTGCGCAACACCCGCGCCGCGGCGGTCACCGAAAACTGGGAACGCCTCCTCGTCTGGCGCGACCTCATCCGCCTGCAACGCAACGTCGCCCTGCCCCCGGATCTCCTCACCGAACGGATGACTCCGCCCCTGCCGCTCGCTTCGAAGATCCTGGATCAAATCGATCTCTGGTAGCAGGAAGAACCCTTTCATTCGGCGAGCAGCAAACACTTTCGCACAAGGGGCACTTTCGTGACGACAACCACGTCTGCTGATGGCACAACCTCCAGGAAAACGGACACTTTCGATCGGGTCGTGGGTGTGCCTTCGACTGAGTCTGTGCTGCCGGAACTTCGGACTACTTGGTGGGAGACCGGCATCCGGGCACGTGCCGACGCTGGTCTGTTGGCCGTGTTCGCCGAACTGCCCCGCCTGGTCGGCAGGGCACTCAGGATTAGCTGGCGCGCGGACCGGATCCGTACCTCCGTCGTCGCCGCCGCGACGGTCGGCGCCGGGGTGATGGCAGCCTTCGGACTGCTGGCTACCCAGCGCGCCCTGGTGGAACTGTTTGCCGGGGGCCCAACGCCCGACCGGGTGACCGCCGCCCTGCCCGCGCTCGCGGTCCTCGCGGCGGCCACCGCCGTGCGCGCTGGCCTGGGCATCGCCACCGGATACGCCCAAAACGGCCTTACCCCTCGTGTAAGCCGGGAGGTCGAGCGCAGCCTGTTCGAGGTGACCACAGTCGTCAGGCTGGACGCCTTCGACCAGGACGCGTTCGCCGACGATATGGAACGAGCCTCGCGAGGCACCGACTCGGCGATCGAACTCGTGCAGGGGGCAATGAACCTGGTGGCCGGACTGGTCAGCCTGCTCGCCGTGACCGTCGCGGTCATCGTGATCCACCCCCTTTTGCTGATCGCGCTGCTAGTCGCGACCCTGCCCACCGGCTGGGGTTCCCTGCACGCCGGCCACCAGCGCTACCAGACCTACATCGCCGGCTCGGTACGCCGACGCCGGCTGTGGATCCTGCACCGGCTGATGGCCGAACGCGCCTCCGCCCCGGAACTCCGCTCGTACGGGCTGCGCCGCTTCCTGCTCGACCAATACGACCGCATCATGGCCGTCGAAACCGACATCCAGATCGCCCTGGCCCGGAAGGTAACCACCACCACCAGCATCGGATCAGCAATCGGCGGAGTCGCGACCGGCATGGTGTATGTCCTGCTCGGTGTGCTGCTCCTCGACGACCAGATTCCGCTGGCCGCAGCGGCGACATGCGTGCTCGCGGTGCAGGCGGCACAGCGCTCGCTGACCACGGTCACCTTCCAGATCGACAGGATCTACACCGATGGCCAGCACTTCGGCGACTACACCGGGTTCATGAAGCGGGCTGCCGCCTACCTCCCGGCTGGCGGAGGCACCGCCGCCGTCACACCACTGGAAGAACTCGTCGTGCGCGCAGTGAGCCTGCGCTACCCCGAGCGCGACACCCCAGCGGTCGACAACGTCACGCTCACCATCCGCGCCGGGGAGACAGTCGCGTTCGTCGGAGAGAACGGATCGGGCAAGACCACCCTCGCCGCCATGATCGCCTCCCTACGGACACCGAGCCAGGGCCGAATCGAGTGGAACGGGCGGGCGCTCGACCAGTGGGACCCCGACGAGTTACGAGCGCGCATCGCCGTAGTGACCCAGGAATACCACAAATGGCCGTTCACAGCGGCGACCAACATCGCCATCGGCGACACCGACACCGAGCCACGGCAGGACCGCATCGAACTCGCAGCCGAGCGCGCCGTCGCCCACGAAATGATCCGGGACCTGCCACACGGCTACGAAACCCTCCTGGACCGCACCTTCGCCAACGGCCAAGACCTCTCAGGCGGCCAGTGGCAACGAATCACCGCAGCCCGTGGATTCCTGCGCGACGCCGAACTGCTGATCATGGACGAACCATCCTCGGCGCTGGACCCACGCGCCGAAGACGCGCTCTTTCAAACGATACGGGACCGCCAGGGCAAGGCGACCACAATCCTGATCACCCACAGGCTCGCCAACGTCCGCCACGCCGACCGGATCTTCGTCATGGACAACGGCTCCCTCATCGAATCCGGCAACCACGAAGAACTCGTCTCCGCCGCTGGCCGGTACGCCGAACTGTTCGCGATGCAGGCCGCCGGCTACGCGAACAGACCCGAACGCGAACTTCGCACAACACCTATCGACCAAATAGGAAGGATGGATCCACGTGGAGACCATCACAGAGCAACCCCTGATCGGCCCGAACTCCCGGTTCCGTGCGCTGTTCAACGAGACGGAGTTCGAGGCCCTGCACCTCGGCAGTCAGCGCCAGTACACGCAGGCGCTACCGGCGATCGACCGATGGCGCAACGGTGAACCACCGACCGCAGAGGATCACGCCAGGCGTGAATCGTGGCTGAACGACCTCCGGGCCGCCCGCGCGCGCCGCGTCGAGGTGCACCGCGTGTGCGTCCTGGGCGGCCCGCCCCTGTCCGACTTCAAGGCGTGGCAAGTCGCAACCATTCAGCCAAACATCGACGCCGGCGAGCAGGTGTCATACGTATGGCGGAAGCACCTGACCGCCCTCTTCCTGCCCCCTTCGACTTCTGGGTGCTCGACCGCAAGATTGCCGCCGCTATCGAGTACGACGACAACGCCACCGAGATCCGGATGCACATCATCGACAAGCAGGATCTAGTCGCGGGATACCTAACCGTGTTCGAAGACGTGGCGAAGCTAACGACCCCGCACAAGCTGTTCTATTCGGCGCTACCCCAGAGCTGATAACTGGCAGGTACGCCCCCCACCGGGACCATCCGAATAGCCCTGCGTGGGACTGCTTCAAAGGACTGGTCTGTCATCGTCACAGCTATGGCCGGACTGTCTCGGTGGTTGCGCTAGCGCTGTGACCGCTTCCGCTGGCTCCGTCGCTGCGGTCTGTTGCGTCTGCTTCCGCTTCCGGCTGTGCTGGCACCGTGTGGGCTAGTTGGAAGCGGAAGCAGAACTTCAACGCTGGTGCGGTTCAGGGAGTCTCGTGCGCTCGGACTTTCGCGCCTGGAAGAAAACGCTATCGAAGGCGTTCGAGCGCTGATCACGGTCGTAGCGCGGGGTCGGGGTGTCCTGTCGATCGTGAATTCGCGCGATCGACAGGACAGGCTCGTCAACTGCTTCGGCGTCGGATCTTGCTAAAGGCGTCCACGGCCTCGTCGTCCGCCTCCGGCAAGCTGCCGAGGTACTTTTGAGTCGTGAGAATGCTGCCGTGCCCGAGGCGTTCCTTCACGATCTGGATGTCGGCCCCGCCTGCGAGCAGCCACGAGGCGTGGGCGCTGCGAAGCCCCTTGACTTGCACGGTCGAGTCGAGACCGGCAGCCGCCCGGGCGGGCAGCCAGACATTCTGACGGAACCAAGACCGGGGAATGTGCCCATCGGTGGTCACTGTCCGCCTCTGTCGTGGTTTGTCCTTGCCAGCAGCCCGCCGCTCGGCGCGGTAAATCGCGACGGCCGCCCTGCAATGCACACAACGGCATCTGGCGGATGCATAGGCAGTCGTGGTCCCATGCCGGTACTGGCGTCCCTGCGCGTTCGGCTCGGTCAGTCCCAGCTCATCTGGATTTGGAACCACTCGAAGACGGGGTGCCTGAAGGTTTTCTGGCTCGCGGATTGCAAAGAGCAGGTCATCTGGCTGGAGATTGTTCTCTCTGATGTGCGCGTCAATCTTTCTGGTGATCTGAGCGCTGAGTCCGAGTTCCCTCTCCTCCTCATCTTTCGGGTACTCCTTGACGACGAATCGATTACCGTCCGTCTGGAACCGCTTTGTTAGTTCGACAACCACGCGGCTGACCATAAGCTTCCTGGTTGACCGATTCAGGTCTTTGACGCGAAGCTCAGTCAGCTCTCCGTATCGCAGGCCACTTTCGATGTCGGTCTCGACTAGTAGGCGCATGTCGTTGTTGGGGAGCGCTGCGTATAGGTCGTCGAACTGCTCGGGGGTGATGATTCGGCGAACTCGCTTCGGTACGGCGGGCGTCTTCACTCCCTTGCAAGGGTGGATCGTGATGACCTGATCGGTAAGTGCCGTCGTGAAGATTGCGCTAAGGATGACCATGCAGTATTGGATTACTGCCGGGCTGTTGCTGATCTTTGCCCGCTGACCCTTCTGCCTTTCCGCCGGAACTAGTGTCGCGTGTCTGAGTTCTTTTGACGGTTGGCTTTGGTGAGGATCTGGTCGGCGGTCTTGGTCCAGACGAACGGCTGGCAGCGTTCGTTGT
>NZ_JBIUCH010000033.1:0-53298 GCF_044548625.1 Micromonospora sp. NPDC051925 | reverse complement strand
GCCGTCTCCGAGGTGAACCTGTCCCCCGTCAACTGCATCCCATCACCCGAGTCACCCGCAAACCGGATCACCACCCGGTCCAACTGACGGATCTGCTTGGTCACGCCTGCACCTCGCTTCGCTCGGCCCCGCCGCGCGCGCGGCTGCACATGATGGTGACCTCGCCTTGCCCGGCCACACGACCTCCCTGATGCGCCGCTGCACCGGTCCGCCCGTGGGGGGGTGGATGGCCCGGCCCGCTGTCGTCTCTGACCTCCGAGCCTACGTCCCGGTCTTAGGGCATCCTTGGTGGAGGTCCGACACCTGGGAACCGGGCCGGTGGCATATGCCCGATTGTATGGCGATCTGCGATGCCCGCCGTAATTGAGATCACCGCCCGCCCCGGCCGGCCCGTTGCGCCCGGTCAGTCCGGTCGGTCCGTCATCGCCGGGTCCGCTGCCGGCCCGGTCGTCCGTTGCCGCAGCGAGCTGGTGGCCAGCGCGAGCGCCAGCACCACCAGCAGGACGGAGACCACGATCAGCACGAGCGCGGTCCGCTGGGCGGAGGACATCCCGCCGACGTCGACGGCCCCGGCCCCCGCCGCGATCAACCCCTGTGACCCGGTCGGCGCGGGACTGCCCACCGGCGGGGTGGCCAGCGCGGCGGCGGCGGTGATCCGGAAGCTCATCTGGACCTGACGGGCCGGTCCGCTCTCCGGGTCCAGCCAGCCGATCAACGCGCCGGCCAGCGGCGCCTCGCGCTGGGCGTCCGGGGTGGCGGCGACCGTGAACCGGAGCGTCTCCGTCCGCCCCGCCGGCACGACGTCCAGGTCGCAGCGGGTACGTGTCGGCGACACCGGCGCGCAACCGGCCGGCGGGTTCCACACGCTGACCCCGGCGGGCAGCACCACCTCGACCCGCCCGGCGGCGTCCACCCTGCCGGTGTTGCCCAGCCGGGCCGCCAGCGCGGCGGGTCCGCCGCTGATGTCGAAGACCACCTCGTCGGCGTCCAGCAGTATCCCGGGCACCGGGGGACCGGGTGGGAAGAGGACCGCGAAGCCCTCGTTGTCCTGCGCGGTGTCGCCGGCGTCCGGCCCGGTCGCGGTGACCCGTACCGCGCCGCTCAGGGGCATCTGCCGCCAGGCGACGCCGCTGACCCGTACCCGGATCAGGCTGCTGAACCGGTCGCCCGGCGCGGTGGTCCACTCGCCGCAGCGCCAACCGTCGTCGCCGGCCGCCAGGCAACCCGGTGTCCCGGCGTCGGTGAGCCCGGCCGGCAGCGTGTACGCCAGCCGCAGCCGCTCCGGCACGACGCCGGTGTTGGTGACGGTGACCCGCAGGGCGGTGACCGTGCTCCCGGTGCTCCAGTACCGGTCGTCGAGCGTGATGTCCCCGGTGGTGACCTGGACCCCGACCCGGTCACCGCCCGGCTGGTCGGGGTTCGGCCCGGGTGGCGGCGCGGGCCTGCCGGGCAGGGACGGCTTCGGGGTCGGGGCGGCGGTCGGGGCGGTGGTGACCGTCGGCGCGGGGGCGGTCGGCTCCGGCGTCGTGCCGGTCGGCTCGGGCGCGGGGGTGGTCGGCTCCGGGTCCGGCGGCAGCGTCGGCGGCGCGGTGGTCGGGGCCGGCTCGGTCGCCGTCGGCTCGACCGGGGGCGTCGTCTCGTCCGTCGGGTCGCCACCGGGGACGGGCACGTCGGTCGCCCCGACGAGCGCCCAGGTCACGGTGGGTGCCGCCGTCGCCAGGCCCGGCGTCGCCCCGAGCGCGACCGCCAGCGCCGCCACGATCAGCGCGGGGGTACGCCGGGCGACGGACCGCCGAACGGTACGCGCCTGCACGCGGGGCATCTGACCTCCGTGGCACTGGGTGAGCGTTCATTATTCGGTAACAGTTGCCCGGTGGTACTAGTACCGGTGGGAAACGAATCAGTAACGTGTCCGGGTGCTCGCCGCTCCGTCCGGGCCGCCCCGACGCCCGGTAGGCTGATCCACCGTGACCGGTTACCTGGGCTCGTACGCGACGCTCGGGCTGTTGCTGCTCGCTGCCGTCCTCTTCTTCGTCACGGCGTTCTCCGCCAACCGGGTGTTACGTCCCGGCCGGCCTGCCGACCCGGCCGGCAAGCGGGCCAGCTACGAGTGCGGCCTCGACCCGGTCGGCGGCGACTGGGCGCAGATGCAGATCCGCTACTACGTGTACGCGTACCTCTACGTGCTCTTCGCCGTCGAGGCGGTCTTCCTCTTCCCCTGGGCGATGGTCTTCGACCGGCCCGGTTTCGGCGCGGTGACCGTCGCCGAGATGGGCGTCTTCGTGGCCGTGGTCGCGCTCGGCATCCTCTACGCCTGGCGCAAGCGCATCCTGCACTGGACCTGAGCGGCGGTCAGGCCAGACCGCGCCGGGTGGCCGCGGGCGGCCGGTCGCCCCGGATCGAGGCCACCATGTCGAGCACCCGCCGGGTGGGCAGCACCTGATGGGCACGGAACACCCGGGCGCCGAGCCAGGCCGACACCGCCGTCGCCGCCAGCGTGCCCTCCAGCCGTTCCGGCACCGGCAGGTCCAGCGTCTCGCCGATGAAGTCCTTGTTCGACAACGCCACCAGCAGCGGCCAGCCCGTGCCCGACAGCTCGGCCAACCGGCGGGTGATCTCCAACGAGTGCCGGGTGTTCTTGCCGAAGTCGTGCGCCGGGTCGATCAGGATGCCGTCGGGGCGTACCCCCAGGGCCACCGCGCGCTCGGCGAGCCCGGTCACCGTCGTGACCACGTCGGCGACCACGTCGGTGAAGGCCGCCCGGTGCGGCCGGGTCCGGGGCGCCAGACCGCCGGCGTGTGAGCAGACCAGCCCGACGCCGGTCTCGGCGGCCACCCGGGCGAGCGCCGGATCGGCCCCCGACCAGGTGTCGTTGAGCAGGTCCGCGCCGGCCGCCACCGCCTCGACCGCCACCTCGGCCCGCCAGGTGTCGATCGAGATGACCACGTCGGGGAACGCGGCCCGGACGGCGGCGATGGTGTCCACCGTCCGGCGGATCTCCTCGGCAACGTCGACCTCGTCGCCCGGCCCGGCCTTCACCCCACCGATGTCGATGATCTCCGCGCCCTCGGTGACCGCCCGCTCCACCGCGCGCAGCGCGCTGTCCTGGGCGAAGGTGGCGCCCCGGTCGAAGAACGAGTCCGGCGTCCGGTTGACGATCGCCATCACCACCGGCTCGCCCGGGGCGAACGTCCGCCCCCCGAGCCGCAGCGCCCCGGCCAATTCCGCCTCCCGCAGTTCACCGGCCGGACGACCCGGCCGATGCCGACGCTATCCGGTCGCCCACCCCGCCCCGGGGCCGGTACGGTCCAGAAGATCGGTGACGATGATGGTGGTTGGGCTCGCTCCGGAGGGTGTCCCCGTGCCACGATCTCCTCATGGGTAAGACTCTGCTCATTCTGGTCGTCGCATTGACCGTGGCGGCGGTCGTGTTCGGCGTGACGGTGCTGATCTCGGGTCGGGACGGGCTCGCGCCCACCGAGCCCGACGACGGGGCCGTCCCGTTGCCCGGCGGCCGTCCCCTGCGTGAGTCGGACGTCGGCGTGCTCCGCTTCGACACCGCCCTGCGCGGCTACCGGATGGCGCAGGTCGACCAGGCGATGCGCCGGGCCGCCTACGACATCGGGTACAAGACCGAGCTGATCGGGGTGCTGGAGGCCGAGATCGCCGCGCTGCGCGAGGGCCGTACCGCCGATGCCGACGTGCTGCGCCGTACCCGGGAGGAGGCCGCCGGCAGCCCGCCCGACGACTCCCCGGCGACGCCCGCTGCCGACGCGCCCGCCGCGGCCCCCGCTGCGGAGGGCCCGACCGTCGAGGTCGGGTCGGCGGAGCCGGTGACCGCCCCGGTGGCCCGGACCGTCCGTTCGGCGGCAGCCGAGCCGGCCGCGAAGCCGGCCGGGTCCACCGACGCCACCACCGGTTCCGCCACGCCGGCCACTGCCCCGGCCGACGACCGCTCCGAGGCGGAGGGGACGGATGCGGACCGGGCCGAGGACCGCCCCGGCGGTGCGGTGGTCCGGTCGGAGTCGGTGTGACCGGACCCGACCCGGCCGGCGGAGGGCTGGCCGACGAGGCGGCCCAGCCCGGTGCCGGCGAGTTCACCGCCACCGTGATCGTCGACGCCCCCGCCGAGCGGGTCTTCGCCGCGCTGACCGACTGGGAGGGGCAGTCCGACTGGATTCCGCTGACCCGGGTGCGGGTGGTCGAGGGCGACGGCGGGGAGGGCAGCCTCGTCGAGGCGATCACCGCGCTCGGCCCGGCGGCGCTGCGCGACGAGATGCGGGTGGTCCGGGTCGACGCCCCGTACGAGGTGGGCGTGGTGCACTGCGGCAAGCTGCTGCGCGGCCCCGGCGTGCTGCGCTGCACCCCGCTGGCCGACGACCGCACGCAGGTGGTCTGGCACGAGTGGTTCCACCTGCCCGGCGGCTCGGCCGGGCGGGTCGCCTGGCCGCTGCTCTGGCCGGGTTCCAAGGCCAGCCTGACGCTGGCCCTGAAGCGTTTCGCCCGCCTGGTCGAGGCCGGCCGGCTACCCCGCCCACCCGCCCGCCGCTGAGCTGGCCCGATGGCCCGGCCCGGCCCCGATCCGGCCCGGCCATCCACCGGTGCGGCCCCGGTCGACCTGTCGGCGGACGGTGTCGGGCCCCTGGCCTAGCGTGTACCGGGTGACTGACCTGGTGACCGGCCCCGACGGCCTGCCCCGCTGTGCCTGGGGGACGAGCACCCCCGACTACGCGATCTACCACGACAGCGAGTGGGGCCGTCCGCTGCGCGGCGACGACGCCCTCTACGAACGGCTCACCCTGGAGGCGTTCCAGTCCGGGCTGTCCTGGCTGACCATCCTGCGCAAGCGCCCCGCGTTCCGGCTCGCCTTCGACGACTTCCGGCTCGACCGGGTCGCCGGCTACGACGACGCGGACCTGACCCGACTGCTCGCCGACGCGGGGATCGTCCGCAACCGCGCCAAGATCGAGGCGGCGATCGCCAACGCCCGCGCCGCGTTGGCCCTACCCGGCGGGCTCTCCGCGCTGCTCTGGTCGTACGCGCCGCCGCCGCGGCCGGCGCGGATCCGGTCGTTCGCCGAGGTGCCGGCGTCGACCCCGGAATCCACCGCGCTGGCCAAGGCGCTCAAGAAGCAGGGTTTCCGCTTCGTCGGCCCCACTACCGCGTACGCGCTGATGCAGGCCACCGGAATGGTCGACGACCATCTCGCGGGCTGCCACGTCGCCACCGCCGGGGCCCGTGATGGGATGGGGTCATGACCGTGACCGACCACCGCAGCACCGGCCCGACCGACGTCGACGGCGGGCGGGGCGACGGCGCGTGGGCGGTGCTGCTCCCGGCCGGGCGGCACGACGCCGAACGCCTCGTCCACCACGACACCCTGGAGCTGGCCGTCCCGGCCGGTGCGCCCGCCCCACCCCCCGGTGACCCGGTGGCGGTGCTGGCGGACGACCCGCCCCGCCTGGTGGCGCTGGGCCGGGTCGCCCGCCACGACGGGGAGGCGCTGCTGGTCACGTACACCCGGCGGTCGTTCGACGCGCCGGTGCCGGTCGGGCCGCTGGCGGTCGCCGGGCCGGTCACCGCGCTCGACCCGGGCACCTACCGCGAGCTGGTCGACCGGCTCGGCCCGCCGCCGCTGCGCCGTACCTGGCTGGTCAGCCTCGACCTGCCGATCGAGGCCGAGTCGCGGGCCGAGGCGGTCCGGCTCTTCTGGTCGTACGTGCAGGAGCTGGGTCCGGCCGAGCTGCCCGCGTTCGTCTCCCCCAGCGGCGACGAGCTGGCCATGCAGGCGTTCGTGCTGGGCGCCGAGGCCAACCAGGACCCGGAGGAGGACGACTAGCCGCCCGTCGACCGGGTATGGGCGCTTGGACGCCGGCAGTCGGTCGGCCGGGCGGGGGGAGAGCCGATGCGGTTCCGGGACAAGGTCGCGTTCGTCACCGGTGGCGCCTCCGGGCTCGGCGAGGCCACCGCCCGGCGGTTCGCCGCCGAGGGGGCCCGGCTGGTGATCGCCGACATCAACGCCGAGGGGGCCCGGCAGGTCGCCGCCGACCTGCCCGACGCCCTCTCGGTCACCGTCGACACCGGCGACGCCGCCTCGGTGGAGCAGGGCGTCGCGGACGCGGTGCAGCGCTACGGCCGGATCGACGTCATCTTCAACAACGCCGGCATCGACGGCCGGCAGCAGCCCCTGCACGAGATGGACGTGGAGAACTGGCAGAAGGTCCGGCGGATCAACGGCGACGGTGTCTTCCACGTGCTCAGGTACGGCATCGAGGCGATGCTGCGCGGTGGCGGGGGCGCGATCGTCAACACCTCGTCCACCACCGGCCTGGCGGCCCAGGAGAACATCTCCCCGTACACCTTCACCAAGGCCGGCATCGTCGGGCTGACCCGGTCGGCGGCGGTGGAGTACGCGGCCCGCAACGTCCGGGTCAACGCGGTCGCCCCCACGGTGGTGATGACCCCGCTGGTGCAGAACTTCATCGACAGCGCGCCCGACCCGGCGGAGATGCGGGCCCGGATGGAGTCGTTCAACCCGAAACCCGGCATCCCCACCCCGGACGACGTGGCCGGGGTGGTGCTCTTCCTCTGCTCCGACGACGCCACCTGGATCACCGGCCACACCATCCCCATCGACGGCGGCTACGTGGCCCGCTGAGGCCGGTCGGTGTTCCGCCGAGGTTCCGGGCCGCGACCAGCACCGCGCGGCCGGCGCGGGCCCACCGTTCAGTGCCCCTGGAAGACCGGCTTCTGCTTGTTGACGAAGGCGGTGGTGGCGGCCCGGTGGTCGGCGGTGGCCCCGCAGATCGACTGGGCCTGCGCCTCGGCGGCGAGGGCGTCGGCGAGGGTGCCCGCGTCGGCGATGGAGAGCTGCCGCTTGATCGCCCCGTACGCGACGGTCGGGCCGGCGGCGAGCCGGGCGGCCAGTTCGTGCGCGGCGGGCAGCACCTGCTCGTCGTCGTCGACCAGCCGGGTGAGCAGGCCCAGCCGGGACGCCTCGTCGGCACCGACCGGCTCGGCGAGCATCAGCAGCTCGACGGCCTTGGCATGGCCGACCAGCCGGGGCAGCGTCCAGGACGCCCCGGTGTCGGCGGCCAGGCCCACCCCGGCGAACGCCATCAGGAACTTCGTCCGCGGCCCGCCGATGCGGAAGTCGGCCAGGAAGGCCAGCGACGCGCCCGCTCCGGCGGCCATCCCACGGACCGCGGCGACCACCGGCTTGGGCAGGTTGGCCAGCCGGGCGGCGATCGGGTTGTAGTGCGCCCGGACGGTGTCCAACGGATCCCTGCCCGCCGACTCCAGGACCTGTACGTGTTCGCGCAGATCCTGGCCGGCGCTGAACGCACCGCCCGCCCCGGCCAGCACCACCGCCCGGCAGGACCGGTCGGTCTCCAGCTCGGCCAGGGCGTCCCGGAGGGCCTCCTTGAGCGCCACGTCGAGCGAGTTCATCGCGGTGGGGCGGTTCAGGGTCAGGGTGACCACGGCCTCGGTGCGGTCGACGAGCAGCGGCTCGGTCACGTCGCTAACGACCCTTCTGTCGGGGGACCCGGTTGCCGGCGTCGAGGCACTGCTCGACGTACCGGTCGGCGGCCGGCCGGAGCCGGGCGGCGTGCCGGTCGAAGAAACTGGCGGCGGCGGTGCCGGGCCAGCGCTCGGGGAGCAGTGCCGGGGGGAGCTGCGGGTCCTGGAAGAGGAAGGTACGCCACGCGTGCACCAGCCGGAACCGGGCCGCGTACGCCTCCTCGTCGCCGCTGCGCACGGTCACCCCGGCGAGCTGCGCGCGCTGCTCGGCGACGAACCTTTCGTACGCGTGCCCGATCTCGTTGAGGTCCCAGGCCCGGCGGACCACGCCCATCGCGCCGGGGGTGCCGGCGGCGTGCGCGGCGGTGAACCGCTCGTAGCGCACCCCGGCCTCCTCCAGCAGCACGTCGACGTCCTCGCTGGCCCGGGTGGCCACCCAGGTGTGCTCGTCGAGGGTGCCGTAGCCGAGGAAGCTGAGGTTGGCGGCGAGCCGCTGCCGGTCCCGGCGGGCCGTCGGGGTCGACAGGACCAGTAGGTCGAACCGCCCGTCCCAGGTGATCCGTCCGGTGCGGTAGATCCGGGCGGCGGCCTCGTCGAGTCGTCGGACCGCCTTCGGCGTGATCGAATACCCGGGGCCGGAGGCGAGCCGCAGCGGTTCGAGCCAGCCCTGGCGGACCATCCGGGACACGGCGGTCCGGACGGCCGGGGGAGCGACACCGAGTGGGGCCAGCAACTTCACCAGGGCGGCAACCGGTGCGCGCCCACCCCTCGTGCGGAGATGGTCGCCGTAGAGGTCGAAGAGTGCCGACCGTGCCTGCATGACCGCACATTGTGACAGGCCTTCTCAAGATAAGCTAGATGCTGTTACATCAATGCTGCTCCGGTTTGGGTCCGGCGGTGTTCATCAGGGAAAATCGTGGTCGACGCCCCCGCGTACCTCGCGGGTGGTCGGCACGAAGTGGCTGTGGGGCAATACACCGACCCTGATGTATAGGTCTGAGGGGAGACAACATGGCGGCGATGAAGCCGCGGACGGGCGACGGTCCGCTGGAAGTCACCAAGGAGGGTCGGGGCATCGTCATGCGGGTCCCGCTGGAGGGCGGTGGCCGGCTCGTCGTCGAGATGACTCCCGACGAGGCCAACGCGCTCGGTGACGCGCTGAAGGCGGCTGCCGGCTGATCGGCCGACACTCCGCGCGCGCCGCGCGGACGGTCCCGTGTCCCTGAGTCACCGGCGACGCCGGTGACTCAGGGACTTCGTCTGTCACACGCGGGTCATCGAGGTCCCGCACCACGAACTTCCCGGAGGTACGGTCCAGCGTGCTCGCCATCAGTCTCGCCGTCGCCGCCGACCGGTCGGACGTCCTCGTCCTGCCCGTCCGCGCCGCCACCGACCCGGACGCCACCGTGCCGGCACTGGTCGCCACCGCACCACCGCCCACCGACGAGGTGCGGACCGAGGCGGAGGCGCTGCTGCCGGCCACCCGGCTGACCGGCCGGGCCGGCGAGACCCTGACCCAGCTGCGCCCAGGTCGCGCCCCGGCCCGGTTGTTGCTGCTCGGCGTGGGCGACGGCGGGGAGCGGGCCTGGCGGACGGCCGGTGCCGCCCTGGCCCGTGCCGCCGTAGATGAGACACATGTCACGTTGGCCCTGCCCGTCGACATGACGGCCGGGGCCGTCCGGGCCCTCGTCGAGGGGCTGCTGCTCGCCTCGTACCGGTTCCGGGTGGCCGAAGGGGGGCCGGCACCCGCGCTGACCGGGGTGACCCTGCTGGCCGCCGCGCCGGACGCCCTCGCCGACGCGGTCGAGGCGGCCCGGACCACCGCCCGAATGACCCGGCTCGCCCGTGACCTGACCAACACCCCTTCGTCGGTCAAGAACCCGCAGTGGTTCGCCGCGCAGGTCGAGTCGGCCGCCGCCGGCCAGCCCGACCTGCACCTGCGGGTACGCGGGCCGCAGGAGCTGGCGGCCGAGGGCTTCGGCGGGATCCTCGCCGTCGGTGGCGGTTCGGCCAGCACCCCTCGCCTGGTCGAGCTGGACTGGCACCCCGCCGACGCCCGGCTGCACGTCGTCCTGGTCGGCAAGGGGATCACCTTCGACACCGGCGGCATCTCGATCAAGCCGGTGCCGGCGATGAAACTGATGCGCAAGGACATGGCCGGTGCGGCGGCGGTCGTCGCGGCCACCCTCGGCGCGGCGGCGCTGCGGCTGCCCGTCCGGGTCACCGCGCTGGCCCCGCTGGCCGAGAACATGGTCAGCGGCGCGGCGTTCCGCCCCGGTGACATCATCCGGCACTACGACGGCACCACCAGCGAGAGCACCAACTCCGACGCGGAGGGCCGGCTGGTGCTCGCCGACGCGCTCGGCTACGCGGTCCGCGAACTCCGCCCCGACCTGCTCGTCGACCTGGCCACCCTGACCGGCGCCAACGCGGTGGCGCTGGGCAAGCGGACCGGTGCCCTCTACAGCGAGAACGACGAACTGGCCGCCGCCGTGCTGGCCGCCGTGGACGACGCCGGCGAGGCGGCCTGGCGGATGCCGTTGCCCGCCGACTACCTCGAACACCTCGGCAGCGACCTGGCCGATCGGCACAGCTCACCGGACCGGGGGGCCGGCTCGGTGATCGCCGCGCTCTACCTGCGCGAGTTCACCGGCGAGCTGCGGGACCGCTGGCTGCACATCGACATGTCCGCGCCGTCCTGGGCCGACGGCGACGACGCGGAGCTGACCAGGGGCGCGACCGGCTGGGGCGTCCGGGGCCTGCTGCGCTGGCTGGCGACCCTCGGCTGACCCGCAGGCCGTCCCGGCTGACCGGCCGGTCGGACTCGTGCGCGCAGCGCGTTCCGGTGGGTCAGCCGGTCAGCACTTCACCGCCGCCAGCAGGCCGTGGCCGACCGGGAGCAGGGCCGGAATCCACTGCTCGGCCTCCCGGATCGCCTTGACCGTCTCCCGCATGGTCACCGTCTCGGCGTCCCGGGCGGCCGGGTCGCCGATCCGACCGCCGGCGAAGCCGCCGTTGAGGGCGAGCACCCCGCCGGGGCGCAGCAGCCGCAGGGCGGCATCGACGTACGCGGCGGAGCCGGTCGCCTCGCCGTCCACGAAGATCAGGTCGTACGCGCCGTCGGCGAGCCGGGGCAGCACGTCCAGCGCCCGGCCGGTGATGATCCGGGTACGGCCAGGCGGGAAACCGGCCTCGACGAAGATCCGTCGGGCGATCCGCTGGTGCTCGATCTCCACGTCGATGGTGGTGAGCACCCCGTCGGCGCGCATCCCGCGCAGCAGCCACACCCCGCTGACCCCGGTGCCGGTGCCGATCTCCACCACCGCACGGGCGTTGCCGGCGGCGGCGAGCAGGCGCAGCGCCGCCCCGGCTCCGGGGGTGACCGCGTCGAGGCCGACCTCACGGGCGAGGCTGCGGGCGGTCCGCAGCACGATGTCCTCGCCGACGTACGACTCGGCGAACTGCAACGACTGCGCCGTCGGGCTGCCGGAACTGGCGACCGTGGCGATGGGACACCTCCGGGCGGGTGGCGATGGTGCGACGGGCGGGTGGGCGGTATGAGCCTAGAGGCGAGGCTTCTTCGGCGCAGCCGCGCGTCCGCCCGTGGCGTGATCGCGACCGGGCGGGAGTGCACCCGTGGCGATCACGGGAGGGGAAGAGCTGACTCCGTCCGGCGCATCCGTGCAATCCTGGATGGGGTGCCCCCTGCGCCGTGACCGCCACCCCCGGTCGTGGCCCGGGGCGCCGGGGGACGGACTGGGAGGCACCGACGTGACCGACGGCTGGGACTGGCGAGCGCCCGGCGGAACTCCGGCGTCGCCGCCGGCCGGTCCGCCGCAGACGGGGCCGACGACGTCGTACGGCGGCCACGGCGGACCGGCGTCGCCATGGTGGTCCGACGCGCTCGCCGACCCCTGGCGGGATCCGTACGCCCCGGCGGCGGTGATCCTGCCGAGCGCGCCCACCGGGGCGGCGCCGGAACCGGTCACCGACCCGGATGCGCCCGGCCGGCCGAAACTGCGTCAGCTGCTGGTCGTCCCACTGATCGTGGCGTTGCTCGCCGGCACCCTGGGCGGTGCCCTCGGGTACGCCTTCGCGGTGCGTGGCGGGGCCGGCGGCGGGGTCACCCTGGGGGCCGGTCCCGCCGAGGGGCCGGCGCTGGCACAGCGTCGCCCCGACTCGCTGGCCGGGGTCGCCGAACGGGTCCTGCCCAGCGTGGTGACCATCCGGGTGGCCAGCCTGGGCGGCACCAGCGAGGGGTCCGGGTTCATCGTCAGCACCGACGGTTACGTGGTCACCAACGACCACGTGGTCGCCGACGGCACCGGCAGGGCATCGGTGACCTTCAACGACGGCAGCAGCGCCACGGCGACGGTGGTCGGCCAGGACCCGGAGTCGGACATCGCGGTGATCAAGGTGGACCGCAAGGGGCTGCGGCCGATCGAGTTCGGCGACTCCGAGGCGCTCGCGGTGGGCGATCCGGTGCTGGCCATCGGCTCGCCGCTGTCCCTGGCGAACACGGTCACCGCCGGCATCATCAGCGCGTTGGACCGCACCATGCAGGCGGGGGAGCCGGGTGGGCCGGTCCGCTACTACGCCGCCATCCAGACCGACGCGGCGGTCAACCACGGCAACTCGGGCGGCCCGCTGGTCGACGCGGCCGGCCGGGTGATCGGGGTGAACTCGACGATCAAGTCGCTGGTGGCGGAGGGGCAGGAGGCGGGGAACATCGGGCTCGCCTTCGCCATCCCGATCAACCAGGCGAAGCGGATCACCCAGGACATCATCGGCACCGGCAAGGCCCGGCGTACCGTGATCGGGGCCCAGGTCGCCGGGACCGGGACCGCCACCCGGGCCGGTGCCGGCGTCCGCCTGGCGGCCGTGGAGCCGGCCGGTCCGGCGGCCGGGGCGGGCCTGAAGACCGGGGACGTCGTCCTCAAGCTCAACGGGCGGCCGATGAACGAGCCGACGGACCTGATCGCCCTGGTCCGCAAGTTCGCCCCGGGGGCGGTGGTGACGGTGGAGTACCGGCGGGGCACGACCCGGCAGAACGCCTCGGTGACGCTCGCCGCGGACGCCAAGTGAGGACCGTTTACCCCCTCCCGAACCGGGGTCTGACGTGCGTAGGCTTGGTCCGACGCGACGAGGAGGCCCAGCGGTGCTCGACAACCTGAACTGGTGGGAGATCGGCGTGCTGCTGCTCCTGGCGCTGCTGATCTTCGGGGACCGGTTGCCCAACGTCATCACCGATGGCCTGCGGATGGTGCGCAACCTGCGCGACATGGCCCGCAACGCGACCGGTGACCTGAGCCGTGAGCTGGGCACCGACATCCAGTTGGAGGATCTGCACCCGAAGGCGTTCATCCGCAAGCACCTCCTCAGCGAGGAGGACGAGCAGGCGATCCGCAAGCCCCTCCAGGGCGTCTACGACAACCTGCGGGCGGACGTCACCGGTGTGCACGAGGAGCTCAAGGACGTCGCCAACAGCGTCGACCCCCGGGCCGCCGTCCGGCAGCGCACCGCGACGGACACCGCTCCTGCTCCCGCTTCCGCGCCGGCTCCCCGCCCGAGCTACGACGACGCCACCTGACGCGCCCGGCCCTGCGGCCCTGCCACGATCCACTCACCTGAGGGCCATTGGTGGTATCCCCTGATCGGGATACCACCGCATCGGCTCACGCGAGTGGATCACCACCTCGGACGTCGACGCCGGGCCATCGACGCGCGGTTGCGCCTGCGCTTCGGTGGGTGGGCCGGGTCAGGGCGCGGGTGGGTCGGCGTGGATGGGGTCAGCGGCCGGCGGGCTTGAGACCCAGCGGCTTGCCGAGCAGCGACTCGCGGCGTACCGCCAGCCGGTCGGCGATCTGGTGCAGCGCCTTCGCGGCGGGGGCGTCCGGCGCGGCCAGCACGATCGGGGTGCCGGCGTCGCCGCCCTCGCGGACCCGGGTGTCCATCGGGATCTGCCCCAGCAGCGGCACCTGCGCGCCGATCGTCCGGCTCAGCGACTCGGCCACCTCCTGGCCGCCACCGGTGCCGAAGACCTCCATCCGGGAACCGTCCGGCAGCTCCAGCCAGGACATGTTCTCGATGACGCCGACGATCCGCTGGTGGGTCTGCAGGGAGATCGCGCCGGCCCGCTCGGCGACCTCGGCCGCCGCGGCCTGCGGGGTGGTCACCACCAGGATCTCGGCGTTGGGCAGCAACTGGGCGACCGAGATGGCGATGTCGCCGGTGCCCGGGGGCAGGTCGAGCAGGAGGACATCCAGCTCACCCCAGTAGACGTCGCCGAGGAACTGCTGCAACGCCCGGTGCAGCATCGGACCGCGCCACACCACCGCCGCGTTGCCCGGGGTGAACATGCCGATCGAGATGACCTTCACGCCGTGTGCCTGCGGCGGCATGATCATGTCTTCCACCCGGGTGGGCTTGCCGTCCGCGCCCAGCATCCGGGGCACCGAGTGGCCGTAGATGTCGGCGTCGACCACGCCGACGGCCAGGCCCCGGGCGGCCAGCGCGGCGGCCAGGTTGACCGTGACGCTGGACTTGCCGACGCCGCCCTTGCCGCTGGCCACCGCGTACACCCGGGTGCGGGTGCCCGGCTGGGCGAAGGGGATCACCGGCTCGTCGGTGGTGGCACCCCCGCGCAGCTTGCCCTGCAACTCCTGCCGCTGCTCCGGGCTCATCACCCCGAACTCGATCTCGACGCCGGTCACCCCGGGCACCGCGCCGACGGCGGCGGTGATGTCGCCGCGCAGCTTGTCCTTCAGCGGGCAGCCGGCCACGGTGAGCAGCAGCCCGACCCGGACCACGCCGTCCTCGCCGACCTCGGCGGAGCGGACCATGCCGAGGTCCGTGATGGGCCGGCGGATCTCCGGGTCGTTGACGGTGGCCAGGGCGGCCTGGATCGCGTCGGAGATGGTGCTGACGGGAGCTGACATGCCGGCAATGCTACGTCGGCGGCGCGGGACGCCCGGCGGCAGCGGGGCCGGGTGTGAGCGAATCGATCGGCTCGTGCGGCCGTTCCGCTCCGCCGGGCGAAGCCGGACGATCAGGTACGAGCCGGGCGAGCCCGCTCAACCCTCCGGACGGTCCCGGGCGTAGTCGCCGTCCAGCTCGTCCCGGGGCTCGTCGAGCGGCGGCTCGCCGCCCCCCGACCGTCCGGGGGCCCGCTCCTGCTGTCGGCGCTCCCGCTTCTGCCGCCGCTGTGCCGCCGCGTCCAACTCCTCGGCCAGCCGGGCCAGCTCCGAGCGGAGGAAGTCCCGGGTGGCCACCTCGCCCAGGGCGATCCGCAGCGCGGCGACCTCCCGGGCCAGGTACTCGGTGTCCGCCTTCTGCAGGGTCGCCCGACGGCGGTCCTCCTCCAGCGCCACCCGGTCCCGGTCCGTCTGCCGGTTCTGCGCGAGCAGGATCAGCGGGGCCGCGTACGACGCCTGCAAGGACAGCACCAAGGTCAGGAACGTGAAGGTGTACGGGTCGAAGCGCAGATCCGCCGGGGCCAGGGTGTTCCAGCCGAACCACAGCGCGATCACCACCGTCATGTAGACGATGAAGTTCGCCGTGCCCATTCCCCGGGCGATCCCCTCCGACCAGCGGCCGAACGCCTCCGCGTCGAACCGGGGCAGCTTGACGCCCCGGGGTTCACGCGGCTGGTCCAGCCGTTCGGCCCGGCGCTGCTCAGCCATCGGTGCCACCGCCTGCCGGCCCGACCGCAGGGGTGGCAGGATCTGCCTCGTCGGTGGTGGCCGGGGTCTGTACGGCGTCCCGGTCCCGCCAGTCCCGGGGCAGCGAGTGGTCCAGCACGTCGTCCACGGTGACCGCGCCGACCAGCCGGTTGTTCCGGTCGACCACCGGCATCGCCACCAGGTCGTAGGTGGCCATCCGGCGGGTTATCTCCGGCAACGGGGTGGTCGGCCGCAGCGGGTCGATGTCGTTGACCACCACCCCGCCGAGCAGGTCGGCCGGGGGCTCGCGGAGCAGCCGCTGGAAGTGCACGATGCCCAGGTAGCGGCCCGTCGGGGTGGTCATCGGGGCGCGGGTCACGAAGACCTGCGCGGCGATCGCCGGGGAGAGCTGCTCCTCCCTGATCCGGGCCAGCGCCTCGGCGACGGTGGCGTCCGGCGGCAGGATCACCGGCTCGGACGTCATCACGCTGCCCGCCGTACCGGAGGTGTACTTCAGCAGTTGGCGGACCGGGTCGGCCTCGTCCGGTTCCATCAGGTCGAGCAGCACGTCCTGCTCCGGCGGGGGCAGCTCGTTGAGCAGGTCGGCGGCGTCGTCGGGGTCCATCTCCTCCAGCACGTCGGCGGCCCGTTCCCGGTCCAGGGCGGCGAGGATCTCCACCTGGTCGCGTTCGGGCAGTTCGCTGAGCACGTCGGCGAGGCGTTCGTCGTCGAGCGCCGCCGCGACCTCGTTGCGCCGGGCGTCGGGTAGATCCTGGAGGGCGTTGGCCAGGTCGGCGGGGCGCATGTCCTCCAGCACGGCGAGCAGGTTGGCCGTACCCCGGTTGTCGGCGATGCCGCTCAGGCCGCGTACCCGGTCCCAGTCGACCTGGTGCAGGTGACCGCGGCGGGTCAACCGGCTGGACTGCTCGCGGACGGCGACCCGGGACAACACCCACTCGCCGCCCCGGCTGCGCTCCATGGCCACGTCCACCACCGAGCCGGGCTGGCCGCCCGGTTCGAGCTGCACCCGCCGGTCCAGCAGCTCCTGGAGGACGAGCAGTTCGTTCGGCCGTTTCTCGAAACGGCGCAGGTTGAGGGTGCCGCTGCCGAGGACGACCGCGTCGGCGTCGATGGAGGTGATCCGGTTGATGGACAGGAAGATCCGGCGGCGCATCGGCATCTCGGCCACCAGCCCCACCACCTCGGGCGGACGCTGGGTCGGCCGGATCCGGGCCACCGCGTCGCGGACCCGCCCCACCTGGTCGCCGTTCGGGTCGAAGACGGCGACTCCGGCGAGTCGAGCGATGTAGACCCGGTTCGGCGTGCTCACGGCCACCAGCCTAAGCGCCTAATGTTTATCACCATGTCGACCCTGGCCTACGAGATCGTGGACGTCTTCACCGACCGCCCGTTCGCCGGCAACCCCCTGGCCGTGGTGTTCGGCGCCGAAGCGCTGGCCACCGAGCAGATGCAGGCGCTGGCGCTGGAGTTCAACCTGTCGGAGACAGTGTTCGTGCTGCCGCCGACCCAGGTGGGTGCCACCTACCGGGCCCGGATCTTCACCCCGGCCGAGGAACTGCCCTTCGCCGGCCACCCCAGCGTCGGCGCGGCGGTCACCGCGAGCCGCCGTGGGCTGTTCGACGTCGGTCCGGTCAGCCAGGAGTGCCACGCCGGGGTGCTCCCGATCGAGGTGACCTCGACCGGCGCCACCCTGACCGGCGGTACCCCGACCCTCGGGCCGGAACTCGATCCCGAGCCGCTGCTGGAGATGGCCGGGCTCACCGCCGCCGACCACGCCGGGCCGGCCCCCCGGGTGGCCGGGTGCGGGCTGGAGTTCCCCTACCTGCCGGTGCACCCGGACGCGGTGGCCCGCGCCCAGGTCAACGCGGCGGCGGCCCAGCGGTACGGAGTGGAGCATGTCAGCGTCTTCTCCTGGGACGCCGACGCGCAAACCGCACACGCCCGGGTCTTCGTGCCGGGGCTCGGGGTGCCCGAGGACCCGGCCACCGGTTCCGCCGCCCTCGGGCTGGGGGTGTGGCTGGTCGCCAGCGGTCTGCTCCCCGGCGAGGGCCGCTCCGGGTACGCCGTCCGGCAGGGCGCGGAGATCCGTCGTCCGTCCGCGCTGACCTGCACGGTGACGGCCGAGGACGGGGTGGCGGTCGGGGCGACCGTCGCCGGCCAGGTGATGCCGGTGGCCCGGGGCGAGATCCTGATCCCACCGTTCGTCGGCTGACCGCGCAACGCACGCCGCCCGGTGGGCGGTGCGGACTGGCCGCCGTTCGGCCGACGGTGCGGACTGGCTGCCGCCCGGTGGGCGGTGCGGACTGGCCGCTGCTCGGCCGGCGGTGCGGACCGGCCGGCGGCGGGAGGAGCGCGTGGCGATGCCGGCGGCCCCACGCGGAGGGCAATGCTCACCTACCGGTGGTGTGCCGGAGGCGGGAGTCGGGTGTCGATCGGGTGGGAGCTGCGAGAGGATGCCGGTGTGACGGACGAGGTGGACGCTTCCCGGTCGACGCCGCTGGTCGACGAGGCGATGAAGAAGGCCGCCGTGGCCTGGGTGAGCGTCGGCGACGGTCCGGCGACCGCGCTGTGGTGCGTACCCCTGGAGGGGTCGCTCTTCGTGGTCAGCGGGCCGGGGGAGCAGTCCGCGCCGGGGCTGGCTGATGCCGCCACGGCCCGGGTGACCCTGCGCGGCGATCACGGCGGGCGCATCGTGACCTGGCCGGCCCGGGTGACCCGGCTGGCCCCGGGCACCGAGGCGTGGGAGACGTCGGCGCCGTTGGTGGCGGCGAAGCGGCTGAACGCCTCCGGCCCGACCGCCGACCTGGTCGCCCGCTGGGCGGCCGACGGCTGCGCGCTGACCCGCCTCGCTCCGGACGGTCCGCCGGACGCCGGGGACGCCCTGCCGGACGCCTCCCTTGCCGCCGAGCCGCGCGGCGCAGCCGTGGTCCGGGCCACCCGCAAGCCGTTCCGCCTGCACCGGGTCCGCCGCCGCTGACCTCGGGCCGGGTGAGGATTGCCCCCCGTGCCCGCCGCTGCGCCCCACCCGCGACCGCCGTCGACCCGCTGACCTGGGGCCGTGTGAGGATTACTCTCCGTGCCCGCTGCTGCGCCCCACCCGCGTCCGCCCGTCGACCCGCTGACCGTCGGCGTCCTGGTGCTCGCCGTCGCCTCGGTCTCGTCGTCGGGCCCGCTGATCGCCTTCGCGGCGGCCCCGGCGCTGGCCGTCGCGTTCTGGCGGAACCTGCTCGCGGTCGCCGTCATCGGCCCGTTCTCGCTGGCCCGCCGCCGCGCCGAACTCCGCACCCTGACCGCGGGGGCGGGTCGCCGGGAGGGCTGGTACTGCGTGCTGTCCGGGGTGGCGCTCGCCGCCCATTTCGCCACCTGGATGCCGAGCGCCCAGCTCACCTCGGTCGCGGCGGCCACCGCGCTGGGCGCCACCCAACCCGTCTGGCAGGGGCTGATCGCCCGTTGGCAGGGCCGGCGGCTGCCGTACGTCGTCTGGGTCGGTATCGGGGTGGCGGTGACCGGCGCGGTGCTGGCGACCGGTGCGGACGTCGGGGTCTCCGGCCGGGCCTTCGCCGGTGACCTGCTCGCGGTGGCCGGCGGGATGTTCGCCGCCGTCTACACCGCGTTCGGTGAACGGGCCCGCGTCACCATCAGCACCGCCACCTACACCACCATCTGCTACGGGGTGTGCGCGGCGATCCTGCTGGTGGTCTGCCTGGTCGGCGGGGTACGGCTGCACGGCTACGACTCCGGCACCTGGTTGGCGATCCTCGGGCTGGTGGCCGGTGCCCAACTGCTCGGCCACTCGATGTTCAACCATGCGCTGCGCCGGGTGTCGGCGACCACGATCAGCGTGCTGATCCTGCTGGAGGCGCCCGGTGCGGCCCTGATCGCCTGGGCCTGGCTGGGGCAACTGCCGCGCCCGCTCGCCCTGCCCGGGTTGGCGCTGCTGCTCGGCGGGGTGGTCGTGGTGGTGCTCGGCGGGGCCCGCACCGGCCGCCGTCCCACCCCGGCCCCGGTCCCCGCCGACGCCGCCCCACCGGCACCCTGACCATCCACCTGCCCACCTGCCCACCTGCCCACCTGCCCACCTGCCCACCTGCCCACCTGCCCACCTGCCCGCGTGCCCGCGTGCCCGCGTGCCCGCGTGCCCGCGTGCCCGCGTGCCCGCGTGCCCGCCTGTTCGCCCGTGTGCCTGCCCGCGTGTCCGCCTGCTCGCCCGTGTGCCTGCCTCCCCGCCTCCCCGTGCCTCCCCGCCTGCCCGCCTGTCTGTCTGCTCGCCGGGAGTCCGTTCGCTGCGATTCCGCCCAAACCGCAGGCACGGGTGCTGCCCGCGCGTGAGAGTGCGGGGGGAGGTGTGGCGATGTCGGGGCGAAGCGCGGACGAGGACCGCAGCGGCACCGTGGTCACCCCGTCGGCCGAGTTCCCGCCGCTCGACCCGGCCGAGGTGGACACCCTGCGCCGGGTCGGCGCGGGCTGGCGGACCGGTGTCCCGCGCGACCTGCCGGTCGACCCCACCCTGGACCGGTACCGGACCCGTCCCGCCCCGGGCCGGTTCAGTCGGCTGGCCCCGATCGCCCTGTTCCGGCCGGCGCAGGGCGAGCAGGGCCAGCCGGACGAGTTGGTGGCCGACGAACCGGCGAACCGGTCCGACTCCCGCCTCGGCCGGGGGCTGGGCCGGGCCCGCCGGGCGCTCCTCGGCCCGCCGCTGACCAGCGCGGCCGTGCTCCACGAGCGGATGCGCAAACTGGTGGCCCTGCCGGTGCTCTCCTCCGACCTGCTCAGCTCGGTGGCGTACGGGCCGGAGGCGTTGGTCACCGTGCTGGTGCTCGCCGGCAGCGGGGCGTTGGGCCTTACCCTGCCGCTCTCGGCCGGGCTGGTGCTGCTGATGGTCGCCGTCGGGATCTCGTACCGGCAGACCATCCCGGCCTACCCGCACGGGGCCGGGTCGTACCTGGTGGCGGGGGACAACCTGGGCGTCGGCGCGGGGCTGACCGCCGCCGCCGGGCTGATGCTGGACTACGTGCTGACCGTGTCGGTGTCGATCGCGGCCGGCGTACACGCGATCACCTCGGCGCTGCCGGGGCTGACGCCGTGGACCGTGCCGATCGGGGCACTGGCGATCCTGCTGCTGCTCGCCGGCAACCTACGCGGGGTACGGACGGCCGGCAACATCTTCGTCCTCCCGACGTACGCCTTCGTGGCCGCCCTCGTGGGGCTGCTGGTGGTGGGTTACCTGCGGGCGGCGGGTCGGGGTTTCACGCCGGTGGCCCCGCCGGTCGTGCCGGCGACGGAGGGCCTGGGGCTGCTGCTGGTGCTACGGGCGTTCGCCTCCGGGGCGGTGTCGATGACCGGCATCGAGGCGGTCTCCAACGCGGTCCCGGCGTTCCGCCCGACGGAGTGGCGCAACGCGCGGACCACGCTGGCCTGGATGGTGGCGATGCTGGTGGTCCTGTTCGCCGGGCTGACCCTGCTGATCCACCTGGACGGCCTGGTGCCCCGCTCGGGGGAGACGCTGTTGTCCCAGCTCGCCCGGCTCACCTTTCCGACCGGCCCCTGGTACGCCATCGTCCAGACGACCACCGCGCTGATCCTGCTGCTGGCCGCGAACACCGCGTTCAACGACTTTCCCCGGCTGCTGTTCTTCATGGCCCGAGCCGGTCATGCGCCGCGCCGCTTTCTGCACCTGGGCGACCGGCTGGCGTTCAGCAACGGCCTGGTGGCGCTGGCCGGTACGGCGATCCTGGTGTTCGTCGCGTTCGGCGGGCACACCGAGAGCCTGATCCCGCTGTACGCGGTGGGGGTGTTCCTCGCCTTCACCCTGTCGCAGAGCGGCATGGTGGTGCACTGGCGGCGGCACCGCAGCACCGGATGGCGACGTCGTGCGTTGGTCAACGGGGTGGGTGCGGTCCTGTCCGGCCTGGTGCTGTTGACCGCGGCGGTCGCGAAGTTCACCGAGGGGGCCTGGGTGGTGGTGATCGCCGTGCCGCTGCTGGTGCTGCTCTTCCACCGGATACACCGGCACTATCGGACCCTGCACGCCGCCCTGTCCCTGCAACCGCCGCCCGCTGATCCGGGGCTGCGGTCCGCCGGTCCGGGGCCGCTGTCTGGTGGTCCCGGGCCGTCGTCCGCCGGCACCGGCCGGCCGGCAACCGCTTCGGGGGCCGCCGGGCCGTCGTCCGCCGGGCCGTCGTCCGGTGCCGGCGCTTCGGAGTCCGCCGCCGTCCCGGCGTCCGGTGCCGGGCCGGCCGAGGGGGAGGAACTGCCACAGGAGCTGCGGCACCTGGTGGTGGTCCCGGTGGTACGGCTCAACCGGGCCTCGATGCGCGCCCTGGCGTACGCGGTGTCGCTGGGCCGGCCGACCCTGGCGGTGCACCTCGCGCCGGAGGACGCCGAGGCGGACCGGTTCCGGGAACAGTGGCGGGCCTGGGGCGACCATGTTCGGCTGGAGACGATCGTCTCGCCGTACCGGGCGGTGATCGGGCCGCTGGCGCACTATCTGGAGGCGCTGCACGCCGCCGCACCGGAACTGGTGCTGACCGTGGTGGTGCCGGAGGTGGTGCTGCGTCGACGCTGGCACCGCCCGCTGCACAGCCACACCGAGCAGCGGCTGCGCAAGGCGTTGCGGGCGCTGCCCGGAGTGGTGGTGACCAGCGTCCCGATCCACGTCATCGAGTGAGGGTCACCCGGCGGCGGACCGGCCGGGACAATTGCTCCTCACCTCCGCCGTGCTGTTGGCGTTGTTCGTCGCTCCGCAGAACTTCGGCCGTACAGCTGATTTGTCCGGTATCAGTAGCTCCGGCTGCCGCGCCTACCGCCAGTGCGGTGATCGACGGCCTGTTCCGGGCGCGCAACTTCAGGATTGTGAAGAGTTGTTGTCGCTATAGCGACAACAACTCTTCACAAAGGAGGATCCTGCTGGATCGGCGATAGTGCGGATCAGTCCGGTTTCGCTCGGTGGACGTCTTGCTGTCGCTGACGAACGTGTTCCGGGCGATGGGTGGAACCTCGGGAGGGCGGGGGTGGGGCCTTGGGTTCGCCGACGGTTCGATCATTCGACGAGGGGGACTCAGTTTGTCGGCGTCGCCTTGAGATGGACGCCCTTGTCCTTGCCTCCTTCAGCTCTCCGGCTGTCCTGATGTGGCCCAGTGGCGGGTCGTCCGGAGCGCCCCGGCAGCAGCCCGCGTGACCCGGCTGGCCGCCCTCGTCGGCCTGACCCGCTGGACCCATCGGCCGACCCCGGAGCTCAGGACCGGGTGTGGAACCCGGGCATGGCAGAGCCGCCGAGGCCGGCTCAGTGGACGAGGCTGGCTCAGTGGACAAGGCCGGAGTCAGCGGACAAGGCCGGAGTCAGCGGACGGGGCAGGGTCAGTGGACGGGGCCGGAGTCAGCGGATGAGGCCGGAGTCTGTGGACGAGGCTGGCTCAGTCGGTGGGGCCGGGTCAGTCGGTGAGGCCGACGGCCTTGGCGCTGGCCGTCCAGAGTCGGGCGGCGAGCTGCCGGTCGACGGCCTTCGCGAACGGTCGGCGCAGCCGCCGGTCGGCGTAGTAGGCCCCGTCGACCAGCCGGGACGAGGGCTGGTTGGCGAGCCAGACCAGCGTCTCGGCGCCCTTCTCCGGGCTGCGGATCGGCAGGAGCCGCATGCCGAGGGCGAGCAGCCGACTGTCCGCGCCGAACCGGGTCCGCACCACGCCCGGGTGGAACGAGTACGCCGGCACGTCGGGCCAGCGCCGGGCCGCCTCGGCGGCGAAGAGGATGTTCGCCTGCTTGCTGGTGCCGTACGCGCGCATCGGACGGTAGCGGCGCAGCACGGAGTTGAGGTCGTCCGGGTCGAGGGCCCCGCTGCGGTGCGCGCCGGAGGCGGTCACCACCAGCCGGCCGATCCGGTCGACCAGCAGGTTGCTCAGCAGGAACGGGGCCAGGTGGTTGGTCTGGATCGACACCTCGAACCCGTCGACCGTGGTGAGCGGCTCCAACACGAGCGCCCCGGCGTTGTTGGCCAGCACGTCGATCCGGTCGTACGCCGTCCGTAGCCGCTCGGCGAGCCCGCGTACGTCGTCCAGGATGGCGAAGTCGGCGCGGAACAGCTCCGGCCGCTCGCCGGCCGCCTCGCGTACCCGATCACCGGCGTCCTGGAGTCGGGCCGGATCCCGGCCGACCAGCGCCACCCGGTCGCCCCGCCGGGCCAGCTCCATGGCGGCGGCCAGCCCGATGCCGGAGCTGGCCCCGGTCACCACCACGGTCCGTCGCCCAGTGAGATCTTCCACAGGTCCATTCACCCCGGTCACGGCACGAGGTTACCGTGGCGTCACCACGCCCTTTGGGATCGTTCAGTTCTTCGTATTTCCCGGTGGCGTCGGCGTGCCCGCCGGACGCTGGAAGGAGCGCCTCCATGGCCGCTGTCGGTCGCCCCCGTCGGTCCTGTCTCGCCGTGCCGGGCTCCAGCGTGAAGATGCTCGGCAAGGCCCAGGGCCTCCCGGCCGACCAGGTCTTCCTCGACCTGGAGGACGCGGTCGCGCCGCTGGCCAAGCCGGACGCCCGGAAGAACATCGTGGCCGCGCTCAACGAGGGCGACTGGGCCGGTAAGACCCGGGTGGTCCGGGTCAACGACCTGACCACCCCGTGGACCTACCGGGACGTCATCGAGGTGGTCGAGGGGGCCGGCGCCAATCTCGACTGCGTCATGCTGCCCAAGGCGCAGGACGCCGCCCAGGTGCAGTGGCTGGACCTGCTGCTCACCCAGCTCGAGAAGACCCTCGGCTTGGAGGTCGGCCGGATCGGGATCGAGGCGCAGATCGAGAACGCCGCCGGCCTGGTCAACGTCGACACGATCGCCGCCGCCTCGCCCCGGGTGGAGACCATCATCTTCGGCCCGGCCGACTTCATGGCCTCGATCAACATGAGGTCGCTGGTGGTCGGCGCGCTGATCCCCGACTACCCGGGCGACCCGTACCACTACATCCTGATGCGCATCCTGATGGCCGCCCGGATGCATGACAAGCAGGCCATCGACGGCCCGTTCCTCCAGATCCGCGACACCGACGCGTTCCGCGAGGTGGCCAAGCGTTCGGCGGCGCTCGGCTTCGACGGCAAGTGGGTGCTGCACCCCGGCCAGATCGACGCCGCCAACGAGGTCTACTCCCCGGCCCAGGCGGACTACGACCACGCCGAGCTGATCCTCGACGCCTACCAGCACTACACCTCGGAGGCGGGCGGCCGGCTCGGCGCGGTGATGCTCGGCGACGAGATGATCGACGAGGCGTCCCGGAAGATGGCCCTGGTGATCTCGGCCAAGGGTCGGGCGGCCGGAATGACCCGCACGTTGCACTTCACCCCACCGGAGCAGTGACCCGGCGGGCCGCCCCGGAGTCTCCCGAGGCGACCCGGCCGCTCAGTACGTGGTGCCGTAGCCGGTCGACGATTCCTGGTTGGCCAGCCAGACGAAGAAGACCACGATGGCGATGGTGGCCAGCACCGCGATCGCGGTGGAGATCCAACCGACGATGATGCCGGCGGTGGCGAAGCCCGTGCCACCCTCCCCGCGCTCCTTGATCTGCTTACGGGACACGTGACCGAGGATCGCGCCGATGATGCCGATGTAACCGCCGAGCCCGTAACCGCAGAGGCCGAGCGCGCCGATGATTGAGACGATCATCGCGGCGATGGCGAGGCCGTTCTGCGGTGGCGGCGGCTGGTAGCCGTAGCCGGGGTAGCCGCCCGCCGGCGGGTAGCCGCCCGCCGGCGGGTAGCCGCCCGCCGGCGGGTAGCCGGCCGCGGCGGCGTACGGGTCGACCGGGCCGGCCTGGGCGGGGATGCCCGGCGCACCCGCGTACGGGTCTGCCGGGGCGTACGGGTCCTTGCCGGTCGGTTGGGCGGGGATCGGCTGGCCGCTGACCGGCAGCGAGGGATCGGGCTGCTGGCCCGACCACGCCGGGTCCTGCCAGTCGCCGGAGGGCGGGGGGTAGGTCATCTGATCTTCTCCGTCGTATGTAGGTGCGCCGTCAGGGTAGCCAGGGCCGGACAGTGCCGAGGTCCGCCTGTGGTGCCTCGTTGCCCGCGCCGCGCCGAGCGGGCAGGATCGCGGCATGGCAATCGACGCGCGTGGGGCCGACCGATCCGGCAGCCGACCGAGGCGGGACGTGAGCCGCCCCGGCCTGGCCCGGCGTACCCGCGCCACCGGCGGTGGCAGCCAGCCCGGCCAGGACGAGCCGATCTCGTTGGCCGATCCGGTGACCATGCGACTGGACGGCCGGGTCGCCCTGGTCACCGGCGCGGGCAGCGCGGACGGCATCGGGTACGCGACCGCCCGCCGACTGGCCGACCTGGGGGCCCGGGTGGCGATCGTCTCCACCACTCGGCGGATTCACGATCGGGCCGGTGAACTGGGCGTGACCGGTTTCGTCGCCGACCTGACCGACGAGTCCGAGGTCGGCGCGCTCGCCGACGCGGTCGCCGAGCAGCTCGGTGACGTCGAGGTGCTGGTCAACAACGCCGGCCTGGCCAGCCGGGCCAGCCCCGAGGTGCTGCGCCCGGTGGCCCAGCTCAGCTACGACGAGTGGCGCGGCGAGATCGACCGGAACCTGACCACCGCGTTCCTGTGCAGCCGGGCCTTCATCAGCGGGATGGCCGAGCGGGGCTGGGGGCGGATCGTCAACCTCTCCGCGACCGCCGGGCCGGTCAACGCCCTGCCCACCGAGGCGGCGTACGCGGCGGCCAAGGCGGGGGTGGTCGGGCTGACCCGGGCGTTGGCGATGGAGATGATCGCCGACGGCGTGACGGTGAACGCGGTGGCCCCCGGGACGATCTACACGGCGGCCTCCACGATGGCGGAGATCAAACAGGGGTTGGGTACTCCGGTCGGCCGCCCCGGCACTCCCGACGAGGTGGCCGCCGCAATCAGCTTCCTCTGCTCACCGGCGGCGTCGTACATCACCGGGCAGATGTTGGTGGTGGACGGCGGCAACAGCGTCCGGGAGGCGCAGTTCCGCTGATCAGTAGCTGGTGTCGGTGCCGGCGCTCGCCCAGAGGACGACGGCCAGCCAGCCGCAGCAGGCGATCACCCCGATCGCGGTGAACACGTAGCTGAGGACCAGTCCCCAGGTGGCGAGCTGGTCGCCCTCCTCACCGGTGCGCCGGATCTGCCGCTTGGCCAGGTGACCGAGGACGATCCCGGCCGGGGCGAAGACGAAGGCGAAGACCAGGGACAGGATCGCCAGCACGTTGGGCCCGCCGCCGGTCGGTGGCCCGTACTGCCCGTACGGCCCCTGCGACGGGTACGTCGGCTGCTGCCCCCACTGGTGCTGCTCGCCCGGCTGCTGCCCCCACTGCTGCTCGCCCGGCGGCTGCTGGCTCCAGGGCTGCTCGCCCGGCGGCGGCTGGCCCCACGGCAGCGGTTCGACCGGCTGGCCGGACTCCGGCGGCTCGGAGGGCTGTCCCCATGGTGACGCGTGGGACTGCGGTCCCCACGGCGACCGGTCGGGCGGGGGTGGATTCCACTGTCCGCCCGTCGATCCGGGTCCGGGTGGGGTGGTCGGCTCCTCGGGCGGGCGGGGAGGTGGCTCGTACGGTGACGGCGGCTGCTCCGGCTCCCCCGGTGGCGTACTCACGGTGCCCGCCCCTCCGTCGCAGGTCAGTGGCTCTTCCTCTTGCGGACGCTACCGGCAGCGGTGAACCTTTTCACAGCGGTTGGGGGGACTGGTCACCTTGGCGGGGCAGAGCTGGAGCCCGATACTGACCGAGCGTTCAGTTACCCCTGAGTAATGAGCCGATCCCCGGAGGCTGAGATGGCCCGACTCGCCCAGACGCCCGGCCTGACCGACGTGCAGCGGTCGATCCTGGAGACCGTCCGGGAGTTCGCCGACAAGGAGATCATCCCGCACGCCCAGCGGCTCGAACACGCCGACGAGTACCCGACCGACATCCTCGACGGGATGCGCGAGATGGGGCTGTTCGGCCTCACCATCGCCGAGGAGTTCGGCGGGCTGGGCGAGTCCCTGCTGACGTACGCGCTGGTGGTCGAGGAGCTGTCCCGGGGCTGGATGTCGATCTCCGGGATCGTCAACACCCACTTCATCGTGGCGTACCTGATCTCCCAGCACGGCTCCACCGAGCAGCGGGCCCGGCTGTTGCCGCGGATGGCCACCGGCGAGGTGCGGGGCGCGTTCTCGATGTCGGAGCCGGAGTGCGGCTCCGACGTCTCGGCGATCAGGTCCAGGGCCGTCCGCGACGGCGACAACTACGTGCTCGACGGCCAGAAGATGTGGCTGACCAACGGGGCCTACTCCTCGGTGGTCGCCACCCTGGTCAGGACGGACACCGGTGCCGACTCGGTCTACGGCAACATGAGCACCTTCCTGCTGGAGAAGGAGCCCGGGTTCGGCGAGACCGCGCCCGGCCTGACCATCCCCGGCAAGATCGACAAGATGGGCTACAAGGGCGTCGAGACCACCGAGATGGTCCTCGACGGGGTGACCGTGCCCGCCTCCGCCGTGCTCGGCGGCGAGGAGCAGGTGGGCCGGGGCTTCTACCAGATGATGGACGGCATCGAGGTCGGCCGGGTCAACGTGGCGGCCCGCGCCTGCGGCATCTCCATCCGTGCCTTCGAACTGGCCGTCGCCTACGCCCAGCAGCGCAGAACGTTCGGTCAGCCGCTCGCCAAGCACCAGGCCATCGCCTTCAAGCTCGCCGAGATGGGTACGAAGATCGAGGCCGCCCACGGGCTCATGGTCAACGCCGCCCGGCTCAAGGACGCCGGCCAGCGCAACGACGTCGAGGCCGGAATGGCCAAGCTGCTCGCCTCGGAATACTGCGCCGAGGTCGTCCAGGAGGCGTTCCGCATCCACGGCGGTTACGGCTACTCCAAGGAGTACGAGATCGAGCGGCTGATGCGGGAGGCCCCGTTCCTGCTCATCGGCGAGGGCACCTCGGAGATCCAGAAGACGATCATCTCGCGCGGCCTGCTCAAGGCGTACCAGCTCTGACCGGGCAGCCCGGTCGTCCGCTGGTCGGCTCCGGCGCGGTGGCCGGTCCACGGGCCGGCGGACCGTGGGTGGCCGCCTGACCTCCGGTGCGGGACGCGCTGCGGTGGTCAGGCGAGGCGGCTGAGGCCGGCGGCGGCCCGCTCGACGATCAGACACCGGTCCTCGACGTAGTCCATGCCGGCCTCCTCGGCGATCCGTCGCGCCTCGGGCGAGACGATGCCGAGCTGGAGCCAGACCGCCGGAGCGCCGATCGCCGCCGCCTGACGCACCACCTCGACCGCGTCCCGGGCCGGTCGGAAGACGTCCACCAGGTCCACCGGGTGCGGAATGTCGGCCAGCGAGGCGTACGCCTGCTCGCCGAACAACTCGTCCACCGTCGGGTTGACCGGGATGATCCGCCATCCGTACCGCTGCATCTGCGCCGGCACGCGGTGCGCGGCCTTGCCCGGGTCGCGGGACGCGCCCACGACGGCGATCACGGCGGAGTCGGCGAGGAGCTGCTGTGCGGTCCGCATCCGCCGAGCCTAGCCCCGGTGCTCAGCCCTCGCGGCCCGGCGCTTCGGCGCACAGCCCGGCCACCGGGCTTCGGCGCACAACCCCGGCCGCCGGGCCTCGGTGCTCGGCCTGCCACCAGGCGCTCCGGTGCTCGGCGCAGTCGTCCGGTGCTTCGGGTCAGGACCCGCCGCCGAGCGCATCGCGCAGCCGGGCGTGACCGGCCGGTGTGCCGATGGTCGGCCGGGCCTCCGGGTTCGCCAGGTAGTAGCGGATCGCGCCGCTCAGCAGCGCGGGCGTCACGTCCAGTTCGCGGACCGCGATCACGTCGACCCTGCGCCGCAGACGGGGTCCGGTGATCAGCTCCGGCCGGGCCACCGGCAGCGAGATCGTCCCGGTGCCTCCGGGCGACCCGAGCGGCCGGCCCGGGTCGAGCGCCGCCCACGGCACGACGGCCGGTCTGTTGTGCCGCCCGTGCGTGATGCCCTCCGGGGTCAGCACGACGGTGGGCACCCCGCGCCAGAGGAAGACGGCGACCAGCCCGGCGAAGACCGCGCCGGCGGCCGGCAGCACCAGGAACCAGGTGCCACTTCCGGCCCGGTCCCGCACCGAGTCCACGCACTGGTAGACGAGGAAGCCCACCAGGAACGGGACGAAGCCGATCCCGGCGGGCGGGGCGAAGAACGCCCGAGCCGACTCGTCGACCCGCAGTTCGGCGGTGCTCGGCCGCCAGCGCAGGTAACGCAGGGCCACCCCGACGAAGATCAGCACGGGGAGCAGGCCGAGCAGTCTGAGCCAATTGTCGGCCCCGTCCGCCCAGGCCGTCAACGAGGCCAGCGCCAGCCCGCCCGCCGCCGCCAGGGCGGTGGCCCGTCGCTGCCGGCGCAACGCCGCTCCGATGATCTCTCGCATCCGCGCAGGGTAGGGCCGAACCGCCACCGGTGCTGCCCCGCGAACGGGTCGACTGCGGTGCCGGCGCGGTCACCACCGGCGCACTCACAGCAGGGTGAGCTGCTCGGGGGCCGGTGAGGTCGCCGGGGCCGCCGGGCGTCGGTTGTCGCCGGACTCGCCGCGGTGCAGGCCGTGCCGGCGGGCCGCGATCCGCACCCGGGCGGTCAGCTCCCGCTGGTACGCCTGCGGCGGGTAGGCCCCGGACCGGTACAGCTCGCGGTAGTGGGGGACCAGGTGCGGGAACTCCCGGCCGAGCCAGTGCGCGTACCACTGGCGGGCGCCGGGGCGCAGGTGCAGGGCGATCGGGATGATGCTGGTTGCTCCGGCAGCGGCGATCGCCGACACGGTGGCGTCGATCGACTCGTCGCCGTCGCTGAGGCCGGGCAGGATCGGCGCCATCAGCACCCCCACCTCGAAACCGGCGTCGGTGAGCCGGCGTACCGCGTCGAGCCGGCGACGCGGGTCCGGGGTGCCCGGCTCCACCGCCCGCCACAGCGCCTCGTCGACGAATCCCACCGAGTACGACAGGCTGACCCGGGTCACCTCGGCGGCCTGTCGCAGCAGCGGCAGGTCGCGCAGGATCAGCGTGCCCTTGGTGAGGATCGAGAACGGGTTGGCGAAGTCGCGCAGCGCCTCGATGATCGGCGGCATGAGCCGGTAACGGCCCTCGGCCCGCTGGTAGCAGTCGACGTTGGTGCCCATCGCGACGGCCGCGCCGGGCCAGCGCGGGGCGGCCAGCTCACGGCGGACCAGTTCCCCGGCGTTGACCTTGACGATCACCTTGCGGTCGAAGTCCGCTCCGGCGTCGAGGTCGAGGTAGGTGTGGGAGTTGCGGGCGAAGCAGTAGACGCAGGCGTGCGCGCAGCCCCGGTACGGGTTGATCGTCCAGCCGAACGGCACCCGGGACTCGCCCGGCACCCGGTTGATGATCGACTTGGCCCGCACCTCGTAGAAGGTCATGCCGGCGAAGTCGGGAGTGTCGAAGGTGCGGACGATCGCTCCGGGCAGCGCCAGCGGCAGGGGTGGCGTCGCTGGCGCTGCCCGGTCGGGATGCTCCTCGTCCGGGGGAGCGGACAGGTGCTCCCAGCGCATGAACTATTCGAACATGTGTACGACTCTGGCGCAAGTGACACGACGACGGCCGGGCCCGGTGGGCCCGGCCGTCGTCGCCGTGTTCAGTGCTTGTGCTCGGCCAGCTGCTTGCGTACGTCGTCCATGTCGAGGGCCTGGACCTGCTCGATCAGGTTCTCCAGGGCCGACTCGGGTAGGGCGCCGGGCTGGGCGAAGACGATCACGCCGTCCCGGATGGCCATGATCGTGGGGATCGACCGGATGTCGAACTTCGCGCCCAGCTCCTGCTGCGCCTCGGTGTCGACCTTGCCGAAGGTGATCTCCGGGTGCTTCTCCGACGAGCGCTCGTAGACCGGGGCGAACCGCTTGCACGGGCCACACCACTCGGCCCAGAAGTCGACCAGCACGATGCCGCTGCTCTCGGTCACCTCGTCGAAGTTGGCCGTGGTCAGCTCAACGGTTGCCATTGGACTCTCCGATCAGCGCGCGGATTGCTTTTCGTCCGGTAGAACCAGGCGGTACCCCGGCAAATTCCCGGGTGGGGGGCGCCGAAACCGGCGTGGGTGGGGCGGCCCGATCAAGCCCATCGAACCGCCTCTGTCGATGCACGCATGCGGACTGCACTTGCATGACGCATTTGCGTGACCGGCCGTGATGGGAGCGTTTCCAGGGAGATCGCCGTCCGGAGCAGCCAGCACGCGCCGACTTGCGCCCTGACGAGGTGCTATTTCTCCTGCGGAGATCGCTCTCGCGTTGATCATCTGTCACTCTCCGCATTGTTACGAAAAGATAAATGTGACCTCCGTCTCTGTTCGTTCATCGCTCCGGTGGGGCAGAATCTTGGGCATCAGAGCGTGGGCGGCGGGTGCCGGGGAGGGCCCCGCCGCTCATTGCGTCTCCCCTCGGGTGGGCCCCGGTGTGACATTTCCTCGCCGCCCGCGCCCCGGGCATCTCCTTAACCAGCGGTAAGGCATGCTGTGCCGAACTCCATCGCCACCCGTCGAAGGGGAGAAGGATGCAGTTCGGCCGCTACTACGAGGAGTTCGAGGTCGGCGCGGTCTACCGGCACTGGCCGGGCAAGACGGTCACCGAGTACGACGACCACCTCTTCTGCCTGCTCACCATGAACCACCACCCGCTGCACCTGGACGCGCACTACGCCAGGTCGGCGACCCACTTCCAGCGCAACGTGGTGGTCGGCAACTACATCTACTCCCTGCTGCTCGGCATGTCCGTGCCCGACGTCAGCGGCAAGGCCATCGCCAACCTGGAGGTCGAGTCGCTGCGCCACGTCGCGCCGACCTTCCACGGCGACACCATCTACGGCGAGACCACGGTGCTGGACAAGCGGGAGTCCGGGTCGAAGCCCGACCGTGGCGTGGTCGCGGTCGAGACCCGGGGTTACAACCAGGACGGCACCCTGGTCTGCGTGTTCAAGCGCAAGATCATGGTCCCCAAGCGGGAGTACGCCGTCGCCGCGGTGCCCGACGGGGTCGACCCGGAGCGGCCGAGCTTCCCCGACCCGCGCTGACCCGTGCCTGGTCCGCCGCCAGGTGGGTGCTTGGCTCGCGCCTGGTCGGTGTTGGTGGGGGATGCCGCCGTGGCCCGGCAACGGAGTGGATCGAGGCGGGACCGGCCCGTCACCCGTTCGGTGGGCATATGCTGACCGCGGAGGTCCTGATGAGCCACTCCCTCGCCGGAGAGCCGCCCTCTGCCGGACGGCGTGCCGCACCCTTGACCACCGCCGTCTACTCCGCCGCCGAGTGGGACCTGCTCACCACCCTGCCCGGCCGGGTGCTGGTGGCTGCCGCCTCGCCCGGTCCCGGTCGCCCGGCGCGGGACGTCGCCGCCGGTCTGGTCGGGCTGGACGCGGTCGCCGCCGGCCGGGCCTCCGACAGCGACCTGGTCCGTGCGGTGGTCGCCACGATCTACGCCCGCCACGACGGTGCTGCCGCCCCGACCGGCGGGCTCGCCGGCCTGGCGGACCTGCCGCCGGTCTGCCGGGCTGCCGTACGGGTGCTGCGCCGACGGGCCGACCCGGCCGACTCCGCCGCGTACCGGCAGTGGGTCGAGTCGGTGGCGGTCCGGGTCTGCCGGACCGGCGACCCGGGCCCGGCCGACCGGCGATTCCTGGACCGCCTCGGCGACGCCCTGGGGCTGCGCTGACCGGGCTGGCGTAGGAGGCAGGGGCGCCTGACCGGCGTGGCGCCGGAGGCGGGGGCACGTCGACCAGGGTGGCGGTGACGGAAGTGGCGTCGAGTCGGGTTGCGTCGACCGGGGCGGTGTCGACCGGGGCGGCGTACGGCGGCCGTGGCCCTGGGCCGTACCCTCTTGTGACCGTGACCGAGGACCAGCTAGACGTGGGTGTCGGACCGTGGACCGGCGACCCGCCGGACGACCCCCGCTACGACCCGGAACTGCTCGCCGCGGGCGACCGGCGCAACGTGGTGGACCGCTACCGCTACTGGCGGCGGGAGGCCGTCGTGGCCGACCTGGACGAGCGTCGACACGACTTCCACGTGGCCATCGAGAACTGGCAGCACGACTTCAACATCGGCACGGTGGTCCGTAACGCCAACGCCTTCCTCGCCGCCGAGGTGCACATCGTCGGGTTGCGTCGGTGGAACCGGCGGGGTGCCATGGTCACCGACCGGTACCAGCACGTCCGGCATCACCCGACGATCGAGGAGTTCGTCGGATGGGCCGCCGACCACGGCCTGCCGGTGGTCGGCATCGACAACCTGCCCGGTTCCCGACCACTGGAGACCACCACCCTGCCCCGGCGCTGCGTGCTGCTCTTCGGCCAGGAGGGCCCCGGCCTGTCCGATGCCGCCCGAGCCGCCTGCGACCAGCTCTTCTCGATCGCCCAGTACGGCTCGACCCGGTCGATCAACGCCGGGGTGGCCAGCGGCATCGCCATGCACGCCTGGGTCCGCGCGTACGCCGGCCCCCCGCCCGCCTGACCGCCCGCCTGCCAGGTCCGCGCGTACGCCGACCCCCGGCCCACTCACCTGATCGCTCGTCTGCCCGAGCGTTCTCCGGATCCTGGTACGTGGTGGCCCTTCGGAGGGCCGGAATCGCCCAAGATCACCGGAAGTGCGTTGCCGTGGTGGAGGTGTGGAGATCGGCGTGCTCCGCTTGACGTACCCGCATTGTGGGGCCACGGTGGGGATGTGAGTGTCGTGGTGAGTTGTCCGAGGTGTGCGGGTCAGGTGCGCCCGCCGGATCTGATGCACGGCGAGTCGCGCTGCGTCCGTTGCGGACCGATCGCCCCGCTGCACGTGCCCGAGCACATCGACGCCGAGATCGTGGCGAGCGTGGTGGACCGGGTGGCTGCCGAGGGCGACCCGGAGCGGCCCACGCTGCCGTTGTGGTGCCCGTGGCCGCTGCCGTCCGGCTGGACCGTGACCGGGGTGGCCTGGGCCGGCGACGAGGCCGCTGGCGTCCGGGCCACGGCCGTCGCGTGCGCCGGGCCGGCACCGCTCGGCGGCGGCCCGGCCGAGCTGGTGCTGGTGGCGGAGGAGCCCGGGGTCGGACTGGGCACCCGGTTCGCCGGGGTGGCCGGCCCGGACCCCGGTCCAGAGTTGACGGAGGTGCTGGCCGGTCCCGGTCCCGGCCCTGGTCATCCCGAGCACGTCGAGCCGGCACGGATCCGGGTCGGCGGCCATCCGACTCCACTGTGGTTGGTAAATTCCGCCACGGATCGAAGTGCGTACGCCGGTGAGGCTCGGGGAATGTGGCTCCATGCGATAGCCTGGCCGGCGAGCGCGGGTCACCTCCTCGCGGAAGATGTCGTCCTGCACGACCTCACCGAGTGGACTCCGCCCGAGCTCGTGTACGGCGCACCGTCCCCGTACCTGCACGGCAGGGCTTGACAGCCCTCCGGGTGAGTCGGAGATGGGACGCAGATATTCACGCTACGACGTCATGCTGATACTCTGGGTGCCGCTGCGGTAAACGGACCCGGCGCCGCGCGAGAGGATGGCCCGCTATGGTCAAGAAGGTCCTCACCTGGGCCGGTATCGCATTCTTGATCTTCTTCGTTGCCTACCGGCCAAATTCGGCAGCGGACGTCTTCAAGTCTCTCGGCGGTGGCATCGTGGACATCGCCCAGGGCTTTGGTGACTTCTTCACGAGCCTCGTCGCCTAGCCACCGATGGGCAGCCCCTCCGGACCCCCGTTCGACCCGGACGATCCCGGCCGGGACCGCCGGGAGCGGGACACCGAACCGATCCCGAGGTACCGGCCCGACGACGGGCCGGGCTACGGATCCGGTCCGGGGCTCTCCAGCGGACCGTCCTTCTCGGACGACGCCGGCTACGGCGACGGCCCGGGATACGCCGGTGAGGGGCGTGCCTGGGTCCGCGACCCGGAGGCGGGTTACCAGCAACCGGTCATCTCCGAGGAGGAACTGGCCGGCCTGCGGTCCGACTCCCAGGGGATGGTCCCCCGCCGGGTGCTCCCGCTGGAGGACGAGCCCAGCTCGCTGGTCGCCCGCTACCTCTTCCCCACCGAGCGCTACCGGGGCGAGTGGAAGCGGCACTGGATCCACCTCACCACTCCGATCATCGTCGGGGTGGCGGCCACCTTCGTCCTCGGCTACCTCTCCGGCTTCCTCGCCGGGCAGGACGTCGGCGCACTCACCACCATCGCGGTGCTCCTCTGGTTCGCGGTGATGGGCTGGGTCGCCTGGAAGGTCGCCGACTGGTGGTACAACCGGTTCATCCTGACCAACAAACGGGTCATGGTGGTCGACGGCATCATCACGCGCAAGGTCGCCATGATGCCGCTGGCCCGGGTCACCGACATGAAGTACGAGCAGACCCCGACCGGCCGGGCCCTCAACTACGGCACCTTCGTGCTGGAGTCCGCCGGCCAGGAGCAGGCGCTGCGGGAGATCAAGAACCTGCCCAACCCGAACGAGCTCTACCTGCGTGTGGTCGAAGAGATGTACGAGCCGCAGGCGGTCGAGGCCCGGTTGGGCAAGGAGGCCGACGAGGCGAAGGCCGACGACGGCGCCTGAGAACTGTCGTCCGTCCGTCGGACGAACTGCACACCTTTCGCCGTCGACCGGGTGTTGCCCGGCGTGGCAGCCTGCCAGGCAGGACGGGGCACGGAGGTGAGCGGTGGCCGACCGGGATCCGCTGGAGGACGAGTTCCGCGACTTCGTCGCGGCGCGCTCCGGTGCCCTGCTGCGTACCGCGTACCTGCTCGCTGGGGACTGGGCCACCGCAGAGGACCTGCTCCAGACCGCGCTGACCAAGACGTATCTGGCCTGGCGGCGACTGGGTGGGATCGAGGCGGTCGAGCCGTACGCCCGGCGGGTAATGGTCAACACGTCCACGAGTTGGTGGCGGCGACGGTGGCACGGTGAGCGTCCCACCGAGGTACTGCCCGAGCGGGCCGGGGCGGACGAGATCGAGCAGCAGCTCGACCGGGATGCGCTCTGGCGGCATCTACGGGCATTGCCCGCCCGGCAGCGCGCGGTGCTGGTGCTGCGCTACTACGAGGACCTGTCGGAGGCCCAGACGGCAGCCCTGCTGGAGATCTCTCCCGGCACGGTGAAGAGCCAGACGTCCCGTGCCCTGGCCACGCTGCGCCGCCGGCTCGGCGCCGAGGCGCTGCTCGACCTCGCACCCGACCCGGCCCCCCGCCCGGCAACGGCCCCCCGCCTCTCCCTCGCTTCTCGCCCCTCCCGCGCCGCCCGCCCGCCGTCGCCCGGCGGACCCACCGGCGGAACCCGAACTCCCGCGCGAGCCACACCGGGCGAGCCGGTGCCTGATCACGCCCGACCGCTGCCTGACCGGGCCGGGGTGCTGCCCGAGCGGGCCGGTGCGGTCCCCTTGCCGGTACGGGCGGGGGCCGGGGCGGAAGACTCGACCACACCGGTCGCCGCGGAGATCCGATGAAGTCCTCGTCTGCCTGGTCGGACAACCAGACCGGCGGCCCCGAGCGTCCATTGGCCGTGACGGACGACGAGCGGCTGGAGCAGGAGCTGCGGGAGACCCTCGCCCAGCGGGTCGCCGGACCGCACCGGTTACCGGTCGACCCGGCCGGGCTGGCGCTCGGTCGGGCCCGGCGGACGCGCCGACGCCGTACGGTCGCCGGGCTCGCGCTGGCCGGCATCGCGACGGCCCTGGCCGCCGGGGGGATGATCCAGCTCGGCGGGCCGGCGGACCGTTCCACCACCCCGACCGTGGTGCTCGGCGACCCGCGCGGGGTGGCCACCCGGTCCGCCGAGCCGGTCGCGCCCGTCCCACCGGACCGGCCGGCCGACGGCCAGGTCGACCTGATCGTGGCCGGCGTCCTGGTCACCGGCACCGGGCAGCGGTACGACCTGGGCATCGGGCCGGTCGAACGCGCGCAACGGCTGCCCGACCGGGGTGGTTGGCTGCTGACCGGGGCGGTGACCGCTGCCGGCCGTACCCTCTGGATGGTGCCCGCTGGCGGTGAGCCGCGGGCGCTGCTGGCCGGGGCGGAGGAGATCGTCCTGTCGCCGGACGGCCGGCAGGTGGCCTGGCGCGACGACGGCCAGATCTTCGCCGCCGGGATCGTCGCCGGTCAGCTCCTCGCGATGGTGGCCGAGCCGGCCCCCACCGGTATGGTCCCGGTTCGGTTCGTCGGCGACCAGGTTCTGCTCCGGGCCGGTCCCCAGGGTGGTCACCTGCTGTGGCGGCCGTCCCCGGGCACGCCGCCCGGTGCTGTCGCGCCGGACGTCCTCGACGTCTACGGGAGCAGGCCGGACGGTCGGCTGGTCGCCCGGGTGCGCGCCGGCATGCGGAGCTGCCTGGCCCTGCTCGGCCCGGATCTGACCCCGGACACGACCCGATGCGAGTCGACGCCCGCTGTCGACGGCCGGGGTGCGGTCTCCCCCGACGGACGCTGGCTGCTGGTCAACGGTCGACTCGCCGGATCGGACGGTGCCATCCTGGTCGACCTGGCCGGCACCGCTGCGCCTCAGCGGACCGTCGGACCGGTGATCGACGGCGTGGTGGTGTGGGCGGACGCACGGAACGCCGCGTACGTCGACCGGGGTGGCGCCCTGGCCCGGTTGCGCCCCGACGAGGTGCAGGCGGGGAAGTGGGCCTCCTCGACCCTGGTGGCCGGGGTCGGCGACGGCGTCCGACCGGTCGTGGTGGCGGGTCCGGAGTGACCTGTCCCGGTCTGCCGGCCGACCTTGCGGTGGTCGGCGTCGGCTCGCCCGCCCGGTAGCGTCAGGATCATGCCCGCGCGCCCGCTGATCGACCTGCACGCCCACTCCACCGCCAGCGACGGCACGCTCGGCCCGGCCGAACTGGTCCGCGCCGCCGCCGACGCCGGGCTGGACGTCGTCGCGATCACCGACCACGACACCACCGCCGGGTGGGGGCCGGCGGTCGACGCGTTGCCGCCGGGGCTGACCCTGGTCCGGGGCGCGGAGATCTCCTGTCGCTGGCATGGCGTCGAACCGTCGCTCTCGCTGCACCTGCTGGCGTATCTCTTCGACCCGGACCACCCGGAGCTGGTCGCCGAGCTGGCCCGGGTCCGACGGGCCCGGGAGGTGCGCGGCGAACGGATCGTGGCGCTGCTGCGGGCCGACGGGGTCGATCTCAGCTGGTCGGAGATCATGGCCGCCGCCGACGGTGGGACGGTGGGCCACCCGCACATCGCCGCCGCGTTGATCCGGGCCGGCCTGGTCGCCACCACCACCGAGGCGTTCGGGCGGGACTGGCTGGGGGAGCGGTACCGGCTACCCAAGGACGACATCGACGTGTTCCGGGCGGTCGCCCTGGTCCGCGCGGCCGGGGGCGTACCGGTGTTCGCCCACCCCAGGGCCACCCGGCGGGGGCGGATCGCACCGGACGAGCTGATCGTCGCGCTGGCCGAGGTGGGGCTGGCCGGGCTGGAGGCCGACCATGAGGACCACACGCCCGCCGAGGCGGCGCACGTCCGGCGGCTCGCCCACGACCTGGGCCTGCTGGTCACCGGCTCGTCGGACTTCCACGGCACGCACAAGGCCGTCCGGTTGGGCGCACACACCACCACCCCGGAGACGTACGAGCGGATCGTCGCGGCGGCCTCCGGAGTGACCGGCGTCGCTTCCGGCTGATCCGGGTTGCCGCCTTCGACGGCACCGCTACCCTCGTGCGGTGGATCTCAAGCTCTTCGGTGAGGTCTTCGTGACCCTGCTGGTCATCGTCGACCCGCCGGGCATGATGCCGATCTTCCTCGCCCTGACCGGCCCGCTGCCGGCCCGTGACCGCAACCGGGCCGCATGGCAGGCGGTCGCGTTGGCGCTCGGCGTCATCGTGGTTTTCGCCGTCGCCGGCCAGACCCTCCTCGCCTACCTGCACGTCGACCTGCCGGCGTTGCAGGCCGCCGGGGGCCTGCTGCTGGTGCTCGTCGCGTTGGAACTGCTCACCGGCAAGGCCGACGACCCCAGCCAGCAGGTCACCTCCAACATCGCCCTGGTGCCGTTGGGCACCCCGCTGCTGGCCGGCCCCGGCGCGATCGTGGCGACCATGCTCTTCGTGCAGCAGGCCGACGGGGTGGGTCAGGTCTCGGCGATCGCCGCCGCGATCGTCGCGGTGATGCTGGCGGTCTGGATCGTGTTGCGCTTCTCCGGCGGGATCGTGAAGATCCTCCGACCGGGCGGCATCGAGGTGCTGACCCGGATCGCCGGCCTGCTGCTGGCGGCCATCGCCGTGCAGCTCATCGCCGATGCGGTGGCCGCCTTCGTCACCCAGTACGTCAACATGGCCTGAGCCGCCGTCGTGCCGGTGCCGGGCTGTCGTACCGGGCTGGCAGGATCTGGAGGGTGCGACGAGCCTCCTCCGCCGGCACTCCCCGGCCCCGCTCCGGTCAACCCGAACAGCTCGGCTTCGCCGGCATGCCCGAACGGCTCTTCACCTGCACACCCAGCAAACTCGGCGCGTACGCCGACTGCCCCCGGCGCTACCGATACGCCTACGTGGACCGGCCCGCCCCGCCGAAGGGGCCACCGTGGGCGCACAACTCGCTCGGCGCCAGCGTGCACGCCGCCCTGAAGAACTGGTACGCGCTGCCCGCCGACCGTCGTCGCCCCGAGGCGGTGCCCGCCCTGCTCAAGGGCACCTGGGTACGGGAGGGCTACCGCGACGACGAGCAGGAACGGGCGGCGTACCAGCGGGCGCTGGGCTGGCTGGAGGGGTACGTCGCGACCCTCGACCCCGAGGCCGATCCGCTGGGGGTGGAGCGGGTGGTCGCCGTGAAGACCGCCGTGCTGGCCTTCAACGGGCGGGCCGACCGGATCGACTCCCGCCCCGGGCCGGACGGTCCCGAGCTGGTCATCGTCGACTACAAGACCGGTCGTAGCGGATGGGACGCCGACGACGCGCGCGGCTCGCAGGCGCTCGCCCTCTACGCGTACGCCGCCGAGCGGACGTTCCGCCGGCCGTGCCGCCGGGTGGAGCTGCACCACCTGCCGACCGGCACCGTCGCCGGGCACGACCACACCGCCGAGTCACTGACCCGCCAGCTCACCCGCGCCGAGGAGACCGCCCGGGACATCATGGCCGCCGAGCGGGCGGTGACCGAGGGGGCCGACCCGGACGAGGCGTTCCCCACCGTGGCCGGGCCGCGCTGTGGCTGGTGCGACTACCGCCGTACCTGCCCGGTCGGCGCACAGACGCCGGGTCGTGAGCCGTGGTCGGCGATCGACCGTCCCACCACCCCCGTGACCGACTGACAGGTCCCTGGCACCACCGGCCGCCACCGTCGGCGGGTCGGCTGCCGCCAGCATTCCGGGCCGCCGAGCGACGCACTGTCAGGCAGCGGTGAGTCGGGTGGGGTGGCGTCCGGGTCGGGCAGCGGTGAGTCGGGTGGGGCGGCGTCCGGGTCAGGCGGCGGTGAGGCGGGCGGCGCGGTCCTTCGCCGCCTGCTGGATCGGGCTTTTCCACCAGCTGCGGGGTGACGCCGCCAGGGCCAGCCGCAACGCCCGTACCCCCAGGCCGGCGGAGAGCGCGGTGGTGGGCAGCCCCAGGCCGCCGTACAACCGCAGCGCCCACGGTGGCAGCAGCCCGAGCGCCGTGCCGGCCACCCCGAGGTACGCCCAGCGTGGCGGTCCGAGGCTCAGCCCGAGCCGGGCCGGGCGGCTGACCTTCCACGGGATCGGCGGTGCGGTCAGGAACAGGGCGGTCTCCGCCGCATCCTTCGTCATCCGCAGCTCGGGCCGGACCGCCCGGTAGTAGTCGGCCACCTCGGCGGCACTGCCGGGCACCTCGGCCGGGTCCAGCCCGACCAGCGCGGCGGCCTGCCGCTGCTCGGCGTAGTAGGCGTCCACCTCGGTGTCGGTCAACGACAGGCCGGCCCGCCGGGTGGTGCTGACGAACGACTCGGCCCCGGTGACGTGCACCCAGCGCAACAGGTCCGGCTCGTCGATGCGGAACTGCTCCCCGGTGAACGGGTCGGTGGCGCGCATCCGGGCGTGCCGGGCCCGTAACCCCCGGGCGGCCGTCTCGGCCTCGGCGGTGGTGCCGTAGGCGACCGTGTCGATGTACGTGCCGGTGCGGATCAGCCGGCCCCAGGCGTCCGACCGGTAGTTGCTGTTCTGGGCCACCCCGGCCATCGCCCGGGGGTGCAGGGCCTGGAGGTAGAGCGAGCGCAGGCCGGCGACGATCAGGATCGGTTCGTCGTGCACCTTCCAGGTGACCGAACCGGGACCGAAGAGGCCGAGATCGTCGGTGTCCACCCGTCAACAGTGCCACGCCCGGCGCAGTGCCGCCCGGCGCAGTGCCGCCCGGCGCAGTGCCGCCCGGCGTCGGAACGCAGGCCCGGGGTCGGCGGGGTGGCGGGCCGGCGATCGGGACGACGCCCGGTGAACCGGGGTGCTGATCACTACGTGTATGCAAATGGGGGACGCTGTGATCATGCCCCTCGTCGTACGCTGTCTGGCGCAACCGCGTCCACTGTCGGAGGTGTCGGTGTTCAAAGAGTTCAACGGTCTGCCAGCGCACGTCCTGGTGGTCCATGCCGTGGTGGTTTTCGTGCCGTTGCTCGCCCTGTTGGCCAGCGCGTACGGGTTGGTGCCGCGCTGGCGGCCCCGCCTCGACTGGGCGGTGGCCACCCTGGCCGTCGTCACCCCGGTCGTCGCCTGGCTGGCGACCGAGACGGGAGAGGCGTTCGAGGAGGCGCTGGAGAAGAAGGGCTATTCTCCCGAGTTGCTCGCCAAGATCCAGGAGCATTCCGAGTTCGGCGACATTCTGCTCTGGTTCACCGTCGGGTTGGCCGTGGCGACGCTGCTGCTGCTGGCGGTGACCAGCAACCGGGTGCGTACCCCGAAACTGCCCGCCTGGACGACCTGGCTACTGACCGCGGTCGTCGTGGTGCTGGCGGTGCTCAACACCATCTCCGCCTATCTCACCGGGGACAGCGGCGCCGCCTCGGTGTGGACCAACACGTTCTGACCGGCCACCGAGGTCGGCAGGTTGACCACGGTCGGCCACGCAACCACCGCCGTACCGGCGATGGTTGCGTGGCCGGCCGGTCTGTCGGTGCCTGGCCGACGCGTCCGATGCGGCGACGCGTGCCTGCCGGTGTGTCCGGCCCGTGTGCGGCGTCGGCCGGTGTGCGTGTCCGGCGGTGGGCGGAGTCCGGCGGTGGGCTGTCCGGCGGTGGGCTGTCAGGCGGTGGTCAGAACAGCGCTCGGGAACAGAGTAGGCAGAGCAGTACGAGCAACACGACGCCGACCGCCGCGCCGACGCTCCAGGTGAACCGCTGGGCCTGCTGCTCCGCCGTGTCCATCGCCTCCATGTCCTGCCCCGGCAGGGTGCGGGCCGGTGTCGCCTCCAGGTGTACCGGGGGACGCCAGCCCGGTGGTGGCGGCGTGGTCGGCGGCGGTCCGACGTAACCGCCCGCCCCCGGCCACCCCGCCCTCGTCCCCGCTGTCGACGTGCCCCTCCTCGGCGGGGCGGCCCGACCGGACGGGTCGTGGAAAGGTTGGCCGGGTAGGGGGTGGGAGGGCTGGCCGGCCGGCAGACCGGGTGCCGGCCCGTCGGCGGGGCTGGCCCAGGGTGAGCTGTGCGGTGTCCCGACTCCGGCCTCGGCTCCGGCTCCGGCCTCGGCTTTGGTCGGGGTAGCGGTGGGTGCTTCGTCCGGACTGTCCGGCGCGTTCGACTGGCTGGTGGTGGGCCTCGGGTCCGGCTGACGGGACGGGATCGGCTGGCTGTGGGCGTCCGCTCGACCGGCCGCGCTCGTCGGGGGCGTCGGTTCGGTGGGTGAGGGGGCGGGTTGCGTGGGCGGGCGTCGCCAGTACTCATCCTCGGGGCGGGCACCGCTGGGCGTCGTCACGCCGTCCGACGCTACCAACGCGGCGATCCGCCAGCCGTCCGACGCGGCGATCTTCGGCGCGAAGCCGGCCAGTGGGCCGACCTGGCACGACCTTCGACGTCCGGGTGCCGCCCGTCGGGGCTGACGGTCTTCCGCGTACCGGACGTCCGCGCGATCCCACAGGACGAGTCGACGCGCCAGCAGGCAGGACATTCGATCGGACTGGCCGCCCGGGTAGTCTTGCCGTCGTGAGCACCGAGGACCCGGCGGGGCATGGCGTGCCCGGCGACGACGACCGCGCGGTCGACCTCAGCGACGACTTCGTGGTGTTGCCGGAGCAGACCGTCGATGACACCGACTTCGGCTGGGGTGAGCGCCGTGGTGGCAACGACGACTGGTTGCTCGCCGAGCGCCCTCCGCACTGGGGCTGACCGCCGCCGGCATCGCCATCAGGGTGGCTTCTTGGCGAGATCCACTTTCGGTGGGCGAGGTAGCGGTATCCGGAAGTGGGCGATACCGCTGTCGGGGCGCACACGGGTGGATCATCTCCGGACGACGACGCTGAAGCGGCTGCCCTCCGGCTGGCCGACGGACCGCTGCGCCTGATCGGGCCGCACCGCCAGGTACAGCGCGGACGAGCCGTCGGCGGCACCCCCGCCCACCACGTCGAGCACCAGCGCGTCGGCCGCCAGCAGGATGGTCTCACCGGTCGTCCGCCCGGCCGGCACCACGAGCAGGTCGACCCGCGCGCCGGGGCGGAGGACCGCGAGGGCGGCTGGTTCGGCCAGGCGTACCGGCACTCCCACGAAGCCACTCGGCAGCGGCAGGGCGACCGAGCCACCTCCACCGACTTCCCAACCGGGGGCAGTTGCCCCACTGGCACCCGGATGCCCCGCCCGGTCGGTCGGTGCGACGGGAGCGTGGCCGGGCCGGCCCGCTGCGGCAGACCCGTCCGCCGCCCCGGTCGGCGTGGTGGGACATCCCGCCGGGCTGGTCGTCGTGGCGAGAAGTCCCGCCATGCCGGGGGAGCCGACGGGCGGTGGAGCGCTGGTGGGGCAGTCTGTCGGGGTGTCCAGGACGATCACCGCCAGGCCCAGCAGGACGGCCACCAGCGCCGCCCGCAGCAGGGTTCCCCCGCCGGGGCGGCGCGGCCAACGGAACGGCCGTAGCGAGCCTTCACCATCCGCGCCACCGGCCGCCATGACAACACCTCCGCCGCTCACCGGATGCCGTGGCGGCATCCCCGGCTCAGCAGGCTAGGCGGGGGACGGTCGAGCTGTGAGCCGTTGTCCACAACCTGTGGCCGACGAGCCGGCCTGTGGACAACGACCATCCACCCGCCGGATCTGCTACTCGTACCTGTGCCGAACGCCCCTGCGGCCCGAGGGGCGGCAGGGGCGTTCGGTGGTGTACGGGGGTCAGGAAGAAGCGCTGGCGGCCGGTGACTTGCTCGACCCGGACGAACCACCACTGGTCGACCCGGACGAGCCCGAGCCCGACGACGAGCCCGACGACGACGAGCCCGAGCCCGAGGACGAGGATCCCGAGGACGAGGATCCCGAAGACCCGGACGAGCCCGACGAGTCTCCACCGGAAGAGGTGCTCTCCGACTTCGCCGGCTTCGTCGCGCCGTTCTTGCCCTCGGTGCCCGAGGCCCGGGAGTCGGTGCGATAGAAGCCGGAGCCCTTGAACACGACACCGACCGAGTTGAAGACCTTGCGCAGCCGCCCCTCACACGCGGGACACTCGGTCAGCGGCTCGTCGGAGAACGACTGCACCGCCTCGAGTTGGTGGCCGCACGCGGTGCAGGCGTACTGGTACGTGGGCACGTTCTCCTCCGGATCTGGCACGGCCGATTGGCACTCGACGTATTCGAGTGCCAATGGTGCGTCATCGGACCCGGGTTCGTCCAGCGGACGGGGGAGGATCGTCATCCGGCCCGTCCGCGGAGCATGGACGGGCCGTCGCAAAGCGGACGCGGGCCGTCAGACCGCACGGACGAGCAGTCAGACAGCATGGACGCGGGCCGTCGGGCAGCATAGGCCGGGCCGTCGGGGAGGCGGGACGCGGGCCGTCTGAGAACGGACGCAGGTCTCAGCGTGCGCCGGCGGGAGGCTCGGGGAGCGGGCGCAGGCCGTCCGACGGGGTGAGCGCCGCACGTACCGGCCGGTCGTGGGGCTGGGCGGGCAGCGCCGCGAGTAGTTCACCGTCGTGCAGCAGCGCCACGGTCAGGGTGACCGTCGGCACCCGGGTCAGTGCCCGGTCGTAGGAGCCGCCGCCCCGGCCCAGCCGCAGGCCGCGCCGATCGACCGCCAGCGCGGGTACGACCACCAGCGTCGCCCCGACGATCGCCGTCCGACCCAGACGTGGACCGTCCGGCTCGCGCATGCCCCGGCCGGCGGCGACCAGGGTGCCCGGCCCGGCGTACGGCGCCCAGTCCAGGTCGAGGTCGTCGCGGAGCACCGGCAGCAGCAGTTCCGCCCCGGCCGGCAGCGCGGCACGGAGCACCTCGGGCAGTTCGGGGCCGCCCGGCTCGGACCCGACCGGCACGTACCCGGTCATCCTGGCCGGCCGCAGGCGGCGTACCAACTGGGTCAGCTCGGCCTGGACGCGCGTCGCGGCGGCGGCCCGTTGCGGCGCGGTGAGCGCCCGACGGCGGGCGAGCAGCGCGGCGCGCGTCTCGCGTTTCGCCGCGTGGGCGTCTTCCACTTCATCAGAAAAATCGGGCACGCAACACTCCTGACGCAACGCTGTCAAATCGGTCGCTCTGTGTCAGCATCGCAGGAACAGGCCTGGAACTTCCGGGGGGAAAGCGTTGACGCTACGCGGGCGGTTGACGGCGGCTTTCCTCACGGTGGTGCTCGGCCCGGTGCTGCTCGGCGCGGTCTTCGTCGGCACCACGCTGTCGACGGTGGACCGCAGCCGGTCCACCGAACGTCTCGGCCTGGCCGCGTCCGCCGTCCGGACCTCGATCGACGCGCTCTGCCAGCAGTTACGGGCCGCCGCCGACGCGGTGGCCCTACGCCCCGACCCGGCCGGCCGGGCGGGCGCTGCCGGCCAGGTGGTCAGCCGGGGGTTGGCCGCCGCCGTGCTGGTCACCGACGTGTCCGGCGGCATCACCTACGCCACCCCGGGCGGGCCCGCCACCGGTTGGCAGGACTGCGCGGGGGCCCGGACCGAGGGGCCGGTCCAGGCGCTCAGCGCCCGGGTGGACCTGCGCGACCAGGCCGGCACGCCGCTCGGCACGGTGGCCGTCGCCGAGGTGGTCGACCCGGCGTTCGTGGCCCGGCTGGCCGCCGCGACCGGCGTCGCGGTCACCCTCCTCGACGACACCGCCGGCCCCGGCCGGATCACCCACACCACCGAGGCCCGTCAGGTACGCGAGGAGGTGCTCGCCGCCGCCGGCACGGTCGACGGCGACCGGGTCACCGCGACCCCCGACGGCCGGTATGTCCGACGGCTCGGGCCGGCCCCCGGGCAGCCGCTGCCGCTGGTCCTCTCCGTCGCCGGTGAACGACCGTCGGGCCTGCCGGCCGGGTTGGCCGGGGCGGTGCTGCTGGCCGCCGCGCTGGCCGTGCTGGCCGCGTGGCGGCTGGCCCGGGTCACCACCCGGCCGTTGGTGGAGCTGGCCGGTGCGGTCGACCGGGTGGCCCGGGGCGACCTGACCGCCCGGGTGCCGGTGCGCAGCCGGGACGAGATCGGTCGGCTCGCCGCCGCGTTCAACCGGATGATCCGGGAGACCGCCGGGTACGTGACCGCGTTGACCAGCAGCCGGGACCAGTTGCGCGGCCATCTCGGGGTGCTCGGGGACACCCTGGCCAGCACCCACGACCTGCAACGCATCCTGCGGGTGATCCTGCACAGCGCCATCGCGGCGACCGGGGCGCGGGCCGGGGCGGTGCTGCTGCTCGACGGCACCGGGGTGCTCGTCGGGCGGTGCGCCGAAGGGCTGGCCGGGCGCTGCCCGGCGGGCACCGAACCGGAGGAGTTGCGGGTGCCGGTCGGTGTGGGGGTGGTCGGTGGGGTCGCGGCCACCGGTGAACCGCAGCGGGGTCGGGTCGCGCCCGGCACGATGCCGACCGGCGAGCCGTGGTGTGAGACGTACGTGGCGGTGCCGTTCACCGCACCCGGTGGGGACGCGGCCGGCCGGGATCCGGCGGTCGGCGTGCTGGTCCTGTACGACCGGCTCGGCGCCGACGAGTTCGACGACGACGACCTGGCCACCCTGCGGACCTTCGCCGGGCATGCGGCGGTGGCGGTGGAGAACGTACGGGTGCACGAGGAGGCGCAGCGGTTGTCGCTGACCGATCCGTTGACCGGGTTGTGGAACTACCGCTACCTGCGCGAATCGCTGCGCCGGGAGGTGGAGCGGGCCAGCCGGTTCGGCCGGATGCTCAGCATCCTCGTCCTCGACCTGGATCGCTTCAAGATCGTCAACGACAGCTACGGGCACGCCGCCGGTGACGCGGTGCTCGCCGAGTTCGCCCGCCGGGTCCGGGGCGAGATCCGCGAGGTGGATCTGGCCTTCCGGCAGGGCGGTGAGGAGTTCGTGGTGCTGCTGCCGGAGACCGACGCCCGGGGCGCGGCGACGGTCGCCGAGCGGCTGGGCGCGGCCGTCCGGGACACCCCGGTCGTCGTGGTCGGCCACGCCGGCACCCCGACGACGATCTCGGTGTCGGTCTCCATCGGCATCGCCGTCTATCCGGACCATGCCAACACCGGCACGGAGGTGCTGGATGCCGCCGACGAGGCGTTGTACGCGGCCAAGGGCGCCGGCCGCGACGGGTACCGGGTGGCGACCGCGCGGACCCGGTCGGTGCCGACCGAGGAGATCGCCGTGCCGGCGGGGGCGGCCAGCCCGGACGACGACCTGCCCCGCGCCGGGCCACCCCCCGATCGGCCGCCCCCCGACTGGCCACCCGCCGGCCGGTCGGCCGACCATCCACCCACCGAGCGGCCGGGCGGCCGGCACGCCGTCGGCGCTCCCGGTGTGACGCAGCCGGGCGGCGCGTCTTCCGGTCCTCACCCGCCGCGGCAGAGCCGTGGCCGATAGTCTCGCGGCATGTCGGAGCACTCAGCGAACCCCTCAACGGCCGCCGCGACCGGCCGTCCCCGTGCGGTCAAGGCCGTGATCCCGGCCGCCGGCCTGGCCACCCGGTTCCTGCCGGCCACGAAGGCGGTGCCCAAGGAGCTGCTGCCGGTGATCGACCGGCCGGTGCTCCAGTACATCGTCGAGGAGGCCGCCCAGGCCGGCATCGGTGACGTGCTGCTGATCACCGGCCGGGGCAAGACGTCGATGGTGGACCACTTCGACCGCCGTCCCGACCTGGAGGCCCGGCTGGAGGCCAAGGGCGACGCGGAGCGGCTGGCCGCGGTGAAGCGCCCCAGTGAGCTGGCCGAGATCTACACCTGCCGGCAGCCGGAGCAGCTCGGTCTCGGCCACGCCGTCGGGTACGCCGAGTCGCACGTCGGCGACCAGCCCTTCGCGGTGCTCCTCGGTGACGAGTTCGTCAAGCCGTCCGAGCCGCTGCTGCCGGCCATGTTGGAGCTACAGGCCCGCACCGGTGGCGTGGTGCTGGCGTTCTTCGAGGTCGACCCGGCCGAGACCAAGCGGTACGGGATCGCCTCGGTCGAGCCGGCCGAGGCCGAGCTGACCGACATCGGCGAGGTCGTGAAGGTCACCGGCCTGGTGGAGAAGCCCAAGCCGGAGGAGGCCCCGAGCAACCTCGCAGTCCTCGGCCGGTACGTCCTGCCGGGGCGGATCTTCGACGCGATCCGGCGTACCGAACCGGGCAGCGGCGGCGAGATCCAGCTGACCGACGCGATGGAGCTGCTGCGCAGCGAGGGCGTGCCGGTGCACGCGATCGTCTACCGGGGCACCCGCTACGACACCGGCATGCCGCTGGGCTACCTCCAGACAGTCGTGCAGATCGCCGTCGAGCGGGAGGATCTCGGAGGCGAGTTCCGCGCCTGGCTGGCCGAGTTCGTCAACAACAGCGACCAGACCGTCACGGCGGCGATCCTCGACGGGGTACGTGACGCGGCGGGCGGCTCCGGTACATGACCTCTACGGCCGACGCCGAGGCGGCCGCGAACGAGTTGACGCCGCTCGCCGACTACCTGGGCAGCGTGCTGCGCAGGTTACGCGCGCTGCCCCCGCTCGACCTCGACCTCACCCAGGCGTACGGCAACGTCCTGGCCTCCGACGTCGTCGCCCCGCACTCGTTCCCCGCCTTCGACCAGGCGGCGGTGGACGGGTACGCCGCGCGCTGGGAGGACCTCGTCGGGTACGGCCCGGTCCCCTCCGGGGGGCCGGGCCGTCCGGTACGGCTCAACGTGGTCGGCGACCTGGGCGCGGCGAGCTGGCGTCCGGTCCGGCTCACCCCCGGCTCGTGCTTCTCGGTGGCCGCCGGTGCGCCGATGCCGATCGCCGCCGACGTGGTGGTCCCGGTGGAGTGGACCGACCAGGGCATGGCCGCGGTGGAGATCTTCCGCACCCCCAAACGTGGGTACGGCGTGCGCCGCGCCGGTGAGGAGTTGCCCGCCGGCACGGTCCTCGCCCGCGCCGGCACGTACGTCGCCCCGGCGCTGGTGGCCGTCTTCGCCGCCACCGGCATCGGGCACGTGGTGGTGCGGCCCAGCCCCCGGGTGGTCATCGTGGCCACCGGCGACGAACTGGTCGACGTGGGCCGGGGCAGTCAGCCCGGTCAGGTGGTGGACGCCAACTCCCACGCGTTGACCGCCGCCGCCGCCGAGGTGGGCGCGTTGGCGTACCGGATCGGGATCTGCGACGACGACCCGGAGGGACTGCGCGGCCTGCTGGAGGACCAGACCCTGCGGGCCGATCTGATCATCACCACCGGCGGCACCGGCACCGGCCCCGGCGACATGGTCCGGCGGATCCTGTCCCGTCGAGAGGGCGGCCGGGCCGGCCCGGTGACCTTCACCGATGTGGCGCTGTACCCCGGCACCGCGCTCGGGTTCGGTACCGTCGGCGCCGAGGAGGTGCCGGTGGTGTGTCTTCCCGGTGAGCCCGGCGCGGCGCTGATCGGTTTCGAGGTGCTGGCCCGGCCGGCGATCCAGCTGCTGGCCGGCGCGGAGCCGGTGTTCCGGCCGAGCGTGCGGGCGCACCTGCTGGAGACCATCTCGTCGCCCGGTGGGCTGCGCGAGTTCCGGCCCGCCCACGTGGCCGAGCGGCGCGGCGGGGGTTACACGGTGCAGCCGCTCAGCGGGGGCCCGTACACCCTCTCCGGCCTGGCCGAGGCGAACGGCCTGATGGTGCTCGGTGAGCGGGTCACCACCGCGGCCGCCGGCTCCACCGTGGACGTGCTGCTGCTGGACCGTCGGCGGTGAGCCGGTTCGGATCGACCGACATCCCGGTCGGGGACGGGAGGCCGGCGCGGTGAGCTGGTTCGGACGGGCGCCGGGGTGGCCGGTGGTGCTGATGGACGGTCCGGTGGTGCTGCGACCGTACCGGCGGTCCGACGCCACCGTCTGGTCGGCGGTGCGCCGGGCGAACAGGGCCTGGCTGGCGCCCTGGGAGTCGCACCTGCCCGGCGGCTGGGACGCGGCCAACTCGCCGGCCGCCTTCCGCTACGTGCACGCCGACCAGCGGCGTTCGGCGCGTACCGGTGAGGGGATGCCGTTCGCGGTCTGCCTGCGCGAGGACGGGCAGGAGCGGCTGGTCGGCCACCTGAACGTGGGCAGCATCGTCCGGCGGGCGTTCTGCTCCGGGTACGTCGGCTACTGGGTGGACTCCCGGGTGGCCGGACGTGGGGTGATCCCCACCGCGATGGCGCTCGCCGTCGACCATGCGTTCGGCCCGGGTGGGCTGCACCGGGTCGAGGTGAACATCCGGCCGGAGAACAAGCCGTCCCGGCGGGTGGTGGAGAAGCTGGGCTTCCGCGAGGAGGCGTACCACGTACGCTACATGCACATCGACGGGGCCTGGCGGGACCACATCGGATACGCGATGACCAGCGAGGAGGTGGCGGCCGAGGGCGGTCTGCTGGCCCGTTGGCACCGGATGCGTCACGACGTCGGGTGAGCCGTCCCACGGACGGGATCGGCGCGGCGTGCCGGCATCCCGGTCGGTGGCCCGTAACCTCAAGTAACTGCAAGCTGCGGCAAGCGCTGTTTGACCGCAGGATCTGCGCCGAGGGGGACCTTTCGGGGAAGATCTTGCTGTCGATCGGTGGTTGCCCCGAATTCGGTGACGGGAGGGGTGAGGGTGCCGACCTCGGTGCTCCTCGCCGTCCTCGCCGCCGCCGGTCTGCTCGCCCTCGCGCCGGCGCTGGTTCGTCGGTACGACGCCACCGAGCGGCTGGTGGCGGAGCGGGCGCAGTCGACGGCGCGGGTGCTCCAGCGCCGCCGACGGCGTCGTACTGTCCCCGGCCGGCGACCGGTCAACCAGCCCCGGACGCTCGTCGTCACCCTCGCCGAGGACGCCAGCGGTAAACTCGGTGCGCCGGTCTCCGCCCGCCGGTCCGGTCGGCTGCGCGCCGTGCCGCCCGCCCCCCGGCAGGCCCGACGCCGGCCGCCCCGACCCGGGCACCACACCCCCGCCGTCTACCGGCGGCGTCGGGTGCTCGCCGCGCTGCTGCTGCTCAACTTCGTCGAGTTGGTCGGCGTGATCGTGGTCAGCCCCGGCTTCTGGATCAGCTTCTCGGTCACCGCAACCCTCCTGCTCGTGTACGTCGCACACCTGCGGCGGCGGGCGCTGGCCGAGCGGCGCAGGCGGCGTATCCGGGCCCGGGAGGCGGCCTGGCTGGCCGCCCGACAGGCCGAGGTGCGCCGCGAGCAGGCCCGCCGGGCAGCGGCCCGTCGGGAGGCGCAACGCCGCCTGGCCGCCCAACGCGAGGCGGTACGCCGCACCGCGATGGGGCTCGACCGGCCGGCCGGCCTGCCGGCGGCGGCCAGCGGGGGCGGCTCGGTGTCGTACCGCCGCTCCGGTGGCCTGCGCGGACGCCCCTACCAGTCCGGCCGCGACCCGCACGGCGCCTGACCTCTCCCGCGCGCCCGCTTGACCGACTCGCTCGGGGCGGGAGGGGCGATTCGCTCGGTGGGTGGGTGGGCTGTTAGTCTTGGCGCCGGCCCGCCCGGTGAAAGCCGGGTGGGACCGAAGCCGGTCCGCCGGTGGAGGGGCTGTGGCGCAGCCCGGTAGCGCACCTCGTTCGCATCGAGGGGGTCAGGGGTTCGAATCCCCTCAGCTCCACCAAGGAACAGCAGGTCAAGGGTAGGTTCTCGGAAGATCGAGAACCTACCCTTGATCATTTGTCCGTCAGACGTCCGTTGGACGGAGCCCCAGTCCGTGGCACGTGGCGGACGAACTCAAGCCGAACGGGTGATGTGGGCTACACCGACGGCCCGGACCGGGCGTCACGCTGCGGCAGTTGCCATAGTGGCAGCTGGTCGTGGTTTGACCAAGGAACGCGTTTCGTCTGTATCGGTTGAGTTCGGCTGCCCTGACGCCCACGTGGCGCTGTGGTCCACTCAAGCAGTTGCTCTCACGGCGCTGAGGCTTCGGAAGACGCTTGTACGAAGGCCATTTCAAGACCATCCTGTCTCGATGGACGAGGACGGGCCGACCTGGCGGCAGATCGACGAAATGATTGGCAGGGGCGGCCTCTCCGAAAGTGGGGCCGCTGCGGCACGCTGGGCCGTTGATCGGTTCCGTGCACATCTCGGGGAGAGTTGGCCGGGCCGGCAGTACGACAAGCGGGGCTGGTTCCCACGCGAGTTGCTCCTTGTCGGCGCCTACCGCTACGCGCTACCCCAGGTGCTGTCGTGGGCGCTGTGGCTGGATGCCGCCGCAGCCGAACCGACGTTCGCCAAAGTCCGGACCGGTATGAAGAAGGGCATGGACACCGCGACCTGGCGGCACAGTTGGCTACAACTGGAGGTTGCCCGTGTGGCAGCCAGCGCGGGAACACCGTTCAGCTTTGAGCCGCCAATTCCTGGCTCGATCAAGAGCGGGGATCTCCTCATCGCCCCTGTGGGCGGGAGCCCGTGGATGGTGGAGATCGTGACGGTTCCCCGGGCGGACGTGGACATGAAGTGGGAGGACTACGAGGACCGGTTTCAGATCGTAATCAGGAGGGTCGAGCACGCGCACAGCGTGACCTGCGTCGTGGTACTGAACGATCATGCGCCAGAAGCTGAGACGCAGGAATGGCTGGCAGCCATCGAGGCGATCGCCGTGATCGCGGCAGAATCGCGTCAGGTGCAGGTGATTGAGCCTTTCCGCGTAACGGGTCGTGGCGTTGGGTGATCAGGTTGTGCGGTTGTGCTCGACGTGCAGGAGTACGAGGGCCGCTGCGGTGATCCTG
>NZ_JBIUCH010000032.1:0-55715 GCF_044548625.1 Micromonospora sp. NPDC051925 | reverse complement strand
TTTTCCTTGCACCGCAACGGGTTCGGGCGTGTCCGCACCGACCACCACGGCGACCACCCACCGCACTCACGCCGTTACGCGGAAAGGCTCAATGACCGTCGGAGCCGGCTTCGCCGGTGTCACCCGGCTGTTGTTCGATCGGGAGACCGACATTCCCGGCGTCGTGGGGAAACTGCGCGACCCCCGACAATGGCCCGGCCAATCGGTGCCGGCGGTGCAACCGCACCATGTGCTGATCGGCCTGGGCAACATCATGGGAAACCCGGGTGGGCCACCCCGCTCGGCCGCGGCGTTGCCGCCCCCCGACCCGGCCCGGTCCGGCGAGGGCGCAGGTGTCACCGTCGGAATCTGCGACACCGGGATCTGGCGGCAGGCTGGCGACTATCACCCACAGTGGCTCGGCGGCGCATATCTCCCGCAGCTCGACGACGAGGATCCGCTCTACGTCCACACCGACGTGCTCGCCCCGCAGGGCGGGCACGGCACCTTCGTCGCGGGGTTGGTCCGGCAGGCCGCGCCGGGGGTGCGCGTCGACCCGGAGCAGGCCCTGGACCCGAACGGTGTGGGGGACGAGGCGATGGTGGTGGCCGCCCTGAGCCGGCTCGCGCCGCAGGTCTCCGTGTTCAACCTCTCGCTGGGGGGATACACCCTGGACGATCAGCCTTCGCTGCCACTGGCCAACGCGTTGGCTGTGCTGCCGGCGACGAGCGCCGTGGTCGCGGCGGCAGGCAACGCCGGCACCAGCCGTCCGGTCTGGCCTGCCGCCCTGGACCGGGTGCTGGCGGTCGCGGCGGTCAGCCAGACGGCCGGTGGTGTGGTGCCGGCGATCGACAGCGGCTTCGGGCCCTGGGTGGACGCCTGCGCCCTCGGTGAGCGCCACAGCACCTACGTCGAGGGGCAGCTACCGTTGCCCGGTCGGCCGGTACGGCAGTTCCACGGGTTCGCCACCTGGGCTGGCACCTCGTTCGCCACCGCGTACGTCTCCGGGCGGCTCGCCGCCCTGATGACCGCCGGGGGCCTCAGCGCGGACGAGGCGCGCGCGACCCTGCTCGCCGCTCCCCGCTGGCATCCCGACTACGGGGTGCTCGTCGGATGAGCCGCGTCAGCGGTCGGGCGGTGGCCCGGTGACCGGTGCAAGCGTGACCAGCCTGTTGTCCGCCGCCGCCGACGGGGACGAGTCGGCCTGGGCCGAGTTGGTTCGCCGGTACACCCCGCTCGTCTATTCGGTCATCCGGGCGTACGACCTCGGTCGGGCCGATGCGGCCGATGTCAACCAGACCGTCTGGCTTCGCCTGGTGGAGCAGTTGGGTCGGGTACGCGAACCTGAGGCGCTGCCGGGCTGGCTGGCCACCACGACCCGGCGCGAGTGCTACCGGTTGTCCCGCCTGAGCCGCCGGGACCAGCCCGTCGACCCGTACGACGACTCGCTCGAGACCTACCGCGGGTTCTCCCGTGAGCTGGCCGGGATGGCTCCTGCCCCGGACGACGAGTTGCTGCGCGCGGAGCGGCGGCAGGCGTTGCGCGAGGGTTTCGTGCAGCTTCCGCCGCGCTGCCAGGCGTTGTTGGCGCTGCTGACCGCCGACCCGCCGATGAGCTATCGGGAGGTCGCCGCGCGGTTGGGCGTTCCGGTCGGCAGCATCGGACCTACCCAGGCCCGTTGCCTGCGTAGGCTGCGGGGATGCCCGGCGATCGTCGAGTTTCTCGGCGCGTCCACCATCGGTACGAACGGGGGTGAACCGGATGGAGCCGTGGCTGCCGGCCGATGACGAGGCACTGACGACAGAGTTGGGCGCGGCGTTGTGGGACACCGGGCCGGTCTCGGAGGCGTACCTGAGCGCGGCGTTGGCAGCGTTCACCTGGCGTGCCGTGGACGCGGATCTTGCCGTCGCCGAGCTGACGTTCGACTCGGCGGTTGACGCCGAGTTGGTGGGAATGACCCGGTCCGCTGCGTCCGCGCGGACGCTCTCCTTCCGCAACGGGCCGGTGGTGGTGGAGATCGAGGTGAGCGAGGCCGGGATCGTCGGGCAGCTCTCCCCGTCCGGTGGCGGACGGGTGAGTGCCCGCACGGCCTCCGGCACGTACGACGAGGCGTCGGTGGACGCGGTGGGCTTCTTCTCGTTGGGCGTCCCACCGCCGGGCCCGGTCCAGTTGTGCGCGCGCACCGTCGGGTACGCGGTGTCCACCGCCTGGGTCTGTCTGCGCTGACCGCTGGCCCGCTTCCGGGGCGACGGTGCGCACCCGATGTCCGATCCTGGCCGGACCGACGAGGGTGGGGCATGGGCCGGATGGCCCACGCCCCACCCGGAGGTGGCGACGACCGGCGTTACTTCTGCTCGGTGTCCATCAGGTACTGCACCCCACCGAGGTCGGCGCGCTCAGTGCCGTCGGCGTCCGGCCCGAACTGGGTCACGTTGAGCACGGATTCCTTGGCCAGGGCGGTTTCAGCCGAGAAGGCCAGTGAGAACTCGAGGCGCTCACCGGGCTTCAACAGCAGCCCGCTGATGCTGGCCTTCGCCGGTTCCACGATCTCCAACTCGGTCTTGCCGACCTGGCGGACTCCCGTACCGACCTTGCCGGTGGCCTGCCAGCGCTCGAACAGGGTCGGGCCGAGGTCGACGAAGACCCTGGCACCCCGAACCTGCTCTGCCGGCTGGGTGAAGACCAGGTCGTTCTTGGTCTCCACGGCGAGCACGTTGCCGATGGCGAACGGCCGGACGACCCGCGGCCCGCCCGGCGTGAGCCGGACCGAGTCGACGTTGCGCCAGGCGATGTTGTTGTTGTGCAGGGTGTTGACGCTGTTGCTGGGGCCCTCGAAGGTCATCGGGTCGGTGGGCGACACCCAGCGCGCCAACAGGCAGAAGTGGCCCGGTCCGGGCACCCCGGTCCACGGGATCGTCACCGTGGTGACACCCGGATAGACGGTCACGCTGGCCGCGCCGATCTGGGTCCAGTGCGTCGGCCAGGTGGCGCCGCCGCCCGGGGTCGTCCGGTAGATCCGCAGCACCCCGTTGTCGACGCCCGAGCCGTACGGGCCGGCGTTGCGCAACTTCACGAAGAGGTAGTTGGTGACGCCGACGATGGGGTTCTGACTGACGGCACACTCGACGGCGGTCGGGCAGACCTTGATGTCGGGGCTTGCCCACAGCGGGCTGTACGAGTGTGGCTGGACGCCGATGTCGGCGGTGACGTCCTTCATGTAGACGTCGGTACGGGCCGCCGCGGCGGCCTTCTCCTGCTGTGCCTCGCCGGGTGCCGCGGCGGCTGTGGTGACCGCCAGCAGACCCGCAAGCGCCGCGCCCGTGAGTACAGCCAGCGTCGAGCGGCGGACACGTTTCCCTACCTTGCCCATGACAGGCTTCTCCCATCGACGGGGGGGCGTCGAACTCGGCATGTTTCCATGCCGTTTCGGCGCGATGACGTAGTGGAAGAGTCGTGACTGCGCCGGGAAATACCGTCACCGGGCTTTGCCGTCAGATGGCGCCAGGACCGGCAAAAGAGACCTGCATCGATGTCTGTGGGTGGGTCATCGACGGTCAGCCCACACAGGTCCCGCCGCGCCCGCCGACGCGGCTCCGCCCGGCGAAACCGCACCCCGAGCCGAGCGGTGCAGTACTAGCCCTAAGCCGTCTCGCGCCGACCTGCGCCGAAACGCCTGAAGTCTGAGCTCTCGCTCAGCGGCTTCGACGCTGGTGCCGGGGTTGCCCCGATGCACCTCATCGGCCGTTGCGCGGTAGTAGTCGTCCTCGCCCGACCGGACCGCCTCGTGGTAGCCGAAGGCGAAGCAGCAGTCGTGGCCCCGTAGCAGTTCGGGGGGCTGACCCGAACGGCCCGCCAGATAGCCGGCGGCAACGCCGAGGATCACATGGGACGGATCGTGGAAGGCCGGGTGTGTCGGCCGGTGCCAGTCGCCACTCACCGTCGGCAGTTCGGCGTAGGGGGTGCCCGGTCGCACACTGCGGCGATCGCGCTGCCCGGCCCGGGTGCCCGCGGCGAAGCCGTACTCGGAACAGCAGTCCGGCTCCTTGCGGGGGCCCGGCGGGGTGACCGGTGGCCGACCGGTGTAGGCGGCACGGTAACCGTTGAGGGCGGCCTTGGCGACCAGCAACGGGTGGTGGGGACCGGGGTGCGTTGCCGTGATCCGGTCGGCCCCGGCGGGGACCGACTGCCACCGTCCTGACCGCGAGCGCGCCATCAGTCGACGCACCGCCGCCCAGGCGGACTCCTTACCGGCGAACCGGCGGCTGCCGTACCGCGTGTGCCGCACGTACCAGCCGCCCCCGGCCAGGGTGCCCACCGCGATGAACGTCGGATCGGCTTCCGAGGTGTCCTTCAGTTCCCACCACATGAAGCAGGCGTCATCGACGCTGAGCGGTGGTCCGATCGGCTCCCCGGCGTCGACGTCCACGATGGACGATCGTACGCCTGGTTGGGACGCCGACGCCGTCCGCGATGACGTTCGTGAGTGGCTGGTCGAACGGCTCGGCCACCCCGACGCGGTGCTGGCCTGCGTCGAGACCGGCTTCCTGAGGAAGGTTCTGTGCTCGGTCGGGGTGCAGCGGCAGTACACCGGCACCGCCGGCTGGGTGGAAAGCAGCCAGGTCGGGCTGTTCCTGGCCTATGTGTCACCCGCCGGGCGGGCGATGATCGATCGCCGGCTCTACCCACCCGAGGCAACCTGGTGCGCCCAGCCCGACCGCCTCGCCACCGCCGGCGTCCCCGACCCGGTCCGGTTCGCGACGAAGCCCAGCCTCGACCGGCAGATGATCACCGCCGCGCTCGACGTCGCCGTCCCGTTCAGGTGGGTGACCGGCGACGAGGTCTATGGTGCCGACCCCGGTCTCCGCGCCGACCTGGAACACCGCGAGATCGGCTACGTTCTGGCCGTCAGCTGCGGCCGACGCGTGCACGTCAGCGCTACCACCGGAGCACTGGTCGTTCTGGCGGTGAACATCCCAAGCCCGAGCCCGCCGATCCCACTACCGGCGCAGACAGGCCAGGTGACGTTGGAGTACCAGCCAAGCCCTTCTAGGCGTAGGCGCGGGCCTGAAGGTCGTACAGCTCCGCGTAGAGGCCGCCACTCGCGGCGAGGTCCGCGTGGGTGCCGACCTCCGAGACGCTGCCGTGTTCCAGAACCACGATCAGGTCGGCCATACGCACCGTGGAGAAGCGGTGCGAAACCAGGACGGTGATCGCACCCGTGGCCGCGCGGGTCTCGGTGACGAGGTCGGCGAAGCGCTCGAAGAGCGCCTGCTCGGCGGTCGCGTCCAGGGCGGAGGCGGGTTCGTCCAGGGCGACCAGAAGCGGGCTGCGGCGCAGCAGCGTGCGGGCCAGCCCGAGTTTCTGCCACTGGCCGCCGGAGAGTTCGGTGCCGTCGCCGTACCCGCGGCCGAGCAGGCCGTCCAGGCCGTCGGGGACCAGCGCCTGGACAGGGCCCGCCTCGGCCGCGTCGAGTGCCTGCTGCAGGGCCTGGTCGTCGTCGATCCGGTCGAGGTCGCCGATGCCGGTGTTGTCCCGCAGTCGCAGTTCCAGCCGGGCGAAGTCCTGGAACAGGGTGGACACCCGGCGCTGCCAGTCGGCAGGGGCGGCGGAGGCGAGGTCGAGGCCGTCCACCAGGATTCTTCCCGAGGTCGGCCGGTACAACCCGCACAGCAGTTTGACCAGGGTGCTCTTGCCCGCCCCGTTCTCGCCGACCACGGCGAGCGCGGTGCCTGCCGGGATGTCGAGGGTGACGTCGTCGAGGATCTTCCGGTCGGTGTTCGGGTATGTGAAGCTCACGTGGTCGAGCCGGATGCCGCGAGTCAGGACGGCGGGTGGTTGCGCCGAGCCAGGCCCGGTACGAGCGGCGGACGCGGCGGCGGCAGCGCGCAGTGTCCGGATCCGCTCCATCGTGCCACCGGCCGCCTGGAGAATCGTCAGCAGGCCGAGTCCATTGGACACCTGGAAGGAGATCTGCGCAGCCAGAGTGATCACCAGAATCACGTCGCCCAGCCCCGAGCCGCCCTGCAGCGCCTGCCGGACCACCAGATAGATCGCACCGCCGTAGGCCGCGGCGAAGGTGAGCTGCCCTGCTGCGCGCAGCAGGGCAGCGGAAGTCTGGGCCCGGCGCAGCGCGGTCGTCGTGGTGGCCCAGTCGCGCTGGTGGCGTTCGATAAGTACGGCCTCAGCACCCGACAGGCGGACCTCCTTGACCGATGCGAGCGTGGTGGAGGTCTCCAGCAGGTGCCGGCCGAGGCGCGTCAGCGGGGCGGTGCCCTCCTTCGCCCGATCCACCAGACGCTGAGCCCGGTTGCCTGCCAGGACAGGGATCGCTCCGGCGAGGGGAAGCAGCAGCAGCCACGTGTTGAGCGAGCCGAGCAGGACCGCGGTCAGGCCCATCTGCAGGATCAGGCCGCCGATCTGCAGAACGGCCTCCAGGGAGGCGCGGGTGCGGGGAAGTTCCTCGCGAACCAACGCGAGGGTGTCGGCGTAGGCGGGGGTGTCCAGTTGTTCGAGGCTGCCGACGCCGTGGGCGAGCGTGATCAGGTCGTTCTGGAGTTCGACCTCGCTGAGGTCGCCCAGTTCGAAGTAGGAGAGGTGAGCGAAGTGGTTCATCATGAGTTCGAAGACCAGCAGCGCTGCCGTTACCAGCGCCAGCCGCGCGGCGGTGCCCGAGTCGTGATTGACCGCTGCGGTGGTGAGCGACTTGAGGCACAACGCGATCAGCGGGGTGGACAGGAATCCGGCGGCCAGCATCGCTGCGGCACGCGCGAGGCGCCCCGGATCGCAGCGGAAAGCGAGCCGGAGAAGTTGGCGGACCGCAAGGATGGTGGTCATCGGGTCGCTCCATCGATCCTCGGCAGGAGTCGTTCGGTCGTCGACGGGCCGGCGGCTTCGTCCGCGGTGAAGCGTTCCGCCTGAATCCTGAAGAGCTCGGCGTAGCTTCCGTCGAGTTCCATCAACTGCTCGTGCGTGCCGGATTCGGCCACCCTGCCGTCGGCGAGTACGACGATGCGGTCGGCACGACGCACGCTGGAGAAGCGGTGCGAGACGATGACGCTGGTCACGCCCTTGGTCATGTCCAGAAAACGTTCGAAGAACGCGGCTTCCGCACGGACGTCGAGTTGGGCGGTGGGTTCGTCGAGCACCAGGAGGGAGGCCCCGCACTCCAGCGCCAGCAAGGCTCTGGCCAGGGCGATCCGCTGCCACTGGCCGCCGGACAGGTCGGTGCCACCTTCGTACTCGGCGCTGAGGACCGTGTCCAAGCCGTGCGGGAGGCCGTCGATGATCTCCAGTGCGCCTGCGCGCCGGGCCGCGGCGCGGAGCGCGCTGCGGTCGTCGAACAGATCCGGCCGGCCCAGCCCGATGTTCTCGGCGGCGGTGAGGTGGAAGCGGGTGAAGTCCTGGAAGATCACGGCGATGCGCCGGTGCCAGGCCGACGACGAGGTACGGGCGAGATCGGCGCCGCCCGCGGTGATCCGGCCGCTGGTGGGCTCGTGCAGTTTGATCAGGAGCTTTACCAGCGTCGTCTTTCCCGCGCCGTTGAGGCCGACGATCGCCGTCGAAGTCCCGGGTACGAGTTCGAGGTTGATCCCGTCGAGCACGGCGGGGGCGCCGTCGTGGTAGCGAAACCCGACGCCTTCGAAGCGTATCGCCTCGGCCGGATCGAAGACGTGACCATGGTCGTGCTGCCGATCGTGGCCGCCGCCGTCCGCAGCGACCTGTTCCAGGCGGGTCAGCGCGTCGTGGGCGGCCAACCCGTAGAGCGTCTGGATGTCGCTCTCCGGGAAGTGCACGCCGAAGCGCATGGGAATCAGCACGGCCTGAAGAGCAACCGACAGTTGGAGCAGCGTCAGCGAGCCGTCAGTGCCGTCCTCGGCCAGGGCCGACAGCGCCGCGCCCCCGCCGAGCAGGCCGAACACGGCCAGCCCGACGAAGGGCCAGAACAGCAGCCTGCGCCGGGTCGCCCACAGCGGTTCCAGGTAGCCGCGCGCCTCCTTGCCGTGGCGTTGCCGGAGCCAGGGGACCAGGCCGAGCACCCGTGCCTCTTTGGCCAGCCCAGCTCCGGTCGCCGTCCGCCGCAGGTAGGACAGTCGCCGTCTCGGACCGGCCAGGGTCGCCCGTACCGCGCCGAAGCGGTTCAGCGATCCGCGCTGCCCGAACCTGATCACGATGGCCGTCACGGCCACGAGCACACCGGTGCCCGGTCCCAAGACCAGGGAAACCATGACCGCAGCCCCGACAAGTTGGGTGTAGCGGGCGATCAGGGCCAGAGCTCCGGCGGCGGCATCGCCCGGAGTGGGGACCACGCGTTCGAAGCCGTTGCGGGCGTCCGAGAGCACATCGAGCACGTCCTGCCGCTCCAGGTCCGCGACCGGAAGATCACGCAACGCACAGGCCATCAGTCGGACGATGCAGGCGCCATCGACCTGACGCACCACCAGTTCGGCCAGCACCGACTGGAACGGGACAAGAAGCTGTTGCAGCACGAAAGCCGCGACGGCCAGCATCAGCGCGAGCCCGATCCGACCCATGCCGCCACGGCCGTCGAAATGTGACATAGCATCAGGGATTTTCGATATCAGGCTACTTGTCGCGAGGATGAAGGCGATCGGGAGCAGGCCGACTGCGAGGTGGAGCGCAACCACGCCGGCGATCAATCCCGGGTGGGCGTGGCGCAGCAGCCGGACAGTGGCGAGCCATCGAACGGCGCGTCGTCGGAGCGGTCCGGCGCCCGGGGCGGGCGTCGTGGCAGGCATCACGGAACTCCGTCAGGGCGTGAAGAGCGAGCAAACGGCGTGGATGAATGGGCAACTTGCCGGGATTTGATTGCGATCGGAGGAAGGAAACAGTGGGCTCCTTCTCGCCCGGGAACGCCGCTGTCACCGGGAGGCTCGCGGTCCAGAGTCTGACCCAGACCTGGTGGTACGTCAAGAATTTCACTGATCGTCATCTACGGATGCTGTACAAGGGATTGACCTTCTGATCCGCCGGACGAGTCGGTCTAGACATACCTCCGTCGATGTGGTTACCGTTGCACCCCGTGTTCGGTCGGACCTGCGTGTCCAGTCCGGTCCGCTTCGCACCCTTCGCGCTCTCGAGGGTGACGCGCAGCGATTCCGGGCTTGTCGGCTGACGGTTCTGCCCTGCCCCGGCGACAGTTCGTGCACGAGCGCAAGGCCGTTCCGAGCCGGGTCTCAGTGCTGAGGCACCCGTCCCGACGCTCCTTTCGTCAGTCTCCTCACCGGTATGCCAGATTCTCCGCCATGTCCGTGCGTCGCCGACCGCTCAGCCGTCGCCCCACCATCACTCGTCCGTCGTCTTGTGGAACCTTCTCCCGCGTCGCCCCGGGGTGACGCCTGACCTGAGGAATCCGGCAATGCAGCACCTCGGTGCCCGTTCGTTGACGTTTCAAGGAAACCGATCCGAAACCGCCCCCATGACGTGGGGTCAGCGCGCCATCTGGAAGGCCATTCGCTGGCTCGACGACGATGCGCACTACTTCAACATCCGCCGTATCGCGAAGGTCCCGCCCGGTGTCACCACGGCACAGGTCGAGGCGGTGCTCAGCACATTCGTCTCGCGCCACGAAGTGCTGCGTACCCGCTTCCACGAGAGGGCCGAAGGACCCGTCCAGGAGGTCTGGGCCGAGGGTGCACTGTCCCTCGCAGTGGTGGAGGCGGCCTCCGGTGCGGCCGACGACGTCGCTGCCGAACTGGCACGAGAGCTGGTGAGCGTCACCTTTCGTCACGCCGAGGAGTGGCCCTTCCGGTGCGCGCTCGTCCTGGAGGACGGATGTCCAGCCTCCGCCGTGCTGGTGTTCTCGCACCTGGCGGTCGACTTCTGGGGCGTGCGGGAACTCGAGCGCGACCTGCAGCAGCTGCTCGCCGGAACCGGGTCGCCGGAACCGGAGTGGCGGCCGATCGACCAGGCACGCTTCGAGACGGAGGGTCCTGGTGCCGCCCGTGGTGCGGCGGCGGTGGAGTACTGGCGTCGGACGCTTCACACCGTGCCGCCGACGCTGTTTCGTACGGTGGACGGCGAGGCCAGGCCCGAGCGCTTCGTCCGGATGGGGATGGACTCCCCGGCCGCTGCGGTCGCCGCGACCGTGCTCGCCGAACGCTGCCAGGTCAGCACCGGCACCGTGCTGCTGGCTGCCACGGCGGCCGTGCTCGGCGCCTACACCGGGCACGACACCGTGGCGCTGCAGCTCATCGCCGTCAACCGGCATGACGAGCGCACCCGTCGGCTCGTGGCCCCCATGGTGGAGAACGCGCTGTTCGCATTGGATGTCGGCGACGACACCTTCGAACAGACGGTGCGTCGGACCTTCCTGACCGGAATGAACGCCTACCGTCATGCCCAGTACGACCCATCGGCCGTGGACGAGATTCTTGACGAGGCGCGCAAGCGCAGCAACGGCGCACTCAACCTCGGCTGCTTCTTCAACGACAAACGTATGCACGACCGTTGGGAGAACCTGCCGGAGACCGATGTGGGCCCGGACGGGCTGCGTGCACTCCTCAGCCGGACCCGGGTCACCTTCGTGGGTTCATGGGAGCGCCAGGACGCCACATTCTTCCTGCACACCGGATACGCGCCCGACACCTGCCTGCTCTATCTCTTGGCCGACACCGAGCTGATCCCGCGCAATGACATCGACCTCCTGCTGCGCGCCTTCGAGACTCTCCTGGTCGACAGTGCCACAGGCACTCTCGACCTGGCCGACTTCCGGTCGACCCGGGCAGCAACCAGTATCGAGAAGAACCTTGGAGAGACCGCCCCATGACCAATACCGCGACAATCTGGGACGACGAAGTCGTCACCGCCGTCACTCGGCTCACCGCGGCGGCCGAGAACGAATACTACAACCCCTACCAGACCTTCGACTGGCCCGACAGCATCCCCGAGGGCGCGCTGTGGATGAGCGAGGACCTGGTGACGGTGCACGGCACCGCAGCCGCGGCAGAGTTGGATCGCGAGCAGTATCTCGCCCTGTCGAAGTGGGAGAGCATCAACTTCTACAGCCTCAACGTGCATGGGATCCGCGAGCTGATGCAGGAGGTGGTGCAACGGATCCACGCGCCCGGCTACGAGATCCCCACCCCGTTCTTCCACCACTTTCTGGGCGAGGAGAACGAGCACATGTGGTTCTTCGCCGAGTTCTGCCTGCGCTACGGCGGAAAGCTGTTCGCCAACCGGGCCATGGCTTTCCCCAAGGAACAGCACTCTGCCCTGCTGGACAACTTCATCGTGTTCAGCCGGATCCTGATCTTCGAGCAGATCGTCGACCACTTCAACAGCAGGATGGCCGCCGACGTCGCCCTCCCGGAGACCATCCGCGCCATCAACCGCGTACACCACCAGGACGAGTCCCGGCACATCGCCTTCGGTGCCCAGTTGGTGCGCGCCCTGTGGGTGCGGCTGCGTGCGGACGGCGACAAGCAGGAGATCGCCATCGCCCGCCAGTACGTGGAGAAGTACATCGCAAGTTCGCTACAGCAGCTCTACAGCGTGGACGCCTACCGCGACGCGGGAATCCCCGACCCGTTCGCCTTCCGCAGCCGCGTTCTCGCCGACCCATCCCGGAACGCCGCCCACGACGCGATCACGGCGCGCACCGATGCGTTCTACCGCAGGATCGGCCTGTTCGACCAGGCCGCCTGAGGCAACTCCACCGTCCCGCCCACCTCCACAGGATCAGGTCACCCATGGCACTGCGCACACCACCCGCCGCCCCGGCCGGAGATCTCACCCTGCTGAATCCCGGCCCCGGCCTGGTCGTCCTCGAACCGCAGCGAGCCGCACTCCTGCTCGCACTCGACGACCTGTTCACCGACCTGGCCGCCGAAGTCGGCGCCCCCGCAGTGGTCGGACCGCCCCTTCTGCCTGCCGAAGGTCTGGCCCGACTCGACTACTTCCGCAACTTCCCGCACCTCGGCGTGACCGCCGCCCGATTTCCGGACGATGCGGTCGAGGCACTGGCATCCGGGGCCCCGGTGGCGAAGCAGCCGGTCCGACCCACCGGCTATTTGCTCCCTTCGGCCACGTGCTACGGCCTGCTGCTCTCGCTGGCCGGCCAGGATGTCGGCCCGGGACTGAGGCTGACCGCGATCGGCCGTTGCTTCCGCAACGAGGAGCACTACGACGGGTTGCGCCGCCTCTGGGGCTTCCACATGCGCGAGGTCGTCTACTTCGGCACCGCGGAGGGAGCCCGCGAACACCTGGCCCGCTCGAAGGAGTTCATTGAGACTCTGGCCGGACGACTCGGCATCGAGCTGTCCTACCAGCCCGCCAACGACCCGTTCTTCGACAAGAGCGGCTCGCGGGCCAAACTGATGGCCCTCGACCCCGTCAAACACGAATTCGTCGCCACCGACGGCACCGCTGTCGCGTCGGTCAACCGGCACCGCAACTTCTTCGGCGAGCGGCTCGGCATCACCGGTGAGGGCGCTGTCGCACACAGCAGTTGCACGGCTTTCGGCGTCGAACGCTGGGTGCACGCGATGGTGCTGGCGCACGGCACGCCCGAGGAGGCGCTGCGGCAGGTCCGTGATGTTCGTGGCTGCTGACCTTCCGGATGCTCCGGCCGCAAGGGCGGCTGCGGCGGCGGAGCGGGGTGCGCGCGCCCTCGGTGTCGACTTCCCCCTCATTCAGGCAGGCATGGGCGGCGTTGCCGGACCGGCGCTCGCGGCAGCGGTCAGCGACAGCGGCGCGCTCGGCACCGTCGCCCTGTACAAGAGCAGCCCGGACCAGAGCGCCGCGCTCGTGGTCGACACCGCCGCCCGCACCCGGCGCACCTTCGCGGTGAACGTGATCCCCGAGGTCGCCCGACGACTGCTCACCGGACAGATAGGCGCACTGCTCGCCACCGCGGACCGGCCACTGGTCCTGAACAGCTACGGTCTGCTCCCCGAGGCGGAGGCGGCACGGGTGCTGGCCGCCGGACACCGCCTGCTGATCCAGGTGGGCACCGTCGCCGACGCGTCGGTCGCGGCAGGACTGGGCGCCCACGGCGTGGTGCTCCAGGGCATCGAGGCCGGCGGCCACCACCTGGGGGAGTCGGGCGTACGCGAACTGCTCGCCCGATACGACCAGGAACCTCCGGTGTTCGTCGCCGGGGCGGTGGCCACCGGCGCTGACCTGCTCGACGCGCTGCGGGCCGGTGCGTCCGGCGCGCTGTGCGGCACGGCGTTCGTGGCCACGGCCGAGTCCGCCGCGCACCCCTCCTACAAGGCGGCACTCCTGCAGGCCGGCACCGGGGACACCGTCGTCACCGACCGCTTCTCGATCGGCTGGCCGGGGCGTCCGCACCGGGTGCTGCGCGGCCCGGTCACCGACGCGCCGCAGCCGCTGCCCGCGACGCTGATCGCCTGGACCAGCGTGATGGGCGGGCGTCGACCGGTCCCGCGAGGCTCCGCCGCCGCACCCACCGAGGAGGCCGAGGGTCAGGTCGAGCAGATGGCCCAGTACGCGGGACTGGGGTGCGCCGTGCTCCGGACGGTGCGGCCGGCCGCAGCCTATGTCGCCGACTTCCGCGCGGAGTTCGCCGCGGCCCTCGCCGCCCTGCACGAGGACGGGACGGCAGCGGCCGTCCCGGTCCCGTTCGGGGGGCTGCGATGACCGGATCGCCACTGCACGCGGCGCTGGAGCGGCTCGCGAGCGTCATCCACCGTTCGACCACAACCCTGGAGCAATCGTGAAGCGGATCGCCGAATGGATTCAGACCAAGAACCCCGACCTCGACCGCGAGCCCAGCCCGACGGAGGACCTGATCGAGGCCCGGCTCATCGACTCCCTGGACTTCCTGGAGTTCGTCTACCTGCTGGAAGACCTTTCCGGTAGGCCCATCGACCTGCAGGAGGTCAGCGTCGACGACTTCCGTACCTTGGAACGCATCGAGCACCGCTTTCTGCGCCCCGCAGCCGGAACCACGTCGTGACCGTGGCCCCGGCGGCCCCGGTCGTCAGATTCGGCAGTTGCGACGCGGAACACCGTTGGCGGCCGGCCGGGTTGGCGCGGCTGCCCGCCCTCCGCGATCCGCACGCCGAGCGGCTGCTGCGCGGGATGGACGAGTTGCAGGCCGTGCTCTGTCGCCCCGACGACGTGCTGCTCACCCATTATCGGCCGCCTGCGGCCTTCGGCGAGGTGATGCGTGCCGCGGGTTTCGGCGCGCGGCACCTGGTGGTTCCCGGCGATCCCGCGCTCCCGGTCGAGGACCGCCTGGCGGCGGTCGGCCTGCCAGGGCTCAGCGGCGCGAGGCCCGAACCGTATGCGGTGCTGCCGGGGACGGCCGCCGCGGTCAAGAACCTGGGACTGGACGCGGCTCTGCCCGATCTGGACGCCGTCCGGCTGGTCAACTCCAAGACCTGGTCGACGCGGCTCGGGCTACCCGGCTCCGGACGGGTGGTCACCTCACTGGCGGAACTGCGCGAGGCGGCGGTCCTGCCGTGCGTGGTGAAGGACCCCTACGGCGTGTCCGGGCAGGGGAACATCATCCTCGACTCACCGGCCAGGCTCGCGATGGTCGAACGCAGCCTGAGCCGGCGACCGGAGGACCTGATCGAACTGGTGGTCCAGCCGCGGTATGAGCGGTCCGACGACTTCGCCGCGCATCTGACGATCGATCAGGAAGGAGAGTCGGTGTGGCACGGCGTTCGCCAGATCCTCAACGTCGGTCACTCCTACCGGGGTTCGTCGTCGCCGACGCCGCAGTTGATGCAGCGGCTCGACCGCGCGGACTACCGGGCCTGCGTGGAGGGGGTGGCACGGGCCGCCGCGGCGGAGGGCTACCGCGGGCCGCTGTCCGTCGACTCGATGACGACAGCGGCAGGGGAGCTGATCCCGGTGCTTGAGGTCAACGCCCGACTCTCACCCGGGATGATCGCCCAGCAGTTGGGCGTACGGTTGCGCCTGGCGTTCGTGAAAATCGGCGGCGACGACTGCTTCGGGCGACTGATCCAACTGCTGGACGAAGCGGGGCGGCTCGCGACCAACGGCCGCGACGGCATCCTTCCGCTGGCGGCCAGCACACTGGTTCCTCCTCGCGGCTGGCTCTTCTACGCTGTCTTCGGCGAGGCGGACGCGGATCTCGGGGACATCACCGAGAGACTCGCCGGCGATTGAACGACAGTTTCGGGCAGAGCGCTCCGGACGTGGAGCACAGGGAGCAGACAAGCATGGCTGGAACACGTTACGACAGCCAGGCAGCCGCGGACTACCAGGCGGCTCGTGAGATTCCCCGGGACGGCCTCGACGCATGGCGTGCGGCGGTGTCCGAAGCGGCCGGTCTCGCATCGGGCATGACGGTGCTCGACGTGGGTGCCGGGACCGGGGCGTTCGCGAGCGCGTTCCACGCCTGGTTCGGAGTACGGGTGCTGGCCGTCGAGCCAGCCGCGGAGATGCGGGCGCTGATCCCGGCGTCCGAGGCGATCCGGGCGCTCGACGGGACGGCCGAGGCGCTGCCGGTCCCGGACGGCTGCGCGGACGCGGCCTGGCTCGGCTCCGTGATCCACCATCTGGGCGATCTGGAGGCAGCGGCCCGCGAACTGCGCCGGGCGCTCAAGCCGGGCGCTCCGGTGCTCATCCGCAACTCCTTCCCGGGCCGCTGTGACCGGGACCTGCGGGTGCGGTTCTTCCCCGAGGCGGCGGGTCTGGTCGACGCCTACCCCACCGTCGACCGGGTCTGCGCGGCCTTTGCAACGGCAGGCTTCGCCCAGGTCTCGCTCCGCCCGCTGCCGCAGCGCAGCGCACCCACCCTGACCGTCTACGCCGACGGGCTCCGCCGTGCTGCGGACTCCAAGCTCCGCGCCCTCCCCGACGCCGCCTACGCCCAAGGCCTCGCCCGCCTCCGCGCCGCCGCCGAGGCCGACCCGACCGAACCTGCCACCAGCTGGATGGACCTCCTCGTCCTGGCCTGACGCTCGGCGCTGAACCGGCGGGTGTGTTCGAGTGAGTCGAAGCAGTCGGGGCACGCGGGGCAGTACTTGACCGTGACCTGACGTGGGGCTTGTATCTCAAGCGGCTTGAGATCGCACAGTGGGCGTCGTGGACATGAACGAGTGGTATGCCATCGGGGACGTGGCGCGGCGGACCGGACTGAGCGTGAGCGCCGTCCGGTACTACGCGGATGCCGGTGTCGTCGCGCCGGCCGCGAGCACCCCGGCCGGTCACCGTCTGTACGACGTGTCGGCCATCGCCCGGCTCGAGTTGGTCCGGACGCTGCGGGAACTCGATGCCGGTCTGGACGAGATCCGGCGGGTGCTGGCCGGCGAGGCGACGTTGCGCGAGTTGGCCGCCACGCACCTGGCCCTGCTGGCACGGCAGGAGGCGCGGTTGCGTAGTCGTCGGGCGGTGTTGTCGGTCATCCTGCGGCAGGATTCCACGGCGGAGCAGGTCACGTTGATGCACAAGCTGGCCGGTATGTCGGATGAGGAGCGGGACCGGTTGATCGACGAGTTCTGGGCTGAGGTCTCCGCCGGTTGGGAGCCGCCGGAGCGGATGGTGGAGTGGTGGCGGGCGGCCCGGCCCGAGTTGCCGGAGCATCCGACCGCGGCCCAACTGGAGGCGTGGATCGAGTTGGCCGAACTGGTGCGGGACGCCGAGGTTCGGCAGGCCGTGCGTCGTGAGTTGTTCGAGGTGTGCACCACGGGGGCGGGGCCGTTGATGACCTCGTCGCCGATGCTGGACGCGCTGGACGAGGGCGCGGCGATCGGCCAGCCGGTGATGGACGCGGCGCGGGAGGGGGTGTCGCCGGAGTCGGCCGGGGGGCGGGAGATCGCCGACCGGTGGATCGGATGGCTGACCGGTATCTTCGCGACGCCGGACAGCCCCGGGATACCGGACACGCCGGAGTTCCGGATTCAGGCGGCAGACCGCATGTTGGCGGGCGCGGAGTGGGATCGCACGCCGTCGGAGCCGGAGGGGCCGTTCGACCGGTACATGGAGCTGGTCGCCGTCGTGAACGACGTGCCGCCCGAGCGGTTCCCGTACGAGTGGCTGGCCGCGGCACTGCGCGCGTCCGCCGTACCGGCTCCCTGAGCTGGACACCAGGGATCAGGCCGCCGGTGATGGGCGGCTACCCGACCTGCCCGTGTCCGGGGGTGGACAGGCGGGTCGACACTCCCGCCCGGGGGAACGCCGCGTCGCCGGACGGGCGCTGTCGGTTGGCCGCCGGCGTCCGGGCACGGACAGTGCTCGCTGTTCAACGCCGGCTGCAACCCGGAGCCGCACCACGCGGCGGAGGTCGGGGAGGTCGGGGTGCTCTCCGCGGCGGAGGGGCAGCGGTTGGAGGACTGGTTCCTGCAGCGGTATCCGACGTCCCATCCGGTGGTGCTCAAGAATGGCGGGAAGTGGCACCTCGCCCTCACCCGTAGCCGCCGTCGCCGCAGAGCTGCGCGACCGTGGTGGGACCGGGATCACCTGCCGCACGGACGTCACCAGCAGCGCTGACCTCGACCAGTTCGTGGCGCGCACGGTCGAGGAGTTCGGCCGGATCGAGGGATGGCCGGGAAGACAGTGGCGAGCGATGGGGCAGGGGCTACGAGGTGAGGGGGAGTCTGCTTCCCGGGAGCGCGGTTCGGATGTGCGGATCTCGGCCAGGGTGCTCTCCAGCGCGGCGACGACGGCGTCGAATCCGCCGCTGCCGAGGACCAGCCGCCGTGGAGGCGGTTCCTGGGACATGGCGGCGATCACCGCTCGGACTCCGCGCCGCGGGTCGCCGGGCTGTCTGCCGTCCTGGTCGATCATTGCGGCGCGAACATCGTCGAGCATCGGCCGGTACTCCGCGATGCTCTCGGTGATGGGCTCGTCGGCGAAGCCGGCGTATGCCCGGGTGCGGAAGGCCCCCGGTTCGACGGCCATCACCCGGATGCCCAACGGTGCCACCTCCTCGCGGAGCACGTCGGTCACGGCTTCGATCGCGTGCTTGGTGGCGCTGTAGTAGCCGAATCCGGTCACCCCGCGCAGGCCGGCGACTGATGACATGGTGACGATCCCGCCGTTGCGTCTGGCGCGCATGCCAGGAAGCACGGCTCGGATCACCGACAGCACGGCGAAGAAGTTCAGCTCGAACATGCGGCGCACGTCGTCGTCCTCCGTGCCCTCGACCGACCCGTACCAGCCGCGGCCCGCGTTGTTCACCAGCACGTCGATGCCACCGAAGCGTTCCTCGGCCGCGCGCACCACCTTCCGCACCTGCCCGGCGTCGGTGACGTCCAGTGGTAGGACCAGCACCCGGTCGCCGTGCGCCTGCGCCCACTCCCGCAACTCTTCGGGCCGCCGCGCGGTCAGTGCCACCCGGTCACCCATCTCCAGCGCGGCCTCGGCGTACGCCATGCCGAACCCTCCCGGCGTTCCGCCGGTGACAAACCATGTCTTCATCGGAATCCCCGAATCCTCAAGCCGGAAAGACAGGACACACCAGCTCAGGGCTCGATCGTCAGGTGGGTGATCAACGCGCCACTCGTCGTGAACCGGTAGTGCAGGTCGACCACCCCACCGGGGAAGTCTCCTTCGAGATGCTGTGTCACCACGAAGTGCGTGTCGTCGACGCTGGTGGCGCTGGTCAGCTCCGTGGTGTACCGGTACTCGCTGGCGGTGCCCTCCAACCAGCTACGGATCTCATCCAGCCCGCGGTGGGTGCGGCCCTCGTCGACCACGACGGCGTCGGCCGCGTAGGACGTGATCGCGACAGCTGTCTCGTGGGTCCGGTGCGCGGCAAGGTAGGCCGTGATCGCGGCCGGCAGTTCCTCCGGCGGGATCCTGGTGCCCTCGCCCCGGTCAACATCGTTCATCCGCCTACTGTCGGCTCTCCCCCGGGGGGAGGGTCAAGGATGCAGACTGGGGATCATGCGTACGGGGTTGACCATCGGGCAGTTCGCCACACTGACCCACCTGAGCGTGCGGACGTTGCGCCGCTACCACGAGGCCGGGCTGCTGGCGCCCGCGAGGGTCGACCCCCACACGGGCTACCGCTACTACCTGCCCGAGCAGATCCCGCCCGCGCAGGTCATCCACCGGCTACGTGAGCTCGACGTGCCACTGGCCGAGGTCGGATCCATCCTCGCGACCGACGATCCGCAGCAGCGCGCTGATCTGATCCTGGGTCACGTGCAACGACTGGAAGATCAGCTGGACCGTACCCGCGCCGCAGTCGTGTCGCTCCGCCGGCTGCTGCGCCCTGACCCGGCAGACCTGCACGTCGAACTGCGATCCGTCCCCGCCCGTACCGTCGTCGCCGTCACCGACGAGGTCGACATCGACGACTCGCTCGCCTTCTACGACGCTGCGATGGCGGAGCTGGACGCGGCCTTCGCGCCGGCCGAACGTACCGGGCCGCCCGGCGGGCACTACGCCAACGAACTGTTCACGCAGGGTACCGGTGCCATGACCGTCTTCCGGCCGGTCCGTGACCCCCGCAGATCCGGCCGGATCGAGATCGTGGAACTCCCCGCAGCCGACCTGGCCGTCGCCGTTCACGCAGGGCCACACGACGACATCGACGTCACCTACGGCCGCCTCGGCGCCTGGGTGGTCGCGCACGCCCTGGGAATCGACGGACCGATCCAGGAGACCTACCGCGTCGGCCCGCGCGACACCGCCGACTCCGACAGTTGGCGCACCGAGATCGGCTGGCCGACCTTCCGCCTCGCCCCTGACGACTCCCCTGCCTCTTCGTCGGCGGGAGCCAGGTCCCACGGGTGGTGATCGCAGCCGTCAGGGGTCAGTTGCTGCAGGCCGATCGCGGCCACCAGATCGAGCTTGCCGCCCGCGTCCGTGCCGGGCCGCGGCATGTCGACCACCAGACGCCGACGCCGACGCGGCCCAGGCGGCGAAGCCGCGCTGGAAGGAGACCACGGCGTTGTCCGCGCGGATCCACCCCGGTCCTGCCCGGCGGACGCTGGTGGGTCGACGACACCCGCGAGGGCATGGCGGTCGCCCGCCGGGCCGACGTCGAAACCTGTTAGCCCCGCCGATCCGGCCCGTGCGATGATCCACACCTGGGTCGCTAGCTCAACTGGTAGAGCATTCGACTGAGTAGCGCGTCCGCTCTCCGCCTGTGTGGTCATGGAGGCGCTTCCTTCTCCTTGTTGGATCGAAGGGTTCGGGGTTCGAATCCCCGGCGACCCACTGTGCGGCGGCGGCGAGCAGCGACTGCCGGAGTCGGTTCCCGGCGGGCTGGCGATCCGCCGCGCCGTCGGGGTGGAACGTGCGGAACGGAGGGCCGGATGCGGGAGAAGCTGCTCATTCAGAAGACGCTGCGGGTGCCGGCGAGCACCGGCGAGGCCGGTGACGGCACGCCGGTGGCCCGGCAGCTCGACGCAGTGCTGCTGGATGTCGGGTTCTCGGCGTCGCGGGCCCTGCTGGAGCACATCGGTGCCCTGGCCCCCGGGCCGGCGTCGGATCTCGCCGCCACGGTCGTGTCCGCGGTACGCGAGCTGGTCGGCGACCACGTTCGGCACAACGCCTACTTCATCGGTTTCCCGCACGACGTGCCGGACACCGTCGAGTTCTGGATGGAGCGGCTGCGGGCGGCCGTACTCACCGGCGGCGGCACGGCGACCGACGCCCAGCTGCGGGACACCGTCGTGTCGGGCGGGGTGAACCTGCTCGACCTGCCGGCCTACGGCACCTACCAGCACACCTACGCCGAGCTGCTGGCCGCGCACGACACGCTGATCACCGCGGCCGGCGACCGGGTGACCCTGCTGCGTCTCGGTGACACCACCGAGGTGGAGTCGGCGCGGCTCTATCTGGCCCTGGCCGGTAGCCCGACACCACACGGCGAGGCGGACCTCGCCATCCTCAGCGAGCTGGCGGTCGCCTGCATGGACGACCCGCAGCCGGACGGTATCCCGGTGCGGGAGAACCGCGCGGTGGTCAACGGCATCCGGCTCGTCCTCGGCAGGCCGCTGGTCGGCGTGGACACCACGACCGACGTGCTGCGCCTGGCCTGTCAGGTCTCCGGCGGGGACGTCTCGCTCACGACGCCCACGCGATTCCGTGCCTTCCCGCGCCGGGAGCGGCGGGTCCTGCTGGCTGCGCTGAACGAGGTCGTCGGCGCGAACCCGGACAAGCTCGGCGACGTCGCGCGCTACGCGGAGCGGTGGAAGCGGCTCGGGGAGCGGCTGCACCCGCACGAGCACGCGCAGTGGCCGTACGCGCAGGCGGTGTTCTCGGTCGCGCGCGGCGAACGTCGCGTGCGCAGCCTCGCCGGCCGCGCCGAGGAGGCGGTCCGCGCCGGCGCAGTCGGCCCGGCCGCGGCGGTGCTGTCCACCGCGCCGGGCCTGCTCCTGCGATCCGCGGACCGGCTGCTGCGGCTGGCGTCCGCGTCCGAGCAGACCGCTGTGGTCGACGCGGTCACCGCGGCGCTGGGCTCGGCGTCCGGCCGGGTGCTGTGCTCGCTGCGGGAGCACGTCGACAACCGGCTGGCACCCGCGTCCGCCCGGATGTTCGTGGGCCGCTCGCGGCGGGCCTGGACGGGACGCGACGAGCGGCCGCCGCTGCCGGCCGGTCTGGTGGCCGAGCTGTCGGCACTGCTCGATGCGGAGATCAGTGCCCGCCTGCCGGAGCTGGAGCGACCGCTGGTGGTGGATCCGGAGGTGCTCGACGTCGCGTTGCCGCTGTCCGGCAAGGCGACCGAGGGCGGCTTCGCCGTGCTTCCGAGGGGTTCGCGGGCATCGGTCTCCGGTGACCTGCTGCGCTTCTTCACGTACTGGCGTCAGACCCGCCGCCGTACCGACTACGACCTGTCGGTGCTGCTGCTCGACGAGGAGTTCCACAGCGCGGGCCAGGTGTCCTGGACGAACTACCGCCACGAAGGGGTGGTGCACTCCGGTGACATCACCGACGCGGCGAACGGCGCGACCGAGTTCATCGATGTGCCCGGCACGATCGGCGGCACCTATGTGATTCCGCAGGTCCACATCTACGCGGGCGAGTCGTTCGACGAGGTCGCCGAGTCGATGTTCGGCTATCAGACCCGCGCGCCGGAGCAGCGTGGCGCGCCGTTCGACGCCCGGACCGTACGGGCCCGTTCGCAGCTGCGCGGCCAGGGCCGCATCGCGCTGCCGCTGGTGTTCGCCCGGGAAGAGCACAGGTGGCGGGCCACGTGGCTGCACCTGTACCTGCGGGGGCGGCCGTCGTTCAATCGGGTGGAGGAGAACACGTTCACCACCGCCGACCAGGTGCGAGCACTGCTGCAGCGGCGCTACCTGACGATGTCCTACCTGGTCGAGCGGTGGCGCGGGCGGGCCGAGGTGGTCACCTGGGACGGTCGGCTACCGGACGGGCCCGTCACGTTCATCGGCGTCGAGGCACCTGACGACCTGCCGGAAGGATCGGAGGCGTACACGCTGGATCGACTCGCCGAGCTGATCCCTCGGTAAGTCGCGACGGCCGAGGCCAGGTGGGCGCTTCCTGCTGATCCGTTCGATTCGGGACCTCCGCGCAGGCGGAGGATCTGGTATTCAGCGCCCACGCTCTCCTCGGCCGTCGCCGGCGGAGGCCGAGGAGTGACACACCCCGGGCCCTGCCCCGACATCTGCGGTCCGGCGGGGCCGGCGATGGCGGGTCGCGTCCGTGGACGCCCAGTTCAGACCCACCTCGGTCGACCGTGGGGCGGCACTGGAACCCTGCCCGGGTAGTACGTGGCGTACGACCTAATGCGTATTCGGGATGCGCCGATTCGCCACTGAACTCTGGCTCTTCACCCTGCTAGTTTGGTGCCGATCGTGGGGAGAGGTGGGTGTTTCCGACAATGACTACCCGGCGCGGAGTGTACTTCCTGGCCAATGATTACGTGCTGGATCGGGCCATTGCCTTCCTGAACAGTTTCCGGGCTCATCACGAATCGTTGCCGCTGTGTCTGATCCCATTCGCGGACGATATCGACGGTCTGCTGCGGCTGCAGTCGCGATTCGATTTCACGGTCTGGTCCGGCGACCCGGCCCTCCTGGCGGCCTGTGACGACATCAGCCGAGCATTCCACGGCGAGGTCAAGGGGCACTACCGCAAGCTGGCCACCTGGGAAGGTGACTACGACGAGTTCATCTACGTCGACACGGACACGATCGTGTTGCGGGACATGAGCTTCGCCTACGACTTTCTCGACAGGTACGCTTTCGTGACGACCGCCTCGGACCATCCGGCCAACCTGAAATGGGTGTGGCGCGAATCTGTCCACGGCGCCGCAGCGTTGACCCCCGAGCAGATCGCCTATGCGGCCGGCACCCAGTTCATCGCCTCGCGCAAGGAGTGCCTGCGGTTCGCCGAGGTGGCCCCTCGGTTGGACGCCGCGCTGGCGCTTGCGGAGCACATGGCGTTGGTGACCCTGGAAATGCCGCTGCTGAATTACCTGATGGTGACGTCGGGTCGGCCGTACACCAGCCTGCGGGTGCTGGCCGGGGCCGTGGGTGAGGATCAGCCACCGCCGGGCGACATCCCGCAGGAACGGTGGGCCGGCGACCCGATCGGGGCCGTGCGTGACGGCCGGCTGATGTCGGCCGGGTCGCCGCCGATCTTCCTGGTGCACTGGGCGGGAATGTGGTGGGAACTCGAGCGGGGTGAACGTGCCGAGCTGCCACACCTCGACCTGTGGAGCTACTACCGGTGGCTGGGCAGCACCGAGGGGCGTTCGGTGGACCTGCCCTGATTTCCTTCGATCAGGTAGGCGGCCGCCGCCTTGCGTACCGCGTCGACCCGGGAGACCGCGTCCAGTTTTCCGTAGATGTTCGTCAGGTGGCGTTTGACCGTCGACTCGGTGATTCGTAGCCGGGTGGCGATCTGCGCGTTGCTCAACGCCTGTGCCGTCAGGCGTAGGACCTCCAGCTCCCGCTCGGTCAGCGCGCCTTCGCACGGCATGCGCCGCTGTTTGACCAGGCGCTCGATGGTCCGCCGGGACACCGACAGTCGGACGGTCGCGGACTCCCCGGCCGCCGCGATCACCGCCGCGATCAGTTCGGCCCGGTGGATGGTCTTGACCAGGTACGCGACGGCCCCGCACTCGAGCGCCTCGTACACGACGTCGGCGTCGTCATGCATGGTCAGCACGACGGCCCGGGTACGCGGACACAACCGGCGAAGCTGCCGCAGCACCGCGGCGGTGCCGGGGCCGGGCATCTCCACGTCGAACAGCAGCACGTCGGGCTGCCGTTCGACGCAGAGCGCGATGGCCGCCTCGCCGTGCGCCGCCTCGCCGATGACCCGGAGGCACGGATCGTTGGCGAGCATCTCGCGGACGCCGTGACGAAACAGGGTCTGATCATCGGCGAGGGCAACCGTGACTTCCGCGCTGGCCCGGCTCACCGGTGTCCGCCGGGCAGCAGTGTCCCGGAGTGCGAAGATGCGCTTTCGCGTACGTCGCCCGCATGACGCCCGCAATTCCCACCGGCTCGAGCGCTCCGCAATAGAACGCTGTTCTCACGGGTGAATTGACTTCTCAGGACATCCAGAACTTTCAGGTCGATTTCCGACATCCGTGCCTCCTGGAGGAACGCTGTACGACTTATCGGAAGTGCTGGAAGCGCTCCCATCCAAGATACCCAAAGAGCGTCCGGCGGTCATCGACGTGAACGCCCGCATCACCCCTGCAGGAGGACGGACATTGGGTACTGTTCCGGCCCGCCGCTCGGCGGCGGTGCGGCGGTGCGGCGCGGCGGTGCGGATGAACCGCTCCACTCGCGGGGACGGATCCGCCGGGTACCGCTTTCGTCGTAGGAGTGGCTACGACCTTCGTATATTGGCGCCGGCCTTCGTGGGTTCGCTATCGTTCTCGCCAGTCCCGCAGCGAGGGCACAAATGGCGGAGGTGTTCGGGTGTCCACCAACAATGCGTCGTTCCTCCGGGTGAGCGGGTCGGACATTGTCGACTCCAACGGCACGCCGATCACGCTGTTCGGCATCGGAGTCGCCGGCTGGCTCAACATGGAGAACTGGATAACCGGATTTCCTGCCTACGAGGAGGGGCAGCGGGCGGCGGTCGGGCAGGTGCTCGGGCCAGGATTGCGGGATTTCTTCTTCGACCGTTTCCTCGAGCACTTCTTCACGGCCGACGACGCGGCGTACCTCGCCTCCCTCGGCATCAACATGGTCCGCCTGCCGTTCAGCTACAAGTACCTCGAGAGCGACGACGCGCCATTCGAGATCAACGAGAACGGCTTCCGCTACCTCGACCGGGTGATCGATCTCTGTGGCGCGCAGGGCATTCGTACGGTGCTCGACCTGCACACCGTTCCCGGTTGGCAACACCAGGACTGGCACTGCGACAACCCGACGCACACCTCACAGTTCTGGGTGCACCGGACGTTCCAGGATCGGGTGGTACACCTGTGGCGGGCGATCGCGGCCCGGTACAGGAACAACCCGTGGGTGGCCGGCTACAACCCGATCAACGAGCCGGCGGACCCGAGCGCCGAGAAGGTGGGCCCGTTCTACGAGCGCCTCGTGGCGGCGATCCGGGAGATCGACCAGAACCACATCCTCTTCCTGGACGGCAACCGGTACGCGCTCGACTTCGACTTCTTCGGCGACCCGTTGCCCAACACCGTCTACTGCCCGCACGACTATCCGGCGCCGGGATACACCCCGGGCAGCCGCTACCCGGGCAGGCACCGACCGATCCACGTGCTCGACGCCGGCCGGGGCGTGGCCGGCGAGTCGGAGGCCGAGGCGTACTGGGACAAGGCCGAAGTGGAGCGCAGCTTTCTCTACCGCACCGTCTATATGCGGGAAACGAAGACACCCATCGTGGTCGGTGAGTTCAACGCCGTGTGGCCGGACGTGGAGGAGGAGCGCCTGCGACTGCTCGGCGACCAGCTCGACGTGTTCCGCAAGTACAACGCGAGCTGGACCTACTGGTCGTACAAGGATGTGGGATTCGCGGCACCGCTGCGCCTCGCCCCGGACGGTCCGTATCTGGAGCGCATCCGGCCGATCCTCGACAAGAAGGCACGCCTGGCAGTCGACCTCTGGGGCGGCGACCGCCGGAAGATGGGCCACGTGCTCGGCCCCATTCACCAGGCCCTCGCGCAGGAGTGTCCCGACTGGAACCCGTACCCGTGGGGAAGCGAGTTCATGGTCTGCCGGTTGGTCCTGCAGATCCTCTTCTCGGAGGCGCTGCTGCCGCAGTTCGGCGAACTCTTCCGCGGCATGGGCGAGGACGACATCGACCAGATGATGCAGTCCTTCCGGCTGGAGAACTGCCAGCCCTGGCAGCCGCTGGTCGACCTGTTGCGGCGCGACATCGCAGCCCGCAGCCCGCAGTCCGCCGTCGTCATCTCCTGATCAGGGCCCTGGATGCGAGGAAGCAGGCCTTGCGATGCCTGACGTGGTAACGAGCGTCCCGTCCGGACCGGCGGAGGTGACACTGCGGGCGACCATGACTGCGAAGTTCCGGCTCGACGTGGTCCGAGACCTGTTCGCGCCGGAAAACCCGGCCCTGGCGGGCGCCTGGGGCGCGGCCCGGCGGCTGCTCGTGGTCCTCGACGACGTGGTCGGCGAGCGTAGCGAACTGCTCATCGGGTACCTGCGCGCCGCGCAACACCGCGGCGACCTGGACGACTTCTACTGCATAGACGCGGACGCCGCCGGCGAAACCCGGGCGGCCGGGGTGGGTGCCTGCGGCTATGTCGTCGAAGCGGCGGTGAAGGCCCAGCTCGGGCGGCGCGACGCGATGGTCGCGTTCAGCGGTGAGCGTACCGGCCGAGTGGTGGCGGTGGCGGCGGCCTCGCTGCGGCGGCACACCGAGGCGCTCCGCATCCACGGTGACCTGACGGCCGTGCTGGGTTGCCTCAGGGACGGCCTGCGCGCGTCCCTGGGCGAGGAGGGGATCACCGCGCTGGCCCGCCACACCCACCTGATCGTCGACGAGGACGGCGTGCTGGCGCGTCCGGTGGAGCCGGTCACGTTGCTTCTGCTGGCCGTGCTCGACCGACACCTGCTCGGTCAGCTGGATCGGTCCGACGTGGACGGGTGCCAGGCCGACGCGCTCTGCTCGATCCTCCGGCTGTGCCGGCGGCTCCGCCCGGGTCACCCGGCGTGGCGGATCGGCGAGGCATGGCTGCCGCTCGCCCCCACCGCGCTGACCGAACCCGAACGGCGTGCCTGGTCGCTGATGACCGCCGCCAGGGTCGCGCACCGGCTCGGCCGGCTGCCGGCACAGGTGGTGGGCGCGCTCGAGCGCCTCGCCGAGCGGCTGGATCTGGACCACGCCGTCGCCGCGGCGGCGGACGCCTCGGCGGCGCGGCGCTGGGCCGCCTACGCCGGATCCGGCGACGGCCCGGTCACGTTGACGCTGCCCGCCACGGATGGTGGCGGCGAGACGGTGACGGTGGACCGGACCACCCTGGCGCGGATACTCAGCGGCCGGACGGAGGTCTTCGGTGGGACGAGGCCGCCGAAGATCGGTGCTCCGGACGGTGTGTCCGGTCCCGAGGGCACGGCGGTGGCGGGGGTACCGCGTGGGGGTGCCGGGATGACCATGGGCACCCGACTCCGGGTCGAGGTGCCGACCAGCTTTCCCCTGCGCTTCACCGACGACGTGCTCGCCCCGCACACCGCCGCCCTCACCGACCTGCTGCCCGAGCGCTGCCAGGTGCTGGCGGTGGTCGACCCGTACGCGCCGGACCAGGTCGACAGGGTGCAACGGCTGCTGTCCGGGTGTCGGGACCGGGGGTACCTCGCCCGATTCACCGTGCTGCCGGTCGTCGCGACCGAGCACACCAAGAACCTGACCCAGGTGGCCGAAGTGCTGCGGGTCGCCGAAGGGCTCGGACTGGGCGCGGACGACCGGCTGCTGGTGGTCGGCGGTGGCACTCTGATGGACAGCGTCGGGTATGCCGCCTACCTCTACCGGGGCGACACCCCGTACATCCGGGTGCCCACCACACTTGTCGGCATGGTCGACGCCGGTGTCGGCCTCAAGGTGGGCGTCAACCTCAACGGGCACAAGAACCTGCTCGGCGCGTACCATCCGCCGCTCGCCTGCCTGCGCGACGTGGCGTTCCTGCGCACCCTGGCACCGGCGGAGCTGCGCTGCGGGCTCGCCGAAGTGATCAAGATAGCGGTCGTCTGTGACGCCGAGCTGTTCGCTCTGGTCGAGCAGCACCACGCCGACGTGCTGACGGCCCGCGACACCCCGCAGGTGCGGGAGATCCTCGACCGCGCGACCCAGGCGATGCTCCGTCAGCTCGCCGCCAACCCGTGGGAGGAGGACCTGCGCCGGCTGCCCGACTTCGGTCACGAGTTCGGTCATGCCCTGGAGTCGATGTCCGGTTACCGGCTGCGCCACGGTGAGGCTGTCGCGATCGGCATGGCGCTCTCGTCGTACCTGGCCTTCCGGACCGGGTACCTGGGCCACGACGACCTCGAACGGCTGCTGTCGCTGCTCCGCCGGACCGGCCTTGCGGTGTGGAGCCCGGTGTGCGACCCGGCCGCGCTGTGGCGTCGGCTGCACGGGGAGGTGGTACCGCACAAGGCCGGGTGGCTGCACCTCGTGGTGCCGCGTCGCATCGGCGTCGGTGACTTCATCGACTCGATCGACGAGATCAGTGCCCACCTGGTCGCGGATGCCTGCACGGAACTCGCAGCCCGCGCGCAGGAGCCTGCGCGGTGACGAACCTGGGCGAAGGAGGGACAGCGTGACGTCGCTGACCGATGCTGCGGTGATCTGTGTCGACATGGGTGGCACCACCACGCGGATCGGGGTCTTCGCCAACGGGCGTCGGCTGCCCGGCGCGGTGCGAATCGCCACCCCGAAGCCGGCTCGGGGCGGCTCGATCCGTACGGAGCACCTGGACCAGATCGCCGACGCCGTCGCACGCGTACGGTTCGAGGCCCCGGGGCAGGGGCACGAGGTCGGACTCGCGGTGGGTGCCACCGTCGACGCCGCGGGCCGGATCCGCAACGCATCGATGCTGTGGCACGAGCCGAGCGAGGGCTTCGACCTCGCCGCGGCGATGGCGGCCCGGCTGCCGTGGGCCAGCATCACGGTGGCGAACGACATCGCCGCCGCGGCCTGGCGGTACCGGTCGCTGGGCCGGTTCGGCCTGGTCACGGTCAGCACCGGCGTCGCGGTCAAGGTCTTCGACGACGCCCTGCCGTTCGACCGCAAGCTGCTCCTCGACGACGATGGGCTGGGCGGCGAGGTCGGCCACGTCCGGGTCGACCCGCCGACCGAACTCGTCGAGGCCGGCACGCCGTGGTGCGAGTGTGGCAACACCAGCGACCTCTGCTCGTACGTGTCGGGGCCGGCCACCATGCGGCTCGTGGCGCTGCTCGCCGCGGCGCAGCCGCAGCGCTGGCGCGATTCGAAGCTGTCCGCGCTCGCCGCAGGCGTGCCGGAACGCCTGACCAGCCGCGAACTCGCCCTCGTCGCCGGTGCCGGCGACGAGTTCACCGCCGAAGTGCTCCGGGTGTCCACCCGGCCGCTCGCCGCGCAGTTGCTGCACATGTCGGCGCTGCTCGGGCTGCGGCGATTCGTGGTCATGGGCGGGTTCGCCAACGGCGTCGGCGCGCCGTGGTACGCCGCGCTGCGCGCCAACCTGGACGAACTGCTGCCGCAGGGCGGCTGGTTCACCGGATGGACCGCAGGCGACCTGGACGTGTTGGTGCGCCCGTCGTACGACGACGACGACAGCCTCCTCGGGATGGCGGAGTTCCTGGCCGCCCGCCGCCACCAGTACCGCGAGCTCCACAAGCCGGTGGGCGAGTCGACCACCACGGTGCGCTCGCGTTCCCGGCCGCGCTGCGGCCGCGAGCAGTTCCTGGCACGCGTCGCATTCGCCGGCATCTGTGGCACCGACCTGCAGATGTTGCGCGGCGATCGCGGTTGCGAACCCGGTGTGCTCGGCCACGAGTGCGTCGCCCAGGTCGTCGAGGTCGGGGCGGCCGTGCGCGCCGTCGTTCCCGGCCAGGTGATCGGGGTCAACCCGAACCACCCCCACGACGACCACGACAAGATCGGCCACAACCAGCCCGGGGTGCTGCGCGAGCTCGCGGTCTGGGACGGCGCCCTCGCCGAGCGGGGCCAGGCGGTGCGGCTGCCGGATGAGGGCCGGGCCGAGTGGGTGCTGCTGGAGCCGCTCGCGTGCGCGGTGCGCTCCCTGCGGCTGGCCCGCGACGCCGGCCGGGGCGGGCGGATACTGGTGATCGGCGGCGGAATCTCCGGCCTGCTGCACGTGCTGCTCGCCCGCCAGTGGGGAGCGGAGCGTGTGCTCCTGGCCAATCGCGGCGGCGATCGGTTGCGTCTGGCGGTGGACCGGGGGGTGTTGCCCGCCGAGGACTGCCTGCCGGTCTCCGCCGGACTGGCCGCCGCCGTGCGCGATGCCACCGGCGGCGCTGGCGTCGACGCGGTCGTGGTGTGCGTCTCCGGCGCCGGGCCCGACATCCTGGCGGACCTCTGGCCCGCGTTGGCCGACGACGCCACCGTCCACCTGTTCGGGGGTTTCCTGCCCGGGGACACCGTGCGCCTGCCCGGCGGCGACGCGGTGCCGACCCACCCGATCCGGTGCGGACAACGGCGGACGGTGCGACTGCCGGCCGGCCGCACCGGCACGTTGCTCGGGTCGCGGGGAGCTTCGGCCGACGAGTACCAGGAGGCGCTCGACCTGTGCGCAGGCCCGGCTGGGCTGCGGCTCGGCCCGCTGGTCAGCCACGTGGTGTCGCTCGACGCCGCGCCGGCGGTCCTCGCCGGCCTGGCGTCCACCGGTCGGGTGAACGGTGATCCGACGCTGCGGGTGGTGGTCGACCTGACGCTGCCCGGCCGGTCGGTCCGCGCGGTCGACGGTTCCGCGCTGCCCCGCCTGAAAGCGCCGTCATGACCGGGCGTCCGCGCGCGGACGGGCCAGCGCGCAGCGACACGACCGGCCTCGCCGGGCTCGACGCCGACGCTCTCTGGTCCGCGGTGCTCGCCGCCGCGGCGGGCTCCCGCGCGGGCCCGGCGCGGGCCGTGGCCGAGCGCTGCACGGTCGCCGGCTCGCCACGGCTGGGCTGGGCCTCGCCGCCGCCGTGGCGCACGGTCAGCCGCAGCGTCGCCGCCGTCCGGGCCGCTCTCGGCGTGCCGGTCGGGGCACGGGTGGTGATGTTGAGCACCGGCGGCTGGTGTTTCGCCGCGCAGGCGCTGATCGAGACGACCGGCGGATGTTCCGTCCTGACCCCGCTGGACAGTCTCGACCCTGCCGCGATCGCGCACGTCCTGGCCACGCGCGCCGAGGCGCCGCGCGGGGTCCTCGCGGTGTCCGGCTCCGGGGCGACGCTGGAGACCCGGCTGCTGGCCGAGGCGGTACCACCGCGCGGTGGCGGCCGGCTCGTCTGGTTGCGCGACGAAGGGGCACCGCCGGAGGCGTTCGCGCTGTCCCCGCGCGGCGGCCCCGACCAGGTGGCGATGCTGGGTGCTCCGCTGTCCACCGCGTTCCTGACCGCTGCCGCCGTCGTCGACGACGCTGCGCTCGCCGAGGCGTACCCACGTTTTCTGGCCCGCTGTCACCGGATCGGCAGCACGGCGGCCCGGCGTGCCGTCACGGTGCCGACAAAGGGCGATCCGCGGATCCGGATCGTCGTGCCGGCCTGGGGTGGGCCGGGACTGCGGCGCTGGCTGCTCCAGCTCGGCCGGCAGCTGCTCGGCGGGAAGTCCGGTGGCTTCCGCCCCACCGTGGAGTGCCGGTCCGTGGTCGAGGTGGCACCCGACGACGTCGACGCGGGCCCGCCCGACGCCGTCCTCGACCTCGGTGGTCTGCGCCGTGACCTGCCCGCGCTGTTCGACGGGCTCTACGCGGCCGGGGTGTTCGTGGCCTGCGTCGGCCTGCGCGCGGGCCTCGACGTCGTCGACCACGCGAACGTGCGCGCCTACAAGGAGCGCCTGGCGCACGCCGACGCCGACGCCCCGCCCCGCCGGCCGGTCGCCGCCGCCGACCTGCCCGACGCCGCCGCGACCTGGCTGGCGCGCCGACCGGACCTGACGCGGCTGCACGTCGTCGGGTACTGGTCGGACGCCGAGCGGAGCCTTGCGCCCGCCGGACGGTTCGCCGCAGCCACCGGACGCCGGTGTGAGGTACACGAGGGCAGTGCCTGGAACCACCACTCCTTCCAGGCGGTGTACGCCGATCCGACCGTCGCGGTGCTGATCGTCACGCGCGGTGCCGACGCCGAGGCCGGTGCCTCCCCGCCGGTCCGCGTCGTCGCCCGGACGCTGCGCGAGATCGCCGCAGCCACCCACCGGTCGCTGCCGGAGCGCAGCCTGCTGGTGCCGTTGGCCGCTGCCGCGGGGGCCGACGTCCCCGCAGCGCTCACGGGAGGTGACTGAGGTGCGCGCTCCCGCCGCGGTGCTCTTCGACGTCGACGGCGTGCTGCTCGACACCGGCGACCTGTTCCGGCAGGTGTGGAGCTGCTGGGCGGTCGGCCACGGGCTGGATCCGCAGCGGGTGCTGGCCCGCACGGCCGGCCGCCGCACGGCCGATGTGCTGGCCGAGGTCACCCCGCACCTCGATCCCACGGTCGAACGGCAGGCGCTGGACGCCCTCACCCGGCAACGGATGGTCGAGGTGCGTCCGGTGCCGGGTGCCGCGCCGCTGTTGCGGGCCTGCCGGCACCTGCCGTGGGCCATCGTGACCTCCGGCAGCCGATGGTTCGTGGGCGAGTGCTTCCGCGCGGCCGGACTCCCGCTGCCCGCAGTCGCCGTGTACGACGAGGACGTCCAGGACGGCAAGCCCTCTCCCGAGGGCTACCTCCACGCGGCCCGGCGGCTGGGCGTCGCCCCGGAGCACTGCGTCGTGGTCGAGGACGCGCCTGACGGCGTACGGGCGGCCAAGGACGCCGGATGCACGGTGTTCGCGGTCACCACGACGCATACGCCAGCGCAGCTCGCCGTGGCCGACGCGTGCGCGCCGACCCTCGCGGTGGTGCGTGAGCTGCTGTGGACGGCACGGGACGAGGAGGCGATGGATGACTGACGACATGGTGTTGCGGGTGCGCGGCCTTCGTAAACGGTTCCGGCAGGTGACCGCCGTCGACGGGGTGGACCTCAGCGTCGCCGCCGGCGAGCGGGTCGCCCTCGTCGGGCCCAACGGCGCCGGCAAGACCACCACGCTGATGAGCTGCCTGGGCGCCGTCCAGCCGGACGGCGGATCGGTGGAGTTGCTGGGTCAGCGCAGCCGCCGGGCCCGCCGCTCCGCACTGGCCAGGGTGGGGTTCGCCTCCGGCTACCTGCCGCTCCCACCGCACCTGCGGGTCCTGGAGTTCCTGACGCTGTACGCCCGGCTGTACGGCTCCGCGAGCCCGCGCGAGCAGGCCCGGGCGGGGCTTCGCCAGTTCGACGTGGATGGTCTGGCGAACCGGTGGGGCGCCGACCTCTCCAGCGGGCAACGCACCGTGATCGGTGTGGTCAAGGCGACCATGCACGCCCCCGCGTTGCTGGTGCTCGACGAGCCCACCGCCTCGCTCGACCCCGACGTCGCACTGCGGGTGCGCAACGGCCTGCTCGGCCTGTGCCGTCAACAGGGCACCGCCCTGTTGATCACCAGCCACAACATGGTCGAGGTGGAGCGGCTGGCGCAGCGGGTGATCTTCCTGGCCGCCGGCCGGGTGCTTGTCGACGGGCCGTTGGAGGCGATCGCCGCCCAGCTCGGGCAGACCAGCCTGGAGGACGTGTACCTGCGGCTACAGGAGGCCACCGCGAGCGAGAAGGCCACCAACGCGGGAGCGGCCTCATGAGCACCGACGCGACGGCCGAGACGGCGGGCGGCGCGCTGCGGCGGATCGCCGCCGTGGTGGTCCGGCACTGGTACGTGACCCGGCGCAGCCCGCACCGGTTCCTCGAGATCGGGGTCTGGCCGGTCTTCGACATGCTCCTGTACGGCTCGATTGCGATGTACGTGCGCCAGGCCGGGGGTGACGCCGCGAGCCGTACCGCGCTGTCCGTGGTGGCCGGCATCGTCATGTGGCACGTGGTGTACCAGTCCCAGATCGCCGTCTCGGCCAGCTTCTTCGAGGAGATCTACGCCCGCCAGTTGCCGAGCCTGCTCACCACGCCGCTGCGGCCGGTCGAGTGGGTGGCCGGCGCGGCCCTGCAGGGACTGATCCGCGTCGGCGTGGGTATCGCCGCGGTGTCCGTGGCGGCGGCGCTGCTGTTCCGCTTCGACCTCACCGAATCGGGCGCCGCCATCGTGCCGGTGATGGCGCTGTTGCTGCTCACCGGCTGGGCGATCGCGATGATCGTGATGGGTGTGGTGATGTTCCTCGGCTCGGGGACCGAGACGCTCGCCTTCACGCTGCTGTTCATCGTGCTGCCGCTGTCCGGCGCGTTCTACCCGGTGTCGGTGTTGCCGGAGGCGATCCGGCCGATCTCGGCGGTGCTGCCGACGACGTACACCTTCAGCGCGGCCCGCGCCGTCGCGACCGGCGACCCGTCGCCCTGGGGCGAGATCGGGGTGGCCGCCCTGGCCACCGTGGCGTTGATGGCGGCGGCGCTGGCGTTCGCGACGTTCTCGCTGCGGGTGTTCCAGCGGCGCGGCTTCGTCAGCCGTTACCAGTGAGGGCGGGTGACGGCGATGCTGACGACCACACCGATGCCGAGTGTCACGCCGACGCACGTGACCGCGTCGGAGTACCTCGCTCAGCTCGCGCCGGGCGCGGAACCCGGGGTGCCGCAGTCGTTCGACGGCGACGCTTCGGCTTCCGGCGTGACGGTGCTCATTCCCACCTACAGCCCGCCTGGCGGCGGGCGCACCGACAGCCTGTCGCTGTGTCTGTCCACCGTACTCGCCACCGCGCCGGCCGCCGTCCTGCTGGTCGTCGACAACGGGCTGTCGACGCCGGACGCCCGGATCGTCGGCGAGCTGCTGCGGGGCACCGGCCGCGAGTACCGGATCGTGGCCGCGCCGCGGCTGCCCGGCACGCGCTACACCGCGGCGCAGGCGCGCAACGCGGGGCTGGCGTTCCTCGCCCACCCGGAGGGGGCGGCGCTGCGCCGCCGGTCGCTGCTCTTCCTGGACGACGACACCGCGTTGGCACCCGACTCGCTGGTCCGGCTACAGGCCGTCCTGGACGCGAACCCGCGCGCCATCGCCGCGTGTCCCCGAGTCGTTCCCGTGCCGGACCTCGACAGCTGGCGCAGGCCCCGACCGGGCGGCCAGGCGGTGCCGACCCACGGCTGGCCCGGGTCGGCCGGACCGGTCCCCGCCATCGGGTCGCGGCGGCTGCCCGGCGCGCTCAACGGCGACGGATACGACCTGCTGTCGGTCACCTCCCACGGCAGCCTGATCACCGGACGCACGGTCGGGCTGCTGGTCCGGCAGGACCCGGTGCTGTGGTGGGTCCGCCACCGTGGGCCGCTGTTCTTCGAGGGCACCCCCTACGGCAGTACCGAGGACATGCTCGCGATGGCGGTGCTGTCGCACCTCGGTGAGCTGTGGGCGGTGCCGGCCGCCGAGGTCGTCGACGAGGCGCGCAAGACCCCCGGCGCGACCCGGGCCCAGCAGTTCGCCTGGGGGTACGACCATGCCTGGCTGGCCCGTGCCCTGGCCGAGGCCGGCGCGATCGGCTCCGGGGTCAACGCGCTCGTCTGGCGCGGCACCGGGTGGGAGGAGCAACGGTGCGGCGACTGGGGCCCGTACGCCGGGTTCCTCATCAACCCGGCCGAACTGCGCCTGGGCTACCGCATGCTGCGCGCGATCACCGCGGAGCGGGAGGTGGCGGAGGCGATGTTCAGCGTGGACGCCGACCGGGTGCGGGCCGGCACCCACGCTCTCGGCCGGGTGGTACGACGCTGGCGCGCGGACGCCGACGCGGCGCGGCGTCGGCCACGTCCGGATCTCCCGCCGCTGGCCGACCGGGACTGGGCCGGCCTACGCGACGGCATGGACGCCCTGATCGGCCATCTGGCCGGCAACGTCGTGGGCAGCCTCGACCACGGGCCGTTCTTCCTCTATGGCGCCCGGCAGCCGGCGGTCGCCCCACCTTCTGATCGGAGTACGCCATGAGCTACCGCGTCGGTATCGTCGGAGCCGGCTTCCTCACTCGGCACTCGCTGATCCCGGCCCTGCGCGACATGCCCGGCGGCTGCCTCGTCGCAGTGCTGGACCCGGACCCGCAGGCCCTCGAGATGGCACGCCGGGAGAGTCCGGACACCCTCTTCACCACCGAGGAGGATGCCTTCTTCGCCGTCGCCATGGACGCGGTACACGTGGCCACGCCCAACCATCTTCATGAGCGCTTCGCCATCGGTGCCCTGGAACGCGGCCTCGCCATCGTGGTGGACAAGCCGCTGGCGCACACCGTCGCGTCCGGACGGAACATCGTGGCCGCCGCGGCGACCGCCACAGCTCCCGCGATCGTCGGGTACATGTCGAAACACAACATCTACAACCGGGAGGCACGCCGCCTGGTGGCTTCGGGCGCCATCGGCACCCCGCAGGCGATGGTCGCGGCCCGCCTCGGATGGCGTAAGGACGACTGGCGCAGCAGGCCGGCCGAGAGCGGCCTGGGCTGCCTGGCCGACCTCGGCATCTACCCGGTGCTCACCGCGATCGACATCTTCGGTGCCGACCCGGTGCGCTGCCAGGCCGCCGCCTGGCCGGTGGGCGACCCGACCCGGACGGATCTCTACGCGCAGGCCACGCTCTGGTTCGACGACCGCCGGTACCTGCACTTCGAGACCGCGGCCACCTTCCACGAGCAGCCCGCCTCCGCCGAGGTGGCGAGCTACACCGTGGTCGGCGACGCCGGCATCATCCAGGTCACGGGGGCCTGGCAGATGGACGGCACCGGCGCGTTGCAGATGTGCGACGCCTCGGGTTGGCACCCGGCCGCCCGGTTGGTGCCGACCGACCCGTACCGCAGCCAGTACGAGCTGCTCGCCCGGTGTGCGGCCGGCGAGCCGGTGCCCGGCGAGGTGGGCCTGGAGCGTGGGCTGCGTGACCTGGAGATCCTGTACGCGATCGCGGACACCGCTGCCGCCGGGGCGGGTGCCGCCGCTGTCCGGCTGTCCGGCGGCGCGCCGCTGGCCGAGGCCAGGTGAGTGGCGTGCGTCCGGTACTGCACAGTTACGCACTGCGCGACTACCCCCTGGAGCACGTGCTGCGGGTCGCCGCCGCCGACGCGTGGCCGGCGATCGAGCTGTCCTCGTGGCACTTCGACCCGGAGTTCGATGCCGACAACGTCCGCAACGGCATCGCCGCCGCCGTGCGGACCGGTCGCCGGTACGGCGTGGAGGTGTTCTGCGCCGACTACTGGGCGGTCTTCACCGCCGCTGACGAGGCGGAACGTGACATGTGGGTGGAGAAGGCGTGTCTGGTCGTCGACGCGTGCGCCGCCAACGGCATCACCCTCGTCAACGGCGCGGGCGGTTGGTTGGTGCGCGACGGGCAGGACTGGGACCGTGACTGGGCGGGCAACGGCAGCGCGTTGGCGTCCGACGTGCAGCTGCAGTGGGTCGCCGACTGTTACCGGCGGGTGGCCACGTACGCGGCCGAGCGGGACGTACGCGTGGCGGTGGAGGTGCATCCCAACACGGTCCACGACACGGTGGCCAGCACCGCCCGCCTCCTCGATCTCGCCCACCATGACAACCTGGTCGTCACCCTCGATCCCGCCAACGCCGCCGCGATCGGTGCCGACGACCGCGACCCGGCGGTGATCGACCTGGTGGCCGGCCGGGTGGCCTACTTCCACCTGAAGAACTGCCTGATCCGGGACGGTGCCACCGATTTCACCGTCGACGCCGCCGCCGGAGTCGTCGACAACTACCGGTGGCTGGCGCGGCTGGCCCGGATACCGGCGGTGACGGAGATCTGTGTGGAGTACTGCGGCGACGGTGATCCGCATCCCCGGCTCACCGCCGGCCGCCAGTACCTGGAGGACACCCTGCGGCTGGTAGCCACCGACCGGACCTAGCTCCGTCAGACGGTGGAGGCGGCTTAGGTCAGCGGGATTTCCGCGTCGCGGGGTCGCTGAAGCGGCCGTTCAGGCTTACTCGACGTACGCCAGCTGCACGAGCGTCGGGCGACGACCGCGACGCACCAGCCGCCCTCGACCCGGAGGTTGGACGGAAAGATGGGTCTGCGGCCAGAGCTGGCCCTCCTGCCGCTCACCCGAGAGCAGCAGGCCCGTGCAGCCGACCTCCTTCATCCGCTGCGGCACCGGCTCGTGGACCGCTCGGCCGGCGCCCCCGCTGCGCCGCGCCACCACCAGGTGGAAGCCGAGGTCGCGGGACTGCGGCAGGAAGTCCAGGAACGGCGCCAGCGGCCCGGCCCCGGCACCGGGAAGCAGGTCGTAGTCGTCGCACAGCACCACGATCTCCGGCCCGGCCCACCACGAGCGGGCGCGCAACTGCTCGACGGTCAGCGTGTCCGGGGGCAACCGCCGGCGAACCTCGCCGGCGACGCCCTGCACCAACCCCTGAGCGGCGCTCGCGGTGCCCGCATACGCGCCGCGATACGGCTCGGGTACCACGTCCAGCATCGTTCGCCGTAGGTCGATGACCGCGAAGACCACCTGGTCATCGGTGAACTGCGCGGTCAGATCCCGTACCAGGAGCCGCAGCAGCGAGGTCTTGCCGCTGGCCGCGTCGCCGAAGACGAGCAGGTGCTGGTCGGTGCCGAAGAGATCGAGCATGGTGGGGCGCAGCTCGGCCTCGTCGAGCCCGAGCCGGACCCGCCCGTCGTGCGGCATCCCGGTGGCCACTTCGGCGTATCCGATCATGGTGGGCAGCATCCGGATGGCCGGGGCGGTCGGCCCGGTCCAGGCCGTCGCCACCCGGGACACCAGATCGTCCAGGCCCTTCGGCAGCGTGCTGACGTCGCCGCTGCCGTCGATGCGCGGTAGCGCGACGTGCGCCGACAGGGCGTCCTGGGTCAGGCAGCGGCCCGGGGTGTCGGCCCGCAGGTTCTCGGCCGCCTGCCGTTTGATCGTCGAGTCCAGCGGGTCGTTCAACCGGAATTCGATCTTCGAGCCGATCACCGCCTGGAGCTGCATCCGCAGGTCCGCCCAGCGCCCGGCGGTCAACACCAGGTGTACGGCATAGCCGAGCCCCCGTGCGCCGATGTCCTGCACGAGGTCGGCCAGATCCTCGAACTCGGTCTTCAGCACCGGATAGTTGTCGATCACGAGTACGACGTCGGCGGCCGGCAACTCGGGCAACCGCCCCTCCCGGTGCATTCGCCGCATGGTGTCGATCGAGTCGATCCCACGCGCGGCGAAGAGCTCTTCCCGCTCGGCCATCAGCATGCTGACCTCGGAGACCGTCCGGCGGATCCGGTCCGGGTCCAGCCGGCCGGCCACCCCGCCGACGTGTGGCAGCCCGGCCAGCGCGTTCAGCGCCCCACCGCCCAGGTCGACGCAGTAGAACGCGATGTCCTGCGGGGTGTGGGTCAGCGCGGCGCCGGCCACCAGGCTGCGCAGCAACGTCGACTTGCCGGTCTGCGGCGCACCGAGCACGCAGACGTGCCCGCCGCTGCCGGAGAGGTCCAGCACGAACGGCTCCTGCTTCTGTTCGGTGGGCCGGTCGAGCAGACCGACCGGGATCCGTAGTCGTCCGCGCCGTTCCACGGGGGCCACCAGGCCGTACGCCGGATCGACCGCCAGCGGGCCGGTGACGGCGTCCAGCGGCAGCGCGGCGGGCAGCGGCGGCAGCCAGATCCGGTGCGCCTGCCGCCCGTGTTCGCGCAGTCGGTCGACCACCACGTCCAGGGTGCTCGGTGCGGTCACCCTCTCGTCGTCCGGCTGCGGCTCGTCGGTGGTCAACGGTTTCGGCAGGTGCCGGGCCACGTTGTACATCAGGAAGACCACCGGGTCGGGTGCGGCGTCCACCACCTCCTCGCCCGCCGGCGGCCGGTACGTGTCGGAGACGTACGCCGCCTTGAACCGCTCGAAGACCGTGGTGTCGACCTTCAGATAGCCCGAACCGGGCAGCGACGGCAGCCGGTACGCGTCGGGCACCCCCAGCACGGTCCGGCTCTCCTGCTCGTTGAAGGTGCGCAGCCCCAGCCGGTAGGACAGGAACGACTCCAGCCCGCGCAGCCGACCCTCCTCCAGCCGTTGCGAGGCGAGCAACTGGTGGATCCCGATCGACCGCCCGATCCGGCCGATGGCGATGAACAGCTCGATGAAGTCCGGCTTGGCGGTCAGCAACTCGCTGAACTCGTCGATGATCACCATCAGGTTCGGCAGCGGCGGCAGCGGTCGGCCCGCGTCGCGCCGCCGGTTGTACTCGGTGATGTTGGCCAGTTGTCCGGCGTCGAGCAGGATCTGTTGCCGGCGCTTCATCTCGCCCTGGATCGCGTCGTGCAACCGGTCCACCAGCCCGGCGTCGTCGGAGAGGTTCGAGATCATCGCCGAGGTGTGCGGCAGGTGCTCCAGCCCGGCGAAGGTGGCCCCGCCCTTGTAGTCGACCAGCACCAGGCTCAGCCGTTCGGGCGGGTGGGTCATCGTCAGGGTGAGCACCAGCGTCCGCAACACCTCGGACTTCCCCGAGCCGGTCGCCCCGACGCAGAGCCCGTGCGGACCCATGCCGCCCAGCGCGGCCTCTTTGATGTCCAGGTACGCCGGGTTGCCGTCCGGGCCCACCCCGAACGGCACCCTGAGGAAGTCCGGCAGCAGCCGGGGCGCCCACAGCGCGGACACGTCGTAGCTCGCCTCGTCGACGATGCCGAGCAGGCCCCGCAGGTCGACGGTGGCCTCCAGCGGGGTGTCGTTCGTCGTGTCGGCGACCAGCCGCAGCGGCGACACCCGCCGGGCCAGCAGCTCCATCTCCGGCAGGTCGAGCCGGTCCACCGTGCCGGCCGGCGCGCCGCGCGACCGCTCCCGCCGGGCCAGGATCTCCTCGGCCCTGCTGTCGGTGACCTTCCGCAGGTCCTGCACGGTGACCCCGTCGCCCTCGCAGCGCACCCGGACGTCCACGTCGGACGGCTCGAACTGCTGGTCCTCGACCAGTACCACCACCGCCATGCCCAGGTCGGCGGGGTGCAGGCCGGCATCGAGGTGGCCGAGCGGGTCGGCCCGTCCGGCGGAGATCTGGTCGACCACCACGACCAGCCGACCGCCCCGGAACCGGTGTTGCGGATTGCCGAGGCGGCGGGCCCGGTTGACCTCACCGACGCGGCGGGACAGCTCGGCGGCGAGCAACGACGCCAGGGCTGCCGGCTCTGCGGCGACCAGCCGCTGCGGGGCCGGGCCGTCGTACTCGCTCGGGTGCAGGCAGTGCGGCAGCCACTTGAGCCAGTCGAACTCCGGCCCGGCGGTGCCGCCGAGCAACCAGGCCAGGCGTACGTCGTCCGGGGCGTGCAGGGTGACGAGCTGCGCCACCAACGCCCGGACCAGGTTGCGGGTGGCGGCCGGGCTCCCGACCACCGAGACCACGCCGGTGACCGGCACCGCGACCGGCATGCCGTCGAGCAGCCGGTCCCGGTCGACCACCAGCCTGGCGGCGGCGAGGGTGAGCGGGTCCAGCTCGACCAGCGGGTTGTGTTCGTCGGCGGCGAGGGTGATCCGACGCCGGAGGCGGTCCTGCCCCTGCCCGACCCGCAGCACCAGGAAGTCCGGGTCGGTCAGCCGCCGTTCCCACCGCCGGTGCGGGTCGCGGAGCAGATCGGGCAGCACCTCCGGGGCGGGGTGCCGATGCCGGGCGGCGGCCCGCTGGGTCGCCGCGTCCGCCCGGATCTGGTCGCGTACGCCGTCGATGTACTCCAGGTACCGCTGCCGTTGCCGGGCGAACCGGCGGGCCGCGCCGGTGCGTTGGGTGACTAAGGCGGCGATCCCCCCGAACACCGTGGCGATCAGCATGCCGAGCCCGGCGATCATCATGATCGGGTTCTGGTTGGCCATCATCATGAGCAACATGCCGGTGCCACCCATGATCGGGAGGAAGACCTGCATGACGCCGGCGAACCCGCCGCCACCGTCGGGCATCGCCGGTGGCGAGACCACGTCGAGCGCGGTCGGCTCCGGCTCCGGTGGCAGGACCCGGGCCGGTCGGTGGATCACCCGTTGCGTCATCGCGACCCCTCCCGGGCCGGGCCGATCAGCGCCTCGGCCAGGTGACCGGTAGTGCTCCGACTGCCTAGAGTAGTACCGGTCGACACACTGAGCCGACCGTGCGGGGACGGAGGGTCATGGCAACCCGATTCACCCGGGTGACAGTGGTGGCCGGCGGACGCAGCCTCGACGTCAGCCTGCCGGCGGCCCGCCCGCTGCTGGAGTTCGTGCCGCAGGTGTGCGAGCTGCTCTCGCTCGCCCCCGAGGCGGCCGGCCGCTGGAAGCTGTCCACGGTGGGCGCGGGCGGGCTGGATCCGCTCCGGTCGCTCGACGAGGCCGGGATCATCGATGCCGACACGCTCTATCTGACGCCGCCCGAGCAGGCGCCGCTGCCACCGCTCGTCGACGACGTGGTGGACGAGGTGCAGGCCACCCTGGACGACGACGGCAGCGAGTGGCGGGACACCGTCCGGATGACGGGCTGCGCCGGGTTGGCCGGGGTGGCGGTGCTGACGTTGACGTACGCGCTCACCACCACGCCGGTCCTCGCGTCCGCCGCTGCGGCGATGCTGTTCACGGTGGCGGCCCTGTCGGTGTTGGCCGGCCGCCTGCTTGGCGCGACCGGTGGGACGCTGCTGATCGCCTCGGCGGTGCCGGCCTGGCTGGTCGCCGGCGTGGCGGTGGCTCGGGCGGCCGGCTGGCCGGAGCCGGCCTGGCGCACCGCCGCCGCCCTCGGCGTCGGGATCGGCGCGACCCTGCTCGCCCTGGCCGGCGAGCGGTGGTACGGGGCAGCGTCCGGCGGCCTCGCGGTGGCGGTGCTCGGCGGGCTCGGCACCGCGCTGCTCGCCGCCGGGCTCGATCCGCAGCGGACGGCAGCGGTCGGTGCGATCGTGGTCGTCTTCGCGGTGGGGGTGGCGCCGCAGTTCGCCCTCAGCTCCGCCGGCCTGGTCGACCTGCTGCGCCGGCAGGAGGAGAGCCAGTGGGTCGGCCGGCGCCTGGTCGTGGCGGCGGTACGCCGTGGTCAGTCCGTGCTCTCCGGCACGGTGGTCGGCGTCGCCCTGGCCGCCACCGCCGCCTGCGTGGTGCTGCTGACCGGGCCGGCCGGTGTCGGCGCGCTGCTCGGTGGGGTGCTGGGACTGGTGTTCGCGCTGCGGTCGCGGGTCTTCACCCGGCTGGGGCAGGTGCTGCCCATGCTCGTCCCGCCGGTGGTGACGGCCACCGTGCTGGTGATCGGCGCGGTGCGGCTCGCCGACGCCGACGAGGTGGTCACGGCATGGTCGACAGTGGTCGGCGTCCTGGCGGTGGCCGCGGTGGTGCTCTGGGCCGGCCGGCCGCGCCTGGACGATGTCGGTGCCGCCCGGTTGCGACAGCTCTTCGACCTCGTCGAAGTGGCCGCGGTGGTGAGCCTGGCGCCGTTGGCGATCGCGGTCTTCGGCGGCTTCGACTGGGCGGCCGGCTGAGCCCCTGGCCGAAATCCGGCCGGGGTGAGCCCTCGGCGGCCTGCCGGCCGGTTGAGCCCATGGCTGTCCGCATCCGCTGATCAGGCGATTCGCGCAACCGGCGGGCCGAGTGCGATCAACGGGCCGAGTGCGATCAACGGGCCGGGCGTGGCCGGCGGGCCGAGCGCGATCGACGGACCGGGCCTCAGCGGGTTGGCGGTGATCGGCGGGTCGGTCGTCATCGGCGAGACCGTGGCGGTCGGCGCGGTCGGCTCCAGCGCCCGGTTGCGGCGTTGTTCGGCGAGCAGCCCGCCGATCGTGGTGATCGCCCAGACCGCCACCAGCAACAGCGCGCCGACGACCAGGCTCGCGATCACCGCCGCGTAGGGACGGCGCAGCTCGCGCGGGCCGCGCCGTGATCCGTGCAGCAGCGCGGCCTTGGCGGTGGCGGTGCGCAGCGCGTGCGCCTCGACCACCACCCGGTCCCGGCCGTCAGCCATGGTCGCGCCGGTGCTGGCCGTCGGCTGCGGTCGGGCCGGTCCGTCGCTCAGTCATGGCCGGGGCCGGCTCCGTCCCGCCGGTGTCCGTCCGGCTTGTGTCCGTCCCGCCGTTGTCTGTCCGGCCGGTGTCCGCCCCACCGGTGTCCGCCCCACCGGTGTCCGCCCCGCCGGTGCGCGCCACGTCGTCCGGACCGGCCGGGGCGATGCTGCGGCCCACCGCGACGATCACGTCGTTGAGGACCTGTTCCAGCTCCGGATGCGGCGTCGCGGCGCTCAACACGGCCGTCCAGGTGGTGCCGGGCAACGGCAGGAACAGTTGCAGCACCGTCGAGCGCACCCGGGTCAGGCCGCCCGGCGGCACCGTGGACGCGACGTCACGGTGCAGCAACCCCGGCCCGATCGGGGTCTCGACCTCCTCCACCGTGCCGGTGCGCGGCAGGATCTGTCGGACCAGGGCGAGGCCGGCGGGCTGGGGCGCGGAGTCGAACCAGCCCAGGTGCAGCCCTGCACTGCCGACCGCGCCGGTGGACATCCGACCCAACTGGACCAGGCTCAGCGAGGTGCCGGCGCGTTGACAGTCGGCGACGAGCTGTTCGACGAAGTCGAGCGCGGCCCGGCGCTCGGCCGCGCGCAGCCGCTGGCCGAGGAACCGGTCGTCGACCAGCCGGACGGCGTTGCGCTGCCAGGACTCCGGATGGGTGTCGAGCAGCGCCCAGTCCGACGGGATCCCGATCCGCCACGGGAACCCCGGATGCGGCGCGTGGGGGTTGAGCTTCAGGTCGTGCGCGGGCAGTGGGTCGAGCATGGAGACGTCACTCATGCCGTGCCCTACGGGCCCTTCGGACGCAGCGCGGTGGCGACCTGGTTGTCGAAGTCGGCGACCATCTTGCCGATCGCGCTGGAGAGTCCACCCCATTCGCCGATGTTGTTCATCAACTCCAGCAGGCTGGTCTTCCACTCGTCGCGGAAATCGGAGATCGAATCCTGGATCTCGGAGTGATCGACGGTCAGGCCGGCGCAGTCGACCACGCCTCGGTGGTCGGTCTCCAATTGTTCTCCCAAGGTGGTGAGATTTCCACCTAGGCCCACTAGCGTCGCATAGGGATACTGAACATAGGACATTCGCACCTCCCCAGCTGTCGCGCAGCAAGGATAACAACTCTCGTCTATGTGGGAGCGCCGATGACCGATGTCCGACAGGTCGGGCGGATGATGCTGCGTGCTCTCGACCCCCGGCTCACCGCCCTGGTGCGGGCCGAGCGGCACCGCGCGGCGATCCTCTCCGCCCGGCTCCGGCCGGCGACGATCGCGGTGGTCGGGCCGGGTCCGGGCAGCGGGCGTTCGACCGTGGCGGCCCTGGTGGCCACGGTGCTGGCCCGGCATCAGGGCGCCGGGGTGCTCGCCGTGGACGCCGGCCATGGCGGTGGCCTGCACACCCGGCTGGCGGTGCGGCCCGGCGGGTCCACCCGGGTGGTGCTGACCGGTCTCGGTCTGCGGGGCGAGACCACCGGCCGCCGGCCGGTCGTGGGCCACGGGTGGCTGCGGGAACGTCTGGCGCTGGCCGAGCGGGCGATGCTGTTGGCCAGCGATCCGGACGACACCGAGCCGCCGGTCACGGCAGCCGAGTTCGGGGCCGTCTCGGCCGCCCTCGGCCGGTGGTTCCCGGTCCGGGTGGTCGACACCCCGCCGTTGACCTCCGATCCGGTCGTGCCGGCCGTGTTGACCCGGGCCGACCGGGTGGTGCTCGTGGGGGTCGACGACGAACGCGGCCCCGGACGGCTGGCCGACTGCCGGTCCTGGATCGCCCCGCTGCTGCGCGAGCCCCTCGACCGGATCGGCGTGCAGGTGCTGGTCCGCCGGGACGGGCCGCCGGTCGACGCCGTGGTCCCACCGGCCGGCGGGTTCGGTGGTGTGCCGACCCATGTGCTGCCGTTCGACCCGGCGCTGCGGACCGCCGGTGCGCTGCGCTGGCCCGAGTTCGCCGACGCCACTCGGGAGATCATTTCCGAGATTACTGCTCAACTGCTGTCAAAAATGCGCTAGTGAGGTGGTCAGGGATTCGGCCAGCATCTATGTTCGGATGAACGCGGATCGGGCTCACGGGAGGCTTCGATGGGTGCGAAGTTTTCGATCACCGACAATGCCGTAAATCAGCATTCCTCCAATCTGGACACTTCGGTCGCCGCGCTGAACAGTCAGGCGCGATCTTTCATCAGCGCGATCGAGCCGCTGCCCGCCGTCTGGAAGGGGTCGGCGTTCCAGAGTTGGGACCAGCTCACCCAGCGGTGGAACACGGCGATGGCCGACCTCAACAAGGCCTTGACCGACATCACGGGGCGGGTCGGCTCCGCCGGGCAGCTGTACGACACCTACCACTCGGAGCAGACCAGCCAGTTGCAGTCGACCATGGGGTCGGCCAACTGGGATGGCGCCAAGTTCCGGGCCTGACGGAAGGGTCACGGGTTCATGGCTGACGTCTTCAGTTACGACGAGTCGACCGCCGGATCGGCGCAGGGCGACATCGCCTCGGTCGCCAACGGGGTCCAGGCGAGTCTCGACGACCTGACCAACTTCGTCACCCGGGTCAAGGCCAACTGGGAGGGCGACGAGATGGAGATCTACAACGGCATCCAGACGCAGTGGAACACTGCGGCGGACACCGTCAAGCAGATCCTCGACTCGGTCAAGCAGGCCCTCGGGCAGACCACCACCTCCGTGCAGGAGATGCGCGGCCAGGTGCGGGGCACCCTGCAGGGCTGACCCGCCATGCGGCGGAAGCGTCCGGCCGCCGACCAGATCCGGACGCGTCACCTCAGCACGCTGGCGCTCCACGGGCGGCGTACGAGCGGCCCTACCCGCGTGAGCACCGGTTGGCGTGACTGGCATCCAGGCGTGGACGCGGGGAAGGTCCGGGCGAGATGGCTGAGTTTCCAGCGCATCTGTTCAGGATGGAAGGCGACCCGTCGGCGATCCGTTCGTCGGCGACCACATGGCACAGTTTCGGGTCGGCGGCGACGCAGGCCGCCAGCCAGATCACCGGTCTGGACACCAGTCAGTTCGTCGGGCCGGAGGGCGACCTGTTCCGGCAGGGGCTCAACGCCCAGATGCCGGCGCACCTGCGGATCACCGGCGACGCGTTCGGCAGGGTCTCCACCGGCCTGACCGCCTTCGCCGACAAGCTGGCCTCGTTGCAGGACCGGATGCGTCCGCTGGCGCAGCGTGCTCCGGCCCTGTGGGCGGCGTTGCAGGGTGTCCGGGGCCGGACGGAGCGCGCGGCGGAGGCCGACCGACGGCACCAACAGGAGCTGGCCGACCGGCCGCCGGAGGACAAGGCCACCACCGAGCCCGACCCGTACCGCTCGGACAGCGGGCCGGCCGGGGCGGCGCTCTCCCAGGCCCAGCGCGACTGGGACGAATGCGTCGGCCAGGCCGCCGCGCTCCGCACCGAGCTGTCCACCGCCGTCCGGGACTGCGTCCGGGTGGTCAACGAGGCCAAGGGCCTGCGGTTCAAGGAGAACCCGAAGTGGTGGGACCTGAAGGGCCGGGCCACCAACTTCATCCGGGACAACCAGGAGCTGCTGCGACAACTCTCCGGCGCGTTGAAGATCGTCTCCCTGGTCGCCGGACTGCTCTCGTTCATTCCGGTGCTGGCGCCGATCATGGGTCCGATCGCCATCGCGGCCGGCGTCGCCGCCCTGGTCATCGACGCCTCGCTCTACGCGGCCACCGGCAAGGGCAGTCTCACCGACCTGCTGATCGACGCGGCGCTCACCGTCCTGCCCATCGGCAGGATCCTCAAGCTCGGCAAACCGGTGCTGGCCCTGGCCAAGCGAGGGTTGCCGGCGCTGGGCAGGGGCCTGGGCAAGGCACGCTCGGCGATCGGGAACCTGCCCCGTCCGAGCATTCCCATGGGGGCGCGCAAGTGCGCCGGTGACCCGATCGACGTGGCCAGCGGCGAGGTGGTCCTCACCCAGACCGACGTCGAGCTGCCCGGCCTGCTCCCGGTCGTCCTGAGCCGTAGTCATCTGTCGTCCTATCGGCTCGGCCGGTGGTTCGGGCCGGCCTGGGCGTCCACCCTCGACCAGCGCATCGAGGTCGACGACGCCGGGGCCTGCTTCGTCAGCGAGGACGGGATGGTCCTGACCTACCCGTCGCCCACCGTTGCCGAAGAGCCGGCGATGCCGGCCGAGGGACCACGCTGGCCGCTCACCCCGACCCCCGACGGCTACCGCGTCGACCAGCCCGAGACCGGCCACAGCCTGCACTTCCAGCCGGTGGCTGAGCACCCGGAGCCGGAGGGGGACGGGCAACCCGTCCAGGTGCTGCCGTTGTGCGCCGTCACCGACCGCAACGGCAACCGGATCGACCTGGAATGGCAGGCCGGCGAGATCACGGAGATCCGGCACACCGGCGGATACCGCATCGCGGTGGACACCCTGCGTGGCCGGGTGGCGGCCCTGAGCCTGCTCGGCGCGGATCCCGCCGACGACGCCTGGACGCTCGTCCGGTTCGGCTACGACGAGGAGGGCCACCTCGCCGAGGTGGTGAACGAGTCGGGGCGTCCACTGCGGTTCACGTACGACGACGAGGGGCGGTTCACCCGCTGGCAGGACCGCAACACGCAGGAGTACCGCTACACCTATGACGAACAGGGGCGATGCGTCGCGGCCGACGGGTCCGGCGGATATCTGGCCGCCCGGCTGCACTACGACCCGGCGGCGCAGCAGACCACCGTCATCGACTCACTCGGCCACCGCACCGTCTACCAGCTGAACGAACGTGGGCAGGTCCAACTGCTCACCGACCCGCTGGGTAACGCCTCGGCGGCCACCTGGGACCGGTTCGACCGGAAGCTGACAGAAACGGATGCTCTAGGGCGAACCACTCGTTACTCCTACGATGACGACGGGAACCTGGTCGAGGTCACCCGCCCGGACGGTGCGCGGGCGACCGCCACGTACAACGAGCTGCGTCAGCCGGTGGTCGTCACCGACGTCGACGGTGCGGCCTGGCGGCGCGAGTACGACGAGCGCGGCAACCTGACCATGGTCACCGATCCGACCGGCGCCGCCACCAGCTACGCCTACGACGAGGCCGGGCACCTCACCGAGGTGACCGACGCGCTCGGCGGCGCCCTGCGGGTGACCACCGACCCGGCCGGACTGATCAGCCAGCTCACCGAACCGACCGGCGCGGTGACCAGCTACCGACGCGACCGCGCCGGCCGGGTCACCGCGCTCACCGACCCGGTCGGCGGCGTCACCCACCTCGGCTGGACCGCCGAGGGACGGCTCGCCTGGCGGCGCACCCCGGACGGGGCGAGCGAGGAGTGGACCTACGACCCGGAAGGCAACCTGGTCACCCACACCGACCAGACCGGGGCGACCACCGAGTGCGAGATCGGCGCCTTCGACCTGCCGGTGGCGCGTACCGGGCCGGACGGCGCGCGGCTGACCTTCGACTACGACACCGAGCTGCGCCTGACCACGGTCACCAACCCGCAGGGGCTGACCTGGCACTACGACTACGACCCGGCCGGGCGGTTGACCGCCGAGACCGACTTCAACGGCCGCGTCCAGACGTACACCCATGATGCCGCCGGTCAGGTCGTCGCCCGGACCAACGGTGCCGGCTCCCGGATCGACCTGGTTCGCGACCTCACCGGCAACATCGTCGAGAAGCGCACCACCGAGGGCACCACCACCTTCGGGTACGACCCGACGGGTCGGCTGCTGCGCGCCAGCTCACCGGAGGTGGACCTCCGGTTCGAGCGCGATCCGCTGGGGCGGGTGCGCGCCGAGATCCGGGACGGGCAGGCGGTCACCTCGTCCTACGATCCGCTCGGCCGGCGGACCCACCGGCGTACCCCGTCGGGGGTGGAGAGCGCCTGGGAGTACGACGCCGGTCACCGACCGGTGGCGTTGCGCACCGGCGGCGCGACGGTCGGTTTCACCCACGACGCGGCCGGCCGGGAGACCCGGCGGGCGGTCGGCAGTCTCGCCCTGACCCAGAGCTGGGACGCCAACCACCGACTGCTCTCCCAGGTTCTCACCGCGAGCCACGGTGGTCCATCCGGGGTGCCCGAACTCGTCGCCCACCGCGCCTACCGGTACCGCGCCGACGGCTACCTGGTCGGCATCGTGGACCAGCTCACCGGCGAGCGCCGGCTGGAGCTCGACCGGACCGGCCGGATCACCGCCGTGCGGGCCGCCGACTGGACCGAGCGGTACGCCTACGACGAGGCCGGCAACATCGCCAACGCCACCTGGCCCGACGTCCCGGCCGAGGACGGCGATGTCGCCCGGGGCGAGCGTGAGTACACCGGCACCCTGATCCGCCGGGCCGGCAACGTCCGCTACGAGTACGACGCCGCCGGCCGGGTCACCCTGCGGCAGGTCAAACAGCGCTCGACCAAGCCGTCGACCTGGCGCTACGCCTGGGACAGCGAGGACCGGCTGGTCGCGGTCACCACCCCGGACGGCACCCGCTGGCGCTACCGGTACGACGCGCTCGGCCGCCGGGTCGCCAAGCAGCGCCTCGACGCCGACGGCGGCGTGGTCGAGCAGGTCGACTTCGCCTGGGATGGCCCCCGCCTGGTCGAGCAGACCCACCGGGGCGCGACCGGCGACCGCACCAGCACCTGGGAGTACGCCCCCGGCACGTTCACCCCGATCAGCCAGACCGACGCCTCGGCCGACCAGGACGAGGTGGACCGCCGCTTCTACGCGATCGTGACCGACCTGGTCGGTACGCCGACCGAGCTGGTCAGCCCGGACGGCGAGGTCGCCTGGCAACAGCGGACCACGATCTGGGGGATACCGACCCATGTCAGCGCCACGGGTGCCGACTGTCCGCTGCGCTTTCCCGGCCAGTTCCACGATCCGGAAACCGGTGCCTCGTACAACTTCCACCGGCATTTCGGCCCGGAGATCGGTCGGTACCTCTCGACCGATCCGCTCGGCCTCGAAGCGGGCTTCGATCCGCACGCCTACGTCAGCAACCCGAGCCATGAGATTGATCCGTTCGGGCTGGCGCCCGGAAACTGCAACCCGATCAGTCGTGACCAGTCCGACGACATCGCGAAGTACCTGGGCTATACCAAGACCAACAAGCGGTCGGCGGGTGGACCGCCCATCTGGGAGAACAAGAAGGCTCCCTCCGGGGAGCCACGCTATATCACCTGGGACCGGACCGGGCACAAAGGCGGCATCTTCAAGGGGGCCAACTTCCGCGAGCCCTTTCAATCGACCAAGGACTCGGCCCGCGACGGCACATATGACCTGAACGTGTCGTCGGCCGGCGACGTGCTGGGGCTCACATGGGTGGCGAAATGATCGTCGAGTTGGTACTGAGTCCCCGCGACGAGGCCGTGCAGAGCGGGCTTTCCGACGCGCCGGGGTGGAGTGCCTTCGTCACCCAACTGCGGGACACTCTCCGGGAAGTCATGGTGGCGAACAGGGTCGACTCCCTGGAGGTCGACGAGTTGCTGGTGAGCCAACCCCTTCCCGATCGGTATTCGTGCCTGCGGAACGGCGTGAAGGTGGACCCGGGAAAGGCGATCGACCTCATTGTCGGCATGGTCGACGGTCACGGACCCTACTGTCGGTTGTCGAGCGACGAGGGGCTTCATGTCGACGCGGGGTGGGACGGCGCCATGCACCTGTCCATGACGCAGGAGGCGGCCAGGAGCCTGACTGACCTCGCCGGGGGGCAGGTCCAGGTGGAGTGGCGTCGGGTGCGGCCGGAACCGCCGAACGATTCGCGGCCGGTGCGGGCCGCCGCTGACGAGGAGTTCTGGAACGCGGTGCGGTCGGCGGCGGCGGAGGCCGAGTTGACGCTGCTGTGCGAGCGTTGGGCGCACGGAGTCTACGGCAGCAGATGGTTCAGGGTGACGCCGGAAAACGTCACGCGGGTGGCTGGCTCCCTGCGACCCAGGTCTCTCGTATCTGTGGTCACGAACCCGGATCTGCGGCTCAGGGTGGAGATCCTCGACGACGGCTTCGCCGCTTTCAAGGCCCCTCTCCGGCCCGGCGAGTTGGATTCCCGCTCCTATTTCGGTGGGGCGGACAGCCTCGATGAGGTGACGAGTCAGGGATATTCGTTGATGCTCGGCGACTCGGTGCTCTCTCGCTGGTGCGCCGTGGTGCCCGACCCCGACGGTGAAGTGCGCGGCTCCTGGGAGGACTGCGGGGAGAGCTGAGCCCCGCGTATGCGGCCTTCGCGGCCGTCCGCGATGACTGCCGGCCGATTCTCCTGCAATCGGTCGACAATGTCGCCGCGAATCCATCGATGACTGCCGCTTGTTTCGGGTTTCACATTTCTGCTACGGTCGATGTCATGTCGCTTCGGCCCGACGTCAGTCCCGATTCCACTTCGGACGCCGATCAGGAGAGCCGGTCACTTCGCGGGTGGAACGGCCCTGCTCGAAAGAAGATCATTTGGCTGACCGTGCTTGTGGCATTGACGGTGGTGGGCGGCGGCGCGCTCGGTAGCGTGGTCTATCTCAAGTCGGTTGAATCGGACGTCGGGCGGGTGGACGTGTTCACCGAGGTGCCGGCCGAGGCCCGGCCGCCGAAGGCGCCCGAGGCGAAAGACGCCCGGAACCTGCTCGTCCTCGGCTCCGACTCCCGCGACCCGGAGAACACCGGCGGCTCGCGCAGCGACACGATCATCCTGGCCCACATCCCCAAGGGCGGCGCCAGCGCCCAGCTCGTCTCCATTCCGCGCGACACCTGGCTGCACGTGCCCGCCTCCAAGAACGGCCGACACGGCAACCGGGACGCGAAGATCAACGCCGCGTTCGCCTGGGGTGGCGTGCCGCTGCTGGTGCAGACCGTGGAGAAGTTCACCGGCGTACGGATCGACCACGTGCTGATGGTGGACTTCGCCGGCTTCAAGGAGATCGTCGACGCCCTCGACGGCGTGCAGATCGACGTCGAGCGGAGCTTCACCTCCACCCACTCGCTCAACGCCAACGGCCGCCGGGAGTTCGTCAAGGGCCCGCAGACCATGGACGGTGCAGCCGCCCTGGACTACGCCCGGGAACGCTACGCCTTCCCCGACGGTGACTTCGCCCGGATCCGGCACCAGCAGCAGCTCATCCGAGCGGTGCTGGACAGGGCCGCCTCCGGTGGGCTGTTGACCAATCCGGCCCGGCTCGACGACTTCCTCCGGGCCACCGCCGACGCCGTCACCGTCGACGAGACGCTGTCCATTGTCGACCTGGCCACCGAGATGCGGCATCTGCGCGGCGGCAACCTGACCTTCGCCACCAGCCCCAGCAGCGGCACCGGCATGATCGGCAGCGAGAGCGTGGTGCTGGCCGACGAGGCCAAGGCCCGCGCGCTCTACACCGCCATCCGCCGCGACGCCGTCGGCGACATCCTCGCCGCGAGCAAACCCAGCCGGTAGCCGCCGGAACTCCGGGCGGCAGTCGCCCTGGATCTCGTCGGTCGGCGCGAGCATCGCCGTCAACCAGCCGACAGCCGCCGGAACGTCGGCCGACAGCCGCCAGCACACCGGCCGACAGCCGCCCGTGAATACGGACGGGTCGGTCAGGTGGCGCGGAACAGGGGGAGTGGGTGGCCCCGATGCCCGAGCAGGAACTGCTGCGGGTCGGCGTCGAGCACCGAGGCGAGCACCGCCCCGAAGACGTCCCGGAAGTCCGTGGTCGCCCGCAGGTCACCCCGGTCCAGGTCGGTCAGGCTCGGCGGCTCGCCGTGGAAGCCGCCCGCCACCCGCGCCCCGGCCACCAGCACCGGCCCGGCCGTGCCGTGGTCGGTGCCGTCGGAGGCGTTGGCGCGTACCCGTCGGCCGAACTCGCTGTAGACGACCACCGCGACCCGCCGGCCGGCCTCGGTGCCGGCCATCCGGTTCACGAAGCCGGCCACCGCGGCGTCGAGCTGGCCGAGCAGCGCCTCCTGGGCGGCCCGCTCGGCGGCGTGCGTGTCGAAGCCGCCGAGGCTCACCGAGTAGACCCGGGTCGGCACCCCGGCCTCGACGCAGCGGGCGACCAGCGCGAGCTGCGCGCCGAGCGCGCCACCGCCGCCGGTGCCGGTGGCCGTGACGGCCGGGGCCGCGTCGGTCGGGCCGGCGGCCGGCGCTGCCGCCTGACGGACCACGCGGCCCATCTCGACCAGATCGGCGTACGCGGCAGCCGCCCGCGCCTGCATCGCCGGCTCGCCGGCCTGGGCCCGACCGAGCGCGCTCACCATCCCGGGCTCCACCCAGTCGGGCAGCTCGAGCCCCTGGTAGCTGACGCAGGCGCCGACCCGCCGCCGCCCCACCAGCAGGGGTGGGAGCACCGGCTCGAAGCTGACCGCCGCCTCGACCGGGGCCCGGGTGTCGTCCAACCACCTGCCCACCCAGCCGGTGTCGGCCGGGCCGCCCGGTGCCGCGGTCTGCCAGATGTCCATCGACCGGAAGTGGCTGCGGTCCGGCTTCGGGTAGCCGACCCCGTGCACGATGCCGAGCCGACCCGCCGCCCAGAGCCCCTTCAGGCCGCGCAGCGCCGGGTGCAGACCATGGTCACCGTCCAACCGCAGCACCTGCTCCGGCGGGTACGCCAGCTCGGGCCGGGCCGCCCGGTAGGCCGGATCGGCGTACGGGATGACGGTGTTCAACCCGTCGTTGCCGCCGTAGAGGGTGACCAGGACGACGGTGTCCACCGGCTGCCGCGCCGGTGGCCGGCCGGGGCGGGCGGTGTCGAGCAGGCGGGGCAGGGTGAGCGCGCCGGCCCCGGCGGCGAGGGCTCCGGCTCCGAGCACCCCGGAGGCGAGCAGGAAGCGTCGACGGGTGGGCCGGTCCATCTCAGGTCACCTGGTATTCCGGGCTGACCAGCCCGAGGGTGAGCATCAGCCGCGAGTTGCGGGCCGCCCGCAGCACCTGGTATGTCCGGTCGGTCCAGGTTTCCACGCAGAGCAGGTGGGCCACCTCCTCCGGGGTCAACCGCTGCGGGCTGAGCTGGCTGGCGAGCTTGCCGGCCAGCGACAGCTTCAACCGGGCGGCGGCCGAGGTCAGCCAGGCCGCCCCGGCGGGCCAGCCGCCCACGCTGGGTGGGGCGAACGGGCGCTGGCCGAGGCCGCCGAGCCCGTCGAGCAGTCCGACGATCGTCTCCGGTGGCAGGGCGGCCGGGCGCAGCCCGAGCTGTCGCAGCGCGCCGACCAGCCACTCGACCGGCTGCTTGACCATGGTGGCCCGGGTGGACGGGAACGCCTCGTCGGCGAGCATCGTCCGCAGCATCGCCATCGGCTCGGGGAAGACGGCGGCCATCGCCTCCCGGGTGCGCGCCGGGATCGGCCGGGTGCTGGAGCCGTAGCGGTGCCAGAGCCGGGCGGCCACGAACCGGGGGCACGCCCGGTGGGCCAGCACCAGGTCGACCAGGCTGTCGGCGGTGAAGCGACCGGTCACGCCGAGGATGGTCGACTCGCCGTCGTCGTGCCGTCGAGGGTCGAAGACCGACCGCTGCGCAGCGAGGTCGATCGACCACCCGGTCAGCGCCCGGCCGGCCTGGTGCACGTCGGACTCGGTGTACTGGCCGAGGCCGAGGGTGAACAACTCGAAGAACTCCCGGGCGAGATTCTCGTTCGGTGCTTCCCGGCTGTTCAACTGACCGTCCAACCAGTGGACCAGGGCCGGGTCGACAATCATCCGGTGGGCCAGTTCGCGGAAGTCGCGGGATTCCCGCATGGTGCAATGTTGGGTCAACATTAATTGCGGGCTTTTGACCTTGGCGATCGAGGTGGCCCAGTGAGCCTTTCCGCGTAACGGCGTGAGTGCGGTGGGTGGTCGCCGTGGTGGTCGGTGCGGACACGCCCGAACCCGTTGCGGTGCAAGGAAAA
>NZ_JBIUCH010000031.1:0-64779 GCF_044548625.1 Micromonospora sp. NPDC051925 | reverse complement strand
CCCGCCTACGCCTTCGCCCTGTCCCGACTCCCCGGACCAGACCTCCGCAACACCCCCATCGGCGTGTTCCGACAAACCACCCGCCCCACCTACGATAACCTCGTACAACAACAACTCACCACCGCCAAAGCCACCACCACCCACACCCCCGAACAACAACTCACCGACCTCCTCACCACCGGCGACACCTGGACCATCCGGCCGCTGGCCGACGCATGATCGAGCAGCTCACGCCGCCTGGTGCCGTTGCCGTCGAGGCGTTCGACGACACCGACACCGAGCCACTGCACCCCGAGGAAGCCGCGCTGGTGGCCCGCGCCGTCGAGAAGCGACGACTGGAGTTCACCACCGCCCGCACCTGTGCCCGCCGGGCCCTGCGCGCCCTCGGCCAGCCACCCGCCCCGGTACTCACCGGCGAACGGGGCGCACCCGTCTGGCCGGCCGGTGTGGTCGGCAGCCTCACCCACTGCGCCGGTTACCGGGCTGCCGTCGTCGCCCACCGGGACGACGTCCGGACCATCGGCATCGACGCCGAACCCGACGCTCCGCTGCCCGACGGCGTCCTCGACGCCATCGCCCTGCCCGACGAGCGGGCCATGGTGCACCGGCTGACCGCCGACACCCCCGGTCCGGACTGGGGGCGGCTGCTGTTCAGCGCCAAGGAGGCCCTCTACAAGGCGTGGTTCCCGACCACCGGTGTCTTCCTCGGCTTCGACGAGGCCCGGATCACCCTCCACCCGGCCGAACGCACCTTCACCGCCCGCGTCCTCGTCCCCGGTCGCGGGCGGGACTTCGACGGCCGCTATCTGTGCGACGCCGGCCTGACCCTGACCGTCGTCGCCGTACCGAACTGAGCCGCACCCGCACCGCCCGGCAGCGCACTGGACGAACGAGGGGACCACACCGATGAACGCCGGCATCTACGCCGTCAGCGACCTGCACGTGGCGTACCCGGAGAACCGGAAGATCGTGGAGAGCCTGTGGCCCCGCGCGGCCGGCGACTGGCTGATCGTCGCCGGTGACGTCGCCGAACTCTTCGCCGACGTCACCTGGGCGCTGAAGCTGCTCAGCGAACGGTTCGGCAAGGTCATCTGGACGCCCGGCAACCACGAGCTGTGGACCCACTCCCAGGACCCCGTCCGGCTGCGGGGTGAGGCCCGCTACCAGGCCATCGTGCGGCACTGCCGGGACCTGGGCGTGAGCACCCCCGAGGACGACTACCCGGTCTGGGTCGGGGCCGGCGGTCCCCTGCTGGTGGCACCGCTGTTCATCGGCTACGACTACACGTTCCGTGAGCCGGGCGTGAACAGCAAGGAACAGTCCCTGGCTCGGGCGCACGCCGCCGGCGTGGTCTGCGCCGACGAGGTCTTCCTCCACCCCGATCCGTACCCGAGCCGGGACGCGTGGTGCCGGGCCCGGGTGGCGCTGACCGAGGCCCGGCTCGACGGCTGCGACCCGGCCGTGCCGAAGATCCTGGTCAACCACTATCCGCTGGTCCGGATGCCCACCGACATCCTGCGCTACCCCGAGTTCGCCCAGTGGTGCGGCACCGAACTCACCGCCGACTGGCACCGCCGTTTCCACGCCGCGACGGTGATCTACGGCCACCTGCACATCCCCCGGGTCACCTGGCACGACGGGGTGCGGTTCGAGGAGGTCTCGGTCGGCTACCCCCGGGAGTGGCGGCCCCGTGCCCGCCCCGACTCGTGGCTGAAGCCGGTGCTGCCTGCACCCGCGCAGGTCTGACCCTCACCCCTCGACGAGGCGTTTCTTCTGCACCTTGCCCAGCGCGTTGCGGGGGAGGGCGTCGACCAACCGGACCTCACGGGGTCGCTTGTGCACCGACAATTGCCGCGCGACGAAGTCCACCAGCTCCGGCCCGGTCACCCCGTCGCCGACCACGTACGCGGTGACCTGCTGCCCCAGATCCGGGTGCGGCAGGCCGACCACCGCCGCCTCGCGTACCGCCGGGTGGGCCAGCAGCGCCTCCTCCACCTCACCCGCCCCGATCCGGTAGCCGCCGCTCTTGATCAGGTCGGTGCTCGCCCGGCCGACGATCCGGTGCCAGCCGTCCGGGCCGACGGTGGCGACGTCCCCGGTCCGGAACCAGCCGTCGGCGGTGCGACTCGCCGCGTCGGCGTCCGGCCGGTTCAGGTAGCCGTCGAACAGGGTGGGGCCGGCGACCAGCAGCTCGCCCATCGCCGTACCGTCGGTCGGCAGGTCCCGGCCCTGCTCGTCGACGATCCGGGTGCGTACCCCGGGCAGTGGCACCCCGACGGCGCCCGGCCGGCGCGGTCCGTCCGCGCGGGCGCTCACCGTGATCAGGGTCTCGGTCATGCCGTACCGCTCGACCGCCCGGTGCCCGGTCAACGCCGCGAGGCCGTCGAAGACCGCCGTGGGCAGCGCCGCGCTGCCCGACACCAGCAGCCGGGCCGACCGCAACGCCCGCGCGGCGGCCGGCGTCGCACCGATCCGTGACCAGATGGTCGGTACGCCGAAGTAGAGCGTCCCGCCGGCTGCCGCGTACCGTTCCGGCTGCGGCCGGCCGACGTGGTGCAGCCGGCTGCCGACCCGCAGCGGACCGAGCACACCGAGTACCAGACCGTGTACGTGGAACAGCGGCAGCCCGTGCACCAGCAGGTCGTCCGGTGTCCACGCCCAGGCGTCGGCCAGCCCGTCCAGGCAGGTGGCGATCGCTGCGCGGGAGAGCAGCGCCCCCTTCGGCGCACCGGTGGTCCCGCTGGTGTAGAGGATCAGGGCGGTCCGGTCCGGCCCGGCCTCCGGATGCTCGGTCGCCGAGACGCGGCGCAGATCGACCGGTACGACCGGCAAGCCACCTCCGCCCGATGCCCCGCGTCCGCTCGGGGTCTCGCCGACCGGCGCGAGCAGGGCCTGCGCCGCCGAGTCGCGCAGGATGTGCTCCCGTTCCCGGGGCCCCGCGTCCGGGGGCACCGGTACCACCGCCGTACCGGCCAACAGCGCGCCCACCACGCCGACGACGGTCTCCATCGTGGCGGTGGTCTCGACCGCGACCCGGTCCAGGCCGTGCAGGTCGTCGGCGACCGCGGCGGCCGACTCCCGCAGGCGGGGCAGGGAGAGGGACCGGTCACCCACCCGGATCCGGTCCGGACGGTCGTCCATCGACGATGACATCGCGGCCAGCAGCGACACGGTCCACGCCTCCTGATCGATCGGCACGGGTACGTGCGGACGGCCCCGTGCCGCCGACGCTAGTGCGACGACCGACCCGTCACCACCCCTATGCGGCGTCCGGCGACGTCGGCCGTCCTGGCCGGGTGCCGGGTGGGCCATCGGCCGCTCGCCGACGCCCTCCCCGTGACCGGTGTGACAGCTCGACACCGCCGTCCCCGACGGGGGAACTTCAGGGGTCGGTTAAGGGTGCCGGTGCGACAGTCCTCCCGCCTACCGTCGGTCAGACGGATCCGTCGCCGGTCGACGGGGAAGGTGGCATCGACGTCATGACTTCCGAGCATCCACCGGCCGCGCCGTACCTGACGGTCACCGACGCGTCCGACGCCATCGCGTTCTACACCCACGTCTTCGGCGCGGTCCCGCAGCGGCAGGAGTGCCTTCCCGACGGGCGGGTGCTCACCGCCGACCTTGTCGTCGACGGCCACCGGTTCACGATCAGCGAGTGGGCCGACCCGCCCACGGCAACGCCCAGGCTGCCGGTGCTCACCGTGGAGTGCGTCGACGCCGATGCCGTGCTGCGTCGCGCCGTCGCGGTCGGTGCCCGGGTCAGCGCCGCCAACGGCACGCCGGGTGAGGTGCTGCTGCGTGACCCGAACGGCGCAAGCTGGGCCATCACCCGACCCGAAGGACTCGGCTGAGACGAGTGCGGGCCGGGCCGACCCTCCGTTGCCGCGGGCGGCGTCGAGGGCGGCGATCGGTACGGCCGGGAGTCAGGGCAGCGGGCGGGAGATGTCCCGGGCGTGGTCGACGACGGCCGCGCCGACCACGGTCGCCTCCAGCGGCAGCACCTCCAGGCAGCGCCGCACCGCCACGGCCATCAGCGGGTTCGGCACCCGCATGGAGAGCGTGCAGTGCGGGACCCAGCGCCCCGGCCGGTAGTGCTCGGCCAACTCCACCCCGGCCCGGGTCAGCCGGTCGTGCACCAGGGCGTGCTGGGCGAGCAGTTCCGCGGTGGGGGTGACACCGAGCCAGAGCACCCGGCCGACGAACTGGCCGGCGTGCTGGAAGACCAGCCGCAGCGGGGCGGCCACCACGGTGGCGGTCAGCGCCTCGGCCACCCGGTCCGGGTCGAGTCGGGGCGCCACGGCCAGCGAGACGTGCGGTCGGTGCCGCTGCGCCAACAACGAGCGCATGCTCTGCACACCCTCGGACTCCAGCGCGTCCCACAGGGCCCGGATGCGCCGAGTGGCGTCGGTGTCCAGATAACACTCGAGCGCCGCGACCACCGAATCACCCTAGAGCGCGGTTTGTCGGCCTCCGACAGCGGTATCCGGGTCTGGTACGCCCGCGAGAAGGAGGAACCGGTGAACGTCGACGACCTGCTGACCGAGGTCTACGGCCAACTGCCCGACCTGGTACGTGCGGCGGTGGACGGGCTCAGCCCCGACGAGCTGTGCCGGGCCCCCGGCCCGGGTGCCAACCCGGTCGGCTGGCTGATCTGGCACCTCACCCGGATTCAGGACCAGCAGATCGCGGAGCTGCTCGGGGCCGACCAGATCGGGGTCACCGGCGACTGGGCGGCCCGGTTCGGGCTTTCCGTCGATCCTGCCGACACCGGCTACGACCACACCCCGGAGCAGGTCGCCGCCGTGCGTCCGGAGAGCGCGGAGGTGCTGGTCGACTACCACCGGGCCGTGGCGGAGCGGACCCGGAAGTTCCTGGCCGGACTGCGACCGGCGGACCTGGACCGGGTGGTCGACGAGAACTGGGATCCGCCGGTGACCCTCGGGGTCCGGCTGGTCAGCGTCGCCTCCGACGATCTCCAGCACGTCGGTCAGGCCGCCTATGTGCGGGGCCTGATCCGGCCCTGACCGGGGATCTCACCCGGTCGGGTGTCGTCGGCGGTACCGGGCGATGTCGACCGGAGGGCGTCGGCCCGAGCGGCCCGGAACGCCGACATCGCCCCCGGCTCCCCGCGTAGCTCGGCCGGGTGCGGCGCGGCGCGGACCGCCGCCAGGAGCGCCACGAGCGGCCCCGGGCCGGCGACCGGCCCGCTGAGCAGCCGTTCGGCGGTTTCCTGGTCCAGGCGGTGTCCTTTCATCTCGTGTCCCTCAGCGCCAGCCCGGTGCGGGACGTCACACCCGCAGGGGCGCAGGTTGCCCCCGTCACACCGGGCGCGGGGGCGGACGACGAAACTGCGTCGGCATCCCTACATTACGTGACCGGATGGTTCGGTTCGGTGTCAGACTCCGCTGGACAGGCCGCATCGAGGGAGGTTGGCAGCATGCCGGGACGTGACACGCACAGTGACGAGCGCTTCGATCAGGTCGGCGACGAGGTGTCGGCTGCCGTCACCCGAGCGGCGTCGGTGCTCGAGGAGGAGCTGTCCGCCGGCATCGCCAGCGCCCGCCGCCTCCAGGAGAAGCTGACCGCCGACCGGCGGGTCGACCCGGCCGCCTTCGACGAGGTGGCCGACCGGGTCCGCAAGGACACCCATTCGCTGATCGACATGGTGGTCGCCCAACTGCCGACCACCGGCGAGCGGGGCGAGCTGACCCGCCGCTACGCCTCCGACGCGCACGACGTGCTGGACAGCCTGATCGACCTGGCCCGGCTCGCCCCGGAGCTGGCCAACGGGCTGCTCGACCGGGTGACCGAGCAGGGCCACCACCCGTCCTTCGGTGACGGGCCGGCACGCGTCGACCCGACCGCGGGCGCTCCGGCAGCCGGCGGCGGTCCCGGCCCGGTGTCCTGAGCCGATGGCTGCCCCGGGCCTCGACGACCAGGTCGGGGAGGTGCTGGACCGCTACCGCGCGCGGACCATGGCGACCCTGCTGACCCAGCTGCCCACCGGCGGACCCCGCTACCTCTACGACCTGGTCGCCGACTATCCCCGCCGCTGCGGCAAGGGACTTCGCGCGGCGCTCTGCCTGGCTGCGTGCCGGCTCGCCGGGGACGGTGCCGAGGTGGACGAGGCGGCGGTCAACGTGGCCACCACCGTCGAGTTGTTCCACAACGCCTTCCTGATCCACGACGACATCCAGGACGGCAGTGAGCAGCGGCGAGGCGCACCGACCCTGCCCGCCGAGTACGGCATCGGTGTGGCCCTCAACGTCGGCAACATGACCAACCTGCTCGCCCTGGACCGGCTGATGGCCAACCGGGACGGGCTCGGCTCCGGCACCGCCTGGCAACTGGTCGAGGAGAGCCGGCTGATGCTGCGCCACTCGCTGGAGGGCCAGGCGATCGAGATCGGCTGGATCCGGGACAACGTCTGCGACCTCACCCCCGACGACTACTACCGGATGTGCCTGAAGAAGACGTCCTGGTACACCTGCATCTATCCCTGCCGCACCGGCATCCTGGCGGCCGGCGACGGGCGGCTGCGCCGGGACCGGCTGGACCGTTACGGCTGGTACCTCGGCGCGGCCTTCCAGATCACCGACGACGTGTTGAACCTGGTGGGGGAGTACTCGGCCTATGGCAAGGAGATCGCCGGCGACCTGTGGGAGGGCAAGCGCACCCTGATCCTCATCGACTTCCTGGGGCGCTGCACCGCCGGGGAACGGGAGCGGGCGGTGGCCTTCCTCGGCACCCCCCGCGCCGGCCGCACCGCCGCCGAGGTGCGCTGGCTGCACCGCCGGCTGATGGCGTACGACAGCGTGGAGGTGGCCCGCCGCAGCGCCCGCGAGCTGGCCGACGCGGCGTTGGCCGAGGGGCGGGCCGCGCTCGGCGACCGGGCCGACACCGAGGACGGCCGGTTTCTGCTCGGACTGACCCGGTACGTCGTCGACCGCACCCGCTGAGGTCGGTCGCCTCCTGTCGGAGCCTGGTCGCCCCCGTGGAACGGCCGGAGTTCAGCCCATCGTCTTCGCGCCGTCGATCGACTCGCGGATGATGTCGGCGTGCCCGGCGTGCTGGGCGGTCTCCGCGATGATGTGCAGCAGCACCCGCCGCACCGACCAGCGCGCGCCCGGCGCGAACCAGGGCGCCTCCGGCAGCGGGTGGCTCGCGTCCAGGTCGAGGGTGGCGATCAGCTCGTCGGTGTGGGCGGACGTCTCGGCGTACCGGTCGAGCAGGCCGGCCAGGGTGTCGTCGCCGGACATCCGGAACAGGTCGGCCCAGTCGACCGGCTCGCTCTGCATCGCCTCGGCCCCGCCGACCATGAACCGCGCCCAGCGCTGCTCCACCACGGTCACGTGCTTGATCAGGCCGCCCAGGCACAGCTCGCTGACCGTGCTGCGGGTTGCCGCCTGCGCGTCGGTCAGCCCGCGCACGGTGTGCCGCAGGAAGCCGCGGTGCAGGCTGACGGCCTGCGCCAGGTCGGCCCGTTCGCCGGTGAGCGCCCGCTCCGAAGTGGTCATCCCCGTCCACCCTCCGTGGTCGATGTCGTCGCGGCCCACGCTAGGGCCACCCCCCGACACTTCCGGTGCGCCACCCCCGACGGCCAGCGGTTGCCGATCCGGCCGACGGGCGGTGCACTGGAGCACATGGGAGTGATCAGGGTGGGCACCTCGTCCTGGGCGGATCAGACGCTGCTGCGTTCCGGCTGGTATCCCCGATCGGCACGCACCCCGGCGCAGCGGCTCGGCTGGTACGCCGGGCAGTTCGGGCTGGTCGAGGTGGACACCTCGTACTACGCCATCCCGACGCCGGAGACCACCAGCGGTTGGGCGGCGGCCACCCCGGCGGGCTTCACCTTCGACGTCAAGGCGTTCAGCCTCTTCACCGGGCACCCGACGCCGGTGCAGGTGCTGCCGAAGGACCTGCGACCGGCCAGCGGACCATCCCGGGTCCGCCGCCGTGACCTGCCCGAGGTGTCGTACGACGAGCTGTGGGACCGGTTCCGGGCGGCGCTGGAACCGCTCGCGGCGGCCGACCGGCTCGGCGCGGTGCTGTTGCAGTTTCCGCCGTGGCTGGTGCGCGGTGCGGACGCCCGGCGGCGGATCGAGGAACTGGCCGACCGGTGCCGGCCGTGGCGGGTCGCGGTGGAGCTGCGCCACGGGTCCTGGTTCGACGGCGTCGCGGCGGCCGAGACGGTGACCTTCCTGCGCGACCACGACCTCAGCCTGGTCTGCGTCGACATGCCGCAGGGGCACCCCTCCTCGGTGCCGCCGATCATGATCGGTACGGCCGAGCCGGTGCTGGTCCGGATGCACGGCCACAGCGCGCACTGGGCGGACGGCAGCAAGGAGGACCGGTTCCGGTACGCCTACGCCGACGACGAACTGCGCCGGTGGGCGGAGCTACTGGCCGACCTGGCCACCCGGTCCGGGGAACTGCACGTGTTGTTCAACAACTGCTGCGCGGGGCAGGCACAGCGGGACGCCACCCGGCTGGCGGAGCTGCTCGGGGTGACTCCCACCCCGGCGGCGGCCACCCGCTGACCGGTCCCGTACGGGAGGGCGACTCGCTGACCGCCCTGCCGCTGACCGGTCCGCCGCTGGCGGCCCCCGGACGGGCCGGACGGGGCGGGCCGGGTCATTCCCGGCTGATGCCCTCCGGGTGCATTCCGGTCGTCTCCTCGAGGGAGTTGTCCGGCAGATCGCCGGTCGCCGTGTCGGTCGGGAAGGACCGTCGGGGCGGTGCCGGGTCCGGCGGTGCGCCCGGCCCGGCCGGCATCGTCGGGGTGGGCTCGACCGGGCCGAAACCGTGTCGGCCCGCCGGCCGGGAGTCGCGGGAGGGTTCGCCGGCCCGTCGCTCGCCCCGCCGGCCCGCCGGCCGGGAGTCGCGGGAGGGTTCGCCGGCCCGTCGCTCGCCCCGCCGGCCCGGCGGCACGGCCGTCTCCTCGCTGCCCTCGTCCATCGGGTCGTCCGCGCCCGAGCCCCACGGCGGGGTCCGCGTCGCACCCGTCCGTGGTGCCCCAGGGAGCAGCCGACTCCGGTCCCCGCCCGCCACCGCGTCGATCGTTCGCCGTCATCGCCCACCTCGCTGTCGGTCGTCCCGGTCGTCGTCACCGACCCGCCGGTGCGGGGCCCGCCGTCGACAGCACGACGGCAGGCCCCGCACCGGCCGGTTCCGGCCCGTCGGTCAGCCGGCCATCGCCATCCGCCGACGGGCCCCCGTCGCGGCCAGCCGACCCATCGTCACCGGGGCGCCCATCAACCCACCGGCGCGACCGAGCATTCCCCGGAACACCTGGCCGGGCTTCTGCTGCTCGCCCATGTACGCCGTGACCACCACCAGCGCCCCGGTCAACGCCGGGATGGTCCACTGGAGGACCTTCATCTGCCGCTGCCGGTGCGCCACCTCGGTGGGCGTCTGGTAGTTCGGCTCGGTGGTCCCCGAGACCGGCGGGTTGCCGGCGTTCTGCAACTTCATGCCGACCAACCGGCTGTATCCGGTCGCCGCGAGCGCGCCGACGGTGAGCGCGGTCTTCACCGCGCTCATCCGGCCCACGCCGGCCTGCGCCATCATGCGCGGGCTCTCGGTGGCCAGTTCCCCCACCGCGCCGGCCAGGTGGGCGCCGATCGCCGCCGCGTTGACCGGGGTCCACCGGGCCCACCCGGCCGAGGCCACCGGGAGTCGTTGGGTCGAGTCGCTGATCTTTGCCGCCGCCCCGTTCACGCCCAGCGCTCCCATCAGGGAGCCACCAAACCAGGCCGCCAGGCCCAGGTCGTGCATCGAGCGCAGTGCGGTGTGTCGTTCCGACATCTGATCCCCCTCCACCGTGTTCGGGCGCAGCGGCATACCCGTCGTGGCGGCGGCTACGCGCCCGTTTCCGCGCTGGCCGGTGGAAATTCGAGGAGTCGGGGTCAGCGGCGCGGCAGGCCCGCCGCGAAGTCGGCCACCCGCCGGGTGAGCGGCAGCCCGGCCCGGACCCAGCGGAAGTGGTCCAGCGGGGCCCCCGCCTCGGCCACGGTGTACCGGTGCCGGGTGACCGGCGCGGCGGTCAGCTTGGCGCAGAGGTGGTCGACGGTCGGGTGCGGGGTGTACTGGTCGTCGTCGACGCTGACCGCGAGCACCGGGACGGTCAGCCGGCCCACGGCCGCCTCGCTGTCCACCCCGTCCAGCGTGGGGAAGCGGCCGGTCCGGGCGGTGCGCGCCCAGTCCCGGATCACCCCGCGCGCCTGCCGGCCGCCGAACCCCCACCCCGGCCAGACCCCGAGCGCCCCGGCGACCGCCCCGATCCCCTGGGTGTACGGCAGCACGCCGTACCCCCGGAGGCCGGGGTAGCTGCGCCAGTACGGCACGCCGACGGCGAGCAGGGCTAGCCCGTCGACCGGGTCGGCACCGTGCAGGGCCAGGTGCAGCAGGGCCGCCTGCCCGCCGAGGGAGTGCCCGAGCAGCAGCCTCGGGCGGCCGTCCAGCCGGGGCTTCAGCGCTTCGAGGACAGCGCCGACGTCGGCGGCCAGCTCGCGGTAGCCGTAACGGCAGGAACGCGACGGTGGGGGAGTGCTGAGGCCGGTGCCGCGCAGGTCGGCGACGACCACGGCGAGCCCGGCGTCGCGCAGCGCGGTGGCGAACGGGCGGTAGTAGCGGGCCCGGACCCCCATCGCCGGCCAGATCACCACCACCGGGCCACCGGGTGCCCCGTCGGGTTCCGGGTAGACCTGGATGCCGAGCCGGGCCCGGTCGACGTCAACGAACTCCTGCGCGTACTCCGCTTCCCCGCTCACCGCCCTAGCCTACCGGCTGGTAATAACGGCCCCGGGTGGTGGGCGGGGTGGCCGCTCAGCTCTCCCTCGGCAGCATCCCCGGTCCGAACACCTCGTAGGCGATCCGTTCCACCGGTACGCCCCGGCGCAGCAGTCCGCCCCGGACCTGGTTCATGAACGGCAGCGGCCCACAGAGGTGCACGTGTGCGTCGGGGGAGAGCGGGATCAGCTCCGGGTCGATACGTCCCCGGGCCACCTCGGCGATCAGTGCCGGGCTGTCGTCGCCGTCGGTGGTCTCCTCGTACCAGAGTCGCAGCTGCAGTCGGGGCAGCCGGGCGTGCGGTGCGGCCAGTTCGGCCCGGTGGGCGTGGGCCGCGCCGTCCCGGTCGGCGTGGGCCAGCACCACCGGCCGGTCCGGTGCGGTGGCCGCCAGGTGTTCCAGGGCGGACATCGCCGGGGTGAGGCCGATCCCGGCGCTGACCAGCAGCAGCGGCCCGTCGCCGGCGACCGCGCTGACCTCGCCGAAGGGCGGGCTCAGCCGCAGGGTGTCGCCGGGGCCGACGCGCTCGTGCAGGGCGGTGGAGACCAGCCCGTCCGGGGATCCGCCGGTGCCGCGTACCCGCTTCACGGTGATCCGCCAGTGATCGGCGTCGGGGCGGCCGGAGAGGCTGTACTGGCGGATCTGCTGGCCGCGCCCACCGTCGAGGTCCACCGCGACCGAGACGTACTGCCCGGGGACGAAGCCCGGCACCGGACCGCCGTCGGCCGGGACGAGGGTGAACGAGACGGTGTCGGTGGCTTCCGGCGTCACCCCGGCGACCCGCCAGTCGCGCCACACCGAACCGTTCCCGGGTAGCCCCGAGGTCGTGTACAGGCGGGCCTCCCGGGCGACGAGTTCGCAGGCCATCAGCCAGTACACCTCGTCCCAGGCGGCGGCGACCTGCGGGGTGACCGCCGTGCCGAGCACCTCGCCGACGGCGGCCATCAGGTGCCGACCCACCAGCGGGTACTGGCTGGCGGCGATGCCGAGCGAGGCGTGCTTGTGCGCGATCCGGTCCAGGATCGCCTCCCACGCCGACGCGTCGTCGCCGGTGAGGTGCCCGGCGTACGCGACGACGGAGGCGGCCAGGGCCGCCTGCTGCCGGCCGGTCGCCTGGTTGCCCCGGTTGAACAGGTTGAGCAGCTCCGGGTGGGCGGCGAACATCCGGGCGTAGAACCGCCCGGTGATCTGGTCGGCGTGCGCCCGGACCACGGGCAGGGTGGCGGTGACGACGGTGGCTGACGACTCCGAGAGCACGGGCGGGTCGTGCGCGCCTTCGAGGGGGAGGGCGAGGTGGTCTCCTGCGAGGAGTCCGGCCGTGCCCTGCGCGCCGGTTGCCGGCTGCGGGTCCAGCTCCGCCGTGCCCAGGCGGCCTTCCTCGCCGTCCTCGACGAGGTGCCCCTGGGCGATCTGGTCGACGGCCCGGCGGCCCCGCTGCTGCTGCTCACCCCCGCCCCGCCCGGACCGGCGAGGGCGACCTGAACGGTCCGGCCGGCAGCGGTGCTCCGGGCGGACCGGCCGGTGGGAGCGACCCGGCTGGTCGCCCCCACCGGCTGTCGGTTCAGCTGATCCGGACCGTGCCGTCCGCCGACCGGACGCAGGAGACCGCGCGGGCGGCGGTCGCCGCCGCCCCGGTCAGACACCGGCCGAGCACCTGGTGCCCGGCCGCGCTCGGGTGCCAGGACTCCTGGCAGGTCTGGAAGTACGTCCCGCAGGTGTTGGCGATCCGCTGGATGTCCAGCTTGTCGTAGCCGGAGAGGCTGGTCACGAAGACGCCCGAGGTGCCGTCCTGGAGCCGGATCGGGGTGGCCAGCGCGTTGCCGGGGCTGCCCGCCGACTCGCAGAGCCGGGCGCCGTCGAAGGCCCGCTGCACGTTGAGGTAGACCAGGTCAGCGGCGGGGAACTCGGCGGACAGGGTGCTGCGCACCGAGTTCACCAGGGTGCCCAGGCCCTGGGAGAAGCGCTGGCCGGGGGCGAGGCTGGCCCGGTGGATCGGGCAGCCGGCGGCGTACCGCTCGGCACCCAGGTCGCGGAACTTGTCCCGGGTGTCGTCCCGGCTGTCCTCCTCCCAGTAGGTCGAGGCCAGCTCCGGCGGCAGCGGGTTGGTGTAGTCCTGGAAGACGATCCGGTGCTGGCCATCGGCGTCGATCTGGTCGAGCGTGGTCAGGATCTGCCGGACCGCCGCCGTGGTCTCCGCGGTGGCCGCGCTGACCTGGGCGGCAGTGGCCAGGTCAGCGTCCGAGCAGGGTTCCTGCTCGACCGGCCCGCCCAGGTACGCCCAGAACTCCCACCAGCCGGTCCAGGCGTCGGCGATGAACCGATTGGCGCACTTCTCGGCCACGCTGCCGAAGGTGAAGGAGCTGTTGTTCGATCCGAGGCCGACCAGCACCAGGTCGATGTCGTGGGTCTGCCCGACCGCGCGGAGCTGGTCGAGCTGGGCGGCGACCTGCCGACCCTTGGCCCGGCTGGCCGAGGCGTTGGCGATGTCGTAGGGCTGGCCGCCGGAGCAGGCGAGGTTGAACCGGTCGGTGATCCCCGGCAGCTCCGCCTTGAACAGCGAGGCGTTCGGCGAGCGGTGGCAGAAGTAGGCGTTGTTGTTCGGCGCCGACCAGCCCGGGAAGGGCTGGGCCACCCCGTTGAGGTCGGTCACCGGCGCGTACGACCCGGCACCCTCGCCGCTGATGAAGCTGTCGCCGAGGGCGACCGCGGCGGTGGGCAGGGCGGCGGCGGCCGGTGCGGGCGGGCCGGCGGCGATCGGCAGGGCGGCCGTGGCGACGGTGAGGGCCGCCGCGAGGGCGGTCCGACGGAACCTGGACATGACGTCCCCCATCTGTCCATGGAAATGTGAAAGATCCTTCACGGCCGCGATCAGATCACTTGGCGAGATGGGCGTCAATGCCTCTTAACACGATCGTCGAATGACGGAAACTGTCGTTTCCGGCTCGGCGCTCGCTCGGCCAGGGAAGGCTCCGGTGGTCGGCGGTGTTGTCACCCGGAGACGCGCAGTCGGCGTCCGACGCAGGGCTGCATGCCGCTGTCGGGGCGTACGGCTACGCTCGCTGCGGCACGCCGCGTGGAGATCGAGGCGGTGAGCGGCACCACATCGCCGAGACCGGGGAGTACGACCAGTTGACCGCACAGCCTGACGCCCTCTACGGGGCAGACGACCTCACCCACCTGGAGGGCCTGGACGCCGTCCGCAAGCGTCCCGGCATGTACATCGGCTCCACCGACAGTCGTGGCGTGGGTCACCTCGTCAACGAGATCCTGGACAACTCCACCGACGAGGGTGTCGCGGGTCACGCCAGCACGGTCGAGGTGGTCCTGCACGCCGACGGCTCGGTACGGGTCGACGACGACGGCCGGGGCATCCCGACCGACGTGCACGCCAAGTCGGGCATCTCCGGCGTCGAGTTGGTGCTCACCCGGCTGCACGCCGGCGGCAAGTTCGGCGGCTCCGGCTACAAGACCTCCGGCGGCCTGCACGGCGTGGGCGCCTCCGCGGTCAACGCGCTGTCCCGCCGGTTCGACGTGACCGTCCGGCGCGGCGGCAAGGTGCACGCGATGTCGTTCCGCCACGGCGTGCCCGGCGTCTTCGACGGCGAGGGCCCGGAGGCCCCGTTCACCCCCGGGCCCGGCCTCCAGGTCGTCGGGGTGATGAAGCGGGGTCAGCGCACCGGCACGTCGATCCGGTACTGGCACGACGCCCGCTACTTCGAGACCGGCGCGCGGCTGGACGTCGACGCGGTCCGGATGAAGCTACGCAACACCGCCTTCCTGGTCCCCGGGGTCGACTACCGGCTGCGCGACGAGACCGCCGAGGAGCCGGTCGAGGAGCGGTTCCACTTCCCCAACGGGCTCACCGACATGGTGGAGTTCCTGGCCCCGGCCGGCGACCGGCCGGTCTCCGGCACCCTGCTGGTCACCGGCGAGGGGACGTACCGGGAGAACGCCGCCGACGCCAACGGGGTGATGCAGTCCAACGTGCAGCGCCGGGCCGAGGTCGAGATCGCCTTCCGCTGGGGCACCGGCTACGAGCGCACCGTCGAGTGCTTCACCAACACCATCCGCAACGCGCACGGCGGCACCCACCGCAAGGGCTTCGAGCGGGCGCTGACCCGTACCCTGGCCGATGCCGTCCGCAACACCCGGGGCCTGCTCAAGCCCAAGGAGGACCCGCCCACCCTGGACGACGTCCTGGAGGGGATGACGGCGGTGCTGCACGTGCGCATCCCCGAGCCGCAGTTCACCTCGCAGACCAAGGACGAGCTGTCCACCGCCGGCATCACCAAGGTGCTGCAGACCCTGGTCGAGCAGCACGTCAAGGCGTGGCTGGAGGACCGGCGCAGCAAGGCCGAGGCGCGCACGGTGCTCCAGAAGATCGTCGACGCGGCCCGGGTGCGGCTGACCCAGAAGCAGCAGAAGGACGCGGCCCGGCGCAAGACCGCCCTGGAGGGCGCGTCGATGCCGGCCAAGCTGGTCGACTGCCGCGCCACCGGGGTGGACCGCAGCGAGCTGTTCATCGTGGAGGGGGACAGCGCCCTGGGGTGTTTCACCGGCGACACCATGGTTGCGCTCGCCTCCGGCGAGGCCCGGTCCTTTGCCGATCTGGCAGCGGACTGGCAGCGGGGGGTGACCCATTTCGGCTATACCACCAACAAGGCGGGGCGCGTGGTGGTCGCTCCTCTGGTGGAGCCACGCCTCACCAAGAGAGCTGCCCGGCTGGTCCGGGTGCAGCTCGACAACGGCGCGTCGGTGCGTTGCACACCGGATCACCTCTTCCGGCTGCGTGACGGTTCCTACCGACGGGCCGATGCCCTGGTCCCCGGTGAATCGCTCATGCCCTTGTACCGGAGCGTTTCCAGTAAATCCGAGGGGCATAAGCTGCACGGATACGAACGGATCTGGATGAACGACCGGGAGGAGTGGGTCTACACCCACTACCTCGCCGACGCCTGGAATCCTCGTCACGATCGTGACAGCGCCACCAACGGCAACGTCCGTCACCACATCGACATCAACAAGCGCAACAACGATCCGCGAAACATTCAACGGATGACCTGGGCCGATCACTCAGCACTGCACGCCGCGATGATGGGCGAACACGTCCACGCGGGCTGGCGGGAGTGGTTTGCCAACGGCGGCCGGGAGTTCAAGTCGGCCATGCTCAGTGCGCAGTGGCGCGATCCCGCATTCCGTGAGGCGTGCCTCGCTCGGCTGTTCGCGCTCAACGAGTCACCCGAATTTCGGGCCAAGCTGAACAAGGGATTTCAGGACTGGTACGACGCGCTCGATGACGAGGAAAAGGCCGCTTACGCCGATCGGATGCGGGACCGGCAGGCCCAGTACTGGTCACAGCCCGAGCACCGTGAGGCCGCTGCGGAGCGCGTCCGGAACTACTTCGCGGACCCTGCTCGTCGTTCCGCCTGGCGGGCGCGTTCGGTGCGGCAGTGGGACAACTCCGAGCTGCGTGCCTGGCGGTCGCGAAAGACCATCGAACAGTTCGGTGATCCTGCCGAGCGGGAACGCCAGCGCAACGCGGTGCGGGCCTGGCACGAGGAGAATCCTGAATTCGGGGCCCGTCACTCACGTTTGATGAAGCAGCGGTTGGCGGACCCGGACACCGGTCACCTTGCCAAGGCGCAGGCTGGTCGGGCGGCCTACGTGGCCAACGTGCCAAAGGGCGAGCGGGTCGGTCGCCAACAGGAGGGCAGGCGGCGGGCCGCGCTCAAGCGGCTCGCTCCGCTGCTGGTGCTAACGGATGCGGAGCTTGCCGCGGCGTACGAAGCCGAGCGTCTGAGGTCCGCACGCACAGGACTCCGGTTCGATCGACTCCTGGCGTTCTACGACAGCGATTACGCCCGCCTCCGGGAGGCGGTCAATCTGGTGAACCACCGTGTCGTGTCTGTCGAGCCGCTTGACGAGACAGCGGACGTCTACGACCTGACGGTTGACGGCTACCACAATTTTGCCCTCGAAGCCGGAGTCTTCGTCCACAACAGTGCACGGGTCGCTCGTACCTCCGAGTACCAGGCGCTACTGCCGATCCGCGGCAAGATCCTCAACGTGCAGAAGGCGAACCTCCAGCAGGTGTTGGACAACGTCGAGTGCGCGGCGATCGTGCAGGTGCTCGGGGCCGGCTCGGGGCGTACCTTCGACCTGTCGTCGCTGCGCTACGGCAGGGTGTTGATCATGGCGGACGCCGACGTGGACGGCGCGCACATCCGGACCCTGCTGATCACCCTCTTCGCCCGCTACATGCGACCGCTGATCGAGGCCGGCCGGCTCTTCGCCGCGATGCCCCCGCTGCACAAGATCACCACCAGGGGGCGCAGTCCGCAGACCATCTACACCTACACCCAGGCCGAGATGGAAGCGACGGTCCGCAAGCTGGAGAAGGCCGGCAAGCAGATCGTCACCCCGATCCCGCGCTTCAAGGGCCTCGGTGAGATGGACGCCGACGAGCTGTGGGAGACCACCATGAACCCGGCCACCCGGGCGGTCCGCCGGATCACCCTCGACGACGTCGACGCCGCCGAGCGCATCCTCGAACTCCTGATGGGGGAGAAGGTCGAACCGCGCCGCAACTGGCTGATCGACTCCTCCGACCGCGTCGACCGCGAGGCGATCGACGCATGAGCACCGTGGCCGCCGCAGACCCGGAAGAGAGCTGAACGATGGCACGCCGTAAGGACGACCGCGCCAAGGTGGACCTGTCCGCCTTCGACCAGGCCGGCGCGCGGGTCTTCGACAACCCACTGGTCACCGAGGTCTCCGACTCCTACCTGGAGTACGCCTTCTCGGTCATCCACTCCCGCGCCCTGCCCGACGCCCGGGACGGACTCAAGCCGGTGCACCGCCGCATCCTGTACTCGATGCACGAGCAGGGTCACCGCCCCGACCGGGGGCACGTAAAGTCGGCCCGGATTGTCGGCGATGTGATGGGAAAGTACCATCCGCACGGCGATACGGCGATCTACGACGCGATGGTCCGGCTCGCCCAGGACTTCTCGCTGAACGCGCCTCTCATCGACGGACATGGAAATTTTGGATCCCCAGACGATGGCCCGGCTGCGGCGCGCTACACCGAGGCCCGGCTCGCCCGGGAGGCGATGCTGCTCGTCGGGGAGCTGGGCGAGGACACCGTCGACGTCGAGCCCAACTACGACGGCTCGCTGACCCAGCCGACCGTGCTGCCCGCTGCCTTCCCGAACCTGCTGGTCAACGGGGCGTCCGGGATCGCGGTCGGGATGGCGACCAACATGATTCCGCACAACCTCGGCGAGGTGGTCTCCGCCGCCCGCTGGCTGATCAACCACCCGGACGCCGACCTCGACAAGCTGATGGAGTACATCCCCGGCCCCGACCTGCCCACCGGCGGTCTGCTGCTCGGGCTGGACGAGGTGCGCCGGGCGTACGAGACCGGGCGGGGCGTGGTGCGGATGCGCGGCCGGGTCGAGATCGGCCCACTGGAGGGCAGCCGGGGCCGGCAGGCGATCACCGTGGTCGAGCTGCCCTACGGCGTCGGCGCGGAGAAGGTCATCGCGGCGATCACCAACGAGGTCACCAAGACCAAGCGGCTCACCGGCATCGCCGACGTCAAGGACCTCACCGACCGGGAGAGCGGCACCCGGCTGGTCGTCGAGTGCAAGGTCGGGGTCAACCCGCAGGCGTTGCTGGCCGACCTCTACCGGCTCACCCCGCTGGAGCAGTCCTTCGGCATCAACAACCTGGTGCTGGTCGACGGCCAGCCGCGCACCCTCGGGTTGAAGGCGCTGCTGGAGGTCTTCCTGGCCCACCGCTACGACGTGGTGACCCGGCGCAGCGCGTACCGCAGGCGCAAGCGGGAGGAGCGGCTGCACCTGGTCGACGGCCTGCTGATCGCCCTGCTCGACATCGACCGGGTGGTCAAGCTGATCCGGGCCAGCGAGGACGCCCAGGCGGCCAAGGACGGCCTGATGCAGAAGTTCAAGCTCTCCGAGATCCAGGCCACCTACATCCTGGACACCCCGCTGCGCCGACTGACGAAGTACGACCGGTTCGAGCTGGAGGCCGAGCAGGAGAAGCTGCGCGGGGAGATCGCCGAGCTGTCCAAGATCCTCGACGATCCCAAGGTGCTCAGGAAGGTCGTCTCCGACGAGCTGGCCGCAGTGGTGAAGCAGTTCGCCGCGCCGCGTCGTACCACCCTGGTCGACGGTGACCTCAAGGAGGTGCTCGCCGCGTCCGTGCCGGCCGGCCCGCTGGAGGTGGCCGACGACCCGTGCCAGGTGATCCTCTCCGCGACCGGGTTGGTCGCCCGCACCGCGGCCGAGTCGGAGGAGGCGTCCGAGGGGCGTCGGCGCAACGGCCGGGTCAAACACGACACGGTACGCGCGGTCGCGCACACCACCGCCCGGGGGCGGGTGCTCCTGGTCACCAGCGCCGGCCGGGCCTTCAAGGTCGACGTGTTGCCGCTGCCGGTGCTGCCCGAGCAGGCCGGCACGGTGTCGCTGCGCGGGGGCATGGCCGCTGCCGAGCTGGTCCCGCTGGAACCGGGGGAGACGGTGATCGGCCTGGCCCCGCTCGGGCCGACCGCGCAGGGCTCCCCCGGCCTGGCGCTGGGCACCCGGCAGGGTGTGGTGAAGGTCTGCACGCCGGAGTGGCCGGTCCGCTCGGACGAGTTCGAGGTGATCTCGCTACGGACGGGCGACGAGGTGGTCGGAGCCACCTGGCTCGCCGACGACGCCGAGACGCTGGCCTTCGTCACCAGCGAGGCGGCGCTGCTGCGGTTCGCCGTCTCGCTGGTCCGCCCGCAGGGGCTCAAGGGCGGTGGGATGGCCGGGGTCAACCTGCCTGCGGGGGCGCGGGTGGTGTTCTTCGGCGGGATCCGCACCGACGATGCGGCACACGGGGAGCCGATGGTGGTCACCTCGACCGGGGCGACGGTCAAGGTGACGCCGTTCGCGTCGTACCCGGCGAAGGGGAGGGCGACCGGCGGGGTGCGTGCGCAGCGGTTCCTCAAGGGCGAGACGGACCTGGTGGTGGCCTGGATCGGCGCGCGGCCGGTCGGGGCGACCGCGACCGGTGACCCGGTGGAGCTGCCGCCGGCCGATCCGCGCCGCGACGGCTCCGGCTTCGCCGTCATGCTCGGCCCCACCGTCGTCGGCCACCTCATCGAACGCGACTGACCAAGCCCGGCCTGGCCCGGCCAGGGCCAGGCCAGGCCAGGCCGAAGATCGTCTACGTGGTAGGGACTCGACACGCCGGGGTAGCCCACGGTGTGGCGTAGACGATCATGGTTGGTGGTCCCGGCGTGATCGGGGGAGCGCCGGGAAGCCCGTGGGTCAGAGCTCGGGTTCGGGGGCCGGGCGGGTGGGCGGGGTGGTGCCGCGCAGCCGGGCCACCAGCCGCATGGTGTGGTAGATGACCAGGGCGGCGGTGGTGCCCAGGGCGATGCCGCTGAAGGCGAGATCGCCGACGGTGAGGGTGTAGTCGGCCGCGCCGATGATCACCCCGACGGCGGCGGTCAGCAGGTTGACCGGGTCGTGGAAGTCGACCCGGTTCTCGATCCAGATCCGGGCGCCGAGGACGGCGATCAGGCCGTAGAGCGCGGTGGTGGCACCGCCGAGCACACCGGCCGGCACGGTGAGGATCAGCGCGCCGAACTTCGGGCTGAGCCCGAGCAGCACCGCCGCCAGCCCGGCCACCCAGTACGCGGCGGTCGAGTAGACCCGGGTCGCCGCCATCACCCCGATGTTCTCCGCGTACGTGGTGGTGCCGGAGCCACCGCCGGAGCCGGCCAGCACGGTGGCCAGGCCGTCGCCGATGAACGCCCGGCCCAGATCGCGGTCGAGGTTGCGGCCGGTCATCGTCGCGACCGCCTTGACGTGGCCGGCGTTCTCCGCGATCAGCACCAGGATCACCGGGATGACCAGCACCACCGCCCGGAGACTGAAGCTCGGCGCGTGCAACTGCGGCAGCCCTACCCAGGCGGCGTCGCGCAGCCCGTCGACCGTCTTCGGGTCGAGGCCGCCGACCAGCGCGGCGAACAGCCAGCCGACCCCCACGCCGAGCAGGATGGACAGCCGGGCCAGGAAGCCCCGGAAGGCGACCGTGGCGAGCAGGATCGCGGCCAGGGTGACCACGGCGATCAACGGCTGGGCCTTGACGCCGGTGCCGCTGCCGTTACCGTCCCAGGCCACCGGGGCCAGGTTGAGGCCGATCAGCGCGACGATCGCGCCGGTCACCACGGGCGGCATCAGCGCGTCGATCCAGCCCGCCCCGGCGAGCTGCACCACCAGCCCGACAAGGGCCAGCGCGACACCGGCGACGACGATCCCGCCGAGCGCCGGGCCGATGTCCCCACCGGCCTTCGCCGCCAGCACGGGGGCGATGAAGGCGAACGACGACCCCAGGTAAGAGGGCAACCGGTTGCCGGTGATCAGCAGGAACAGCAGCGTGCCGAGGCCGGAGAAGAAGAGCGTGGTGGCGGGTGGGAAACCGGTGATCAGCGGCACCGTGAAGGTGGCGCCGAACATCGCCACCACGTGCTGCACGCCGACGCCGACCGTCCGGGGCCAGGACAGTCGCTCACCGGGGTGCACCACGTCGCCGGGGCCGACCGTCCGACCGTCCCCGTGCACCACCCACGGCGACCAGCGAGAACCGATCATGCCGCGCCTCCACGCCCTCGCCCGACGGGGATCCGATCGACCCTGGGAACTGTTTCTAGCACGCCCCCACCCCGCCCACCATGCCCCCTGCCGCCCCGGGGACGACTGCCGTCGGTGGATTCAGACGGCAGGCCTGGACGGGTAGCGGCCCCGCGCGGTGGATCCGGAGTGCGGGAAGGGTTGTCAAGCGACGTCGACGGGGCGGAACTGGACGCTGACCCGGGGGCCGACCGGCCGGGTGGTCTTGGGGACGGCGTGCTCCCAGGTGCGTTGGCAGGAACCGCCCATCACCACCAGGTCGCCGTGGCCCAGCGGGAAGCGCAGCGTCTCGCCGCCACCGCGGGGACGTAGCACCAGCGGGCGGGGAGCCCCGAAGGACACGATCGCCACCATGGTGTCGGTGTGCGCGGAGCGGCCGAGGGTGTCGCCGTGCCAGGCGACGCTGTCCCGCCCGTCGCGGTAGCGGCACATGCCGGCGGTGACGAACGGTTCGCCCAGCTCGGCCGCGTAGTGCCGGGTCAGCGTCGTGCGCGCGTCGGTGAGCAGCGGGTGCGGCAGCGGGCGACCTTCGCCGTACCAGCAGAGCAGGCGGGGGACGTCGACCTCGGTGTCGTACATGGTGCGGCGCTCGGCCCGCCAGGGCACCTCGGTGAGCAGGGTGTCGAGCACCGCGTCGGAGCCGTGCACCCAACCGGGCAGATGGTCCACCCAGGCGCCCCGGGCGAGCACCTGTCGACGCAGCCCGGACAGCGGCGTCAGCGTCGGGCCGGCGTCGTCGAGGTCGAGCATCGATGGTTGGTAGGCGGCCTGCGGCACATCCCGCACCCTATCAGGGTTTTAGTACACGCGTACGATCGGCGATCAGGGTGAGGACGGCATCGGCGACCCGGGCCCGGCCGTGCCCGTCGACGGTGGCCCAGGCTCGGGCCGCGAGCGTCGCCCGTCGAGCCGGCGACGCCAGCAGCGCGTGCAACGTCCGGGCCGCGTCCGTCCGGGCGGTCCGGCCGGCCAGCCCCGGCGCGACCAGCTCCGGCAGCTCACCGAGCCCGGCGGCGAGCCCGTGCGCCACCACCCGGCGGTACGAGTCGCGCTGGTTGTCCACCACGCAGACCAGCGCGGCGGGCGCACCCAGACAGCACAGCTCCCAGGTGGAGGTGCCGGCGGCGCTGACCACCAGGTCGGCCGCGCCGATCAGCGCGGGCAGGGCGTCGGTCGGCGCGACGAGGTGCAGGGACTGCCCCCGCCCCGGGGTGACCTGCGTCAGCTCGGCCTCGATCTCCGGTCGCCCGACCACCACGGTCAGCTCCATCGGGTGACCGGTGGCGAACAGCACCCGGGCCAGCACCGGGGCCGCACCGACCGCGTCGGTGCCGCCGAAGAAGGCCAGCACCCGGGGCCGGCTCGTCGGGGTGGCCGGGGGCGGGGTGGCCGGCCGGGCGGCGGTCACCGAGCCGCGCAGCAGCGCGTACCGGACCCCGGCCAGCAACCGTCCAGGGGGCGCTTCGGCGTCAGGTGTGCCACCGGTGGGCGCGATGTCGGCGGGTGTGCTGGCAGTGGGCGGGTGGCCGTCGGGTGCGCCACCGGTGGGTGGGGTGTCGGCGGTGCCGCCGACGTCCTGGTCTGCCGGCGCGGGGGTGTCCGCACCGAAATTCTGGTCCAGGTAGAGGTCGGCGTCCTGGCTTCGGGTGTCGCCGTCGACGATGGCCAGGGTGACCACGCCGGCCGCCCGCAGCGCGCCGGCCCCGGCCGGGTCCAGCTCGTACGAGTCGAGCACCAGCGCGTCCAGGGCGTGCCGGTGGGCCGCCTCGACCAGCCCGGCGGGGGTGTCCGGACCGGGGTGGAGCGGGATGCCGCACGCGGCCAGTTGGGCGGCGGCCCAGCCGACCCGCTGCACCGTGCCGAACAGTTCGACCCGGACGCCCCGGGCCAGGAACTCCTCGCCGAGGGCCAGACACCGGACCAGGTGCCCGACGCCGGTGCGGGGCCCGGCGTCGCAGCGCAACCCGATCCGTGGCGGGTTCAGGACTCCTCCAGCCGCTTCTGGCGTACCGAGGAGTTGAGGGTACGCAGGGCGGGCCGGCCGTCCAACCAGTCGGCGAGCTTGGCCAGCGGCACGCTCGCGTCGCCGAAGTGGTCGACGACCGCGCTGACCAGCGCCCAGTCCTGCTCGGTGTCGAGGGTGAGCCGCAGCGCCGACCGGTCCGGGGTGAGGGTCACCCCGAGCACCCGGAACAGCTCCGGATGGGTGTACGCGTACGAGGTGACGTGCACCCGGTGGTGGTCGGTGGCGAGCCGGTCCAGGGTACGCAGGGTGTCCGCCCGGATGATCTCGACGTCCAGCCCCCGGGGCAGGGTACGGGCGATCGAGGTGCTGGCGTAGTCGAGGCCGGGGACCGCCCGGTACACCGCCGCCACCAGGGTGACGATCTCCGGGTCGAGCAGTGGGCAGTCCGCGGTGAACCGCATGACGGCGTCCCCCGGGTGGGCGTCGAGCGCGCCCACGAACCGGCTCAGCACGTCGTCCACCGGGCCCCGGTGGACCGGGACGTCGAGCCGCCCGCACTCGGTGACCACCGCGTCGTCGACCGGGTCGACGCTGGTGGCGACGACCAGGTCGGTGAGGACCCCGCTGTCCCGGGCGGCCCGGACCACCCGGCCGAGGACGCTGCGCCCGGCCAGCGGGCGCAGCACCTTGCCGGGTAGCCGGGACGACCCCATCCGGGCCTGCACGACCCCGGTGATCCGGAGGTCGGCACCGGGCAGCCCGGTCGGTGCGACCCCGCCGCGTGCGGGGGTGCCGGTGCAGCCGGGCCGGCCCGTCCCCGGGGCACCCGGGCCGGTCACTGCTGTTCCTCCTGCGGCTTCGGGCCGAGCGCCTCGCGGGCCCGACGCTTGGCGGCCCGAGCGCCCCGCTTCGCCAACCGGGCGGGGGTGATGGCGAGCCGGCCCACCCGGTAGCTCAGGGAGCCGCTGAGCAGGTTGATCGTGGCGTCGGCCCGGCGCAGCGCCCGCTCCCGCGAGGTGAGCAGCTCCTCGGTCCACTTCAGCAGCGCGGCGAGCCGGGTCAGTTCCTCCCGCTGGCGTACCCAGGCCTCACGCAACTGCTGGTAGCTGCGCGGCCCGACGGGCGGGTCGGTGGGGGTGACCGTGCGCAGTTCGGTGGCGAGTGCCCCCCGCCCGTCGGCGTCCAGGCCGCGCAGGGCGGCGGCGACCGCCGCCTCGGTCTCGACGGCCGCGTCGACGGTGGCCCGGTCCAGGTCGTGCCCGGCGACGCCGCCGAGGACCACGGTCAACCCGGCCACGTCCAGGGTGGACGGCCACGGGTGGGCGTATCCGCCGGTGAGCAGGGCGACGGCGAACCGCCACAACCCCCGGGCCAGCGTCACCTCGACGGTGAGCGGTGCGGCGGCCCGCCAGCTCGGGTCGAGCACGGCGAAGGCGTCCCCGTCGACCACCACGTTGTCCGGGTCGGCCAGCGCCACCGTGCCGGTGAGCCGCCCGTCCGGGTCGGCCTGCCCGGCGAGCCAATCCGCGTAGCCGCGCAGCAGGCGGCGCAGGGCGTCCAGGTCGCGGCGCAGACAGCCGTCGAGTAGCAGGGTACGCAGCAGCCGCCCCGGGGGCACCGGCCCGGTGAGCGCGGCCGGGTCGCGGTGCGCCGCCTCCCGGCTGGCGAAGGGCGCCGGTCGACCCCGGGCGGCCCCGCCGCCGGTGACCGCCCAGCACCAGCCGTCCGGCCCGTCGGCCACCTCGACCACACCTACCCCGGGCGGCCCGGTCTGCACCAGCACCACCGGCAGCGGCGTCCCGCCGTCCCCCGGTGTGCGGGGCTGACCGGCCCGGGTGTCGGCGGGCGCGACCATCGGCCGGGCGGCGTCGACGTCCGGGTGGGCGTCCGGCGGTGCGGTGTCGGCGGCCGGGTGGGCGTCCGGCCGTGCGGTGTCGGCGGCCTTGCGGGCCAGCACCAGCCAGCCCGGGGCCAGCGTCGCACCGAGCCCGGCGTGCAGCGCGTCGACCGCCAGCCGGGCCGGGTCCTGGAGCACCGTGCCGGCGGTGAAACCGCCGGCGGCGCCGTGCAGCACCGCGTCGAGCAGGCCGGAGGTGGGCCGTTCGGCCAGCGCGTCGAGGTCGACCAGCGCCGTGGCGGCCCCCGGATCGGGGTACGCGGCGTAACCGGTGCCCGCCGTCAGCCCCACCTCGGTCAGCCGGGCGCATAGCTGCTCCCGGTTGGCCGGGCGGCCGGCGTCCAGCACCCCGCCGATGGTCCAGGCCGCGTCGGCCCGGTCGGCGTACCAGGGTGAGGTGGCGACCAGCCGGGACACCCCCAGCGGGTTGTCCAGCCGCAGCAGCAGCGTGCCGCCGGGGCGCAGGGCGGCGGCCAGCCGGCCCAGCACCCCTGCCCAGCCCAGCCGGACGCCCTCCACCGACTCGACGGCGTCCAGCCCGGCCCCGGCCAGCACCACGTCGAAGGTGTCGGTCGGGTCGAGCCCGGCCGGCCCGCCGACGATCACCCGGGCGGCCCGGTCGGCCAGCGCCACCGCGTCGGGGTGGCTGCGCAGCAGGCAGGTCACCTCGGCGTGGCCGAGCCGGTCCAGCAACGCCGGGTCGTGCGGCCCGGCCAGCAGCACCCGCGCCCCGGCCGGTACGACCCGGGCGGCCAGCGCGCCCAGCGGCCCACCGGCGGCCAGCCGCCGCTTCGGCAGGTCGGACCAGGCCAGCATCTCCCCACCGGGCAGGACGACGGGGGCGGCGGTTCCAGTGGTCAACTCGTTCCTCCTGCGGGATGCGCCCAGCCGAGCAGTTCACGCAGCTCGGCCGGCGTACAGCGGTGGTCGGTGCCCAGCTCGGCGCGGGCGATGTCGACGGCGGTCGGCAGGTCCACCGACTCCCCGTGCAGCTCCGGCCACTGCCGGCGGATCCGGGCGGTGCCGCCGAAGGTGGGGTCCTCCTTGGCCAGGATCATCGGGTCGCCGTAGACGGCCGGCTCACAGCCGGCGGCGATGCCGTAGAAGATGGCGCTGGTCAGCCGGTTGGACGCCACCCGGGCGTGCCGGCGCAGCTCGGTGAGCTGCTTGTCCAGGAAGAGCGGGTCGGTGTCCCGCCACCAGTGACCCCGGTAGCCGTGGCAGATCACCCGGAAGCCGGCGTTCTCGTAGAGCCGCCGTACCCGGCGCATGCCGTACTCGTGCCAGTAGAGGCAGACGGTGACCGGGCCGGGTTCGGTGTCCCGGATCCGGGCGATCAGTTCCTTGTGGTCGCCCTTGACGTGCTGGCCCTCCCAGCCGTGGAAGGGGTACCAGATGGTGCCCTCCCGGGTGGTCTCCGGCGGGTCGTCGGCGCGCAGGTCGAGCAGGTAGGCGAAGGGCGCACCGGTGACGACCACGTTGCGGCGCCCCACCGACCAGGCCCGTCGCCGGGTCTGCTCCGACCAGAGCAGGCTGGGGGTGCGCTCGGCGTACGGGTGGCCGGGGGCGAGCCCGTCGCCGATGTTCCAGCCGTGCTGGACGTACCCGTTGATCCGGGGCGGGTGGTCGTCGCCCAGCCCGCAGTAGCGGGCCAGCACGTGGGCGTGCCCGTAGAAATGGTTCGCGTGGTGCATCAGGTTCCCCCGGTCAGGCGGCGGTGTGCGCCGTGACGCCGCGTAGCGCCGCGCCGAGCGCGTCGATCACCCGGTCCTGGTCGGCGTCGGTGAGGCCCGGGTACAGCGGCAGCGAGAGCTGCTGACCGTAGAACGACTCGGCCACCGGGCAGGACCCGCGCCGGTAGCCGAGGTCCGCGAAGGCCGGGTGCCAGTGCACCGGCAGGTAGTTGACCTGTACGCCGATGCCGGCGGCGCGCATCCGGTCGTACACCTCGCGGCGGCGGCCGTCGAGGACCCGGATCGGGTAGAGGTGCCAGGCGGGGGCGGCCCACGACCGGCGGGACGGGGTGCGCACCCCGTCCAGGTCGGCCAGCGCCTCGTCGTAACGGGCCACCAGTCGGGCGCGGGCGGCGAGGAAGTCACCGAGCCGGCGCAGTTGGCTGCGGCCCAGCGCGCAGAGCACGTCCGGCAGTCGGTAGTTCAGCCCGAAGGAGTGCACCTCCTGGTGCCAGCCGCCCTCGTCCGGTGCGCGCAGCTCGTCGCGTTCCCGGACCAGCCCGATGTTGCGGAACCGGCGGGCCCGCTTGAGCAGCTCCGGGTCGACGGTGGCGACCGCGCCGCCCTCGGCGGTGGTCAGGTTCTTGGTGGGAAAGAACGAGAAGGTGGTCAGGTCGGCCAGCGAACCGACCGGGCGGCCCCGGTAGGTGGCGCCGATGGAGTGCGCGGCATCGGCCAGCAGCAGCGCGTCGGTGCCGGCCAGGGCGGTACGCAGGGCGTCGTAGTCGGCCGGGTGGCCGGCGTAGTCGACGGCGGCGACGACCTTCGTCCGGGCGGTGGTCGCAGCGGCTGCCGCCGCCGGGTCCAGGGTGTACGTCTCCTCCTCGACGTCGGCGAAGACGATCGTCGCGCCGAGGGCGACCGCGCTGCTGGCGGTCGCCACGAACGTCATCGGCGGCACCACCACCTCGTCGCCGGGCCCCACCCCGGCCGCCGCGTACGCCACGTGCAGCGCCGCCGTGCCGTTGGACACGGCCGCGCAGCCGGCCCCGCCGGTCCAGGCCGCCAGGTCCGCCTCGAAGCCGTCGACCTGGGGGCCGGTGGTGAGCCAGTCGCTGCGCAGGGTGGCGACCACGGCGTCGACGTCGTCCTCGGTGACCGACTGCCGGCCGTACGGGAGCATCGCCGTCATGCGGCGATGCCGAGCATGTCGCGCAGTTGCGGGACGCTCAACCACTCGTCGTTGCCGTCGGACTGGTAGGCGAAGCCGTCCGGCACCGGCTCGCAGTCGACCGGCGGCCGGTAGCCCCAGGTGGCGATCGTCGGCTGGACGATGAACCGGTCCTTCGCGCGCAGCGTCCGGCGGCTGTCGTCCGGCGCGATCATCTCCTCGTGCAGCTTCTCGCCCGGCCGGATGCCGATCTCGTGGGTGGTGGCCTCCGGGGCGACCGCCTCGACCAGGTCGAGGATGCGCATGCTGGGTATGCGCGGCACGAACAGCTCGCCGCCCTGCATCTGGTCGAAGCTGTCCAGGACGAACTGCACGGCCTGGTCCAGGGTGATCCAGAAGCGGGTCATCCGCTTGTCGGTGATCGGCAGGCTCTTGCCCGCGTCGGCGAGCCGCCGGAACAGCGGCACCACCGAGCCCCGGCTGCCCACCACGTTGCCGTAGCGGACCACGGCGAAGCGGGTGGGGTGCTGGGCGGCGTAGTGGTTGGCCGAGACGAACAGCTTGTCACCGACGAGCTTGGTCGCGCCGTACAGGTTGATCGGGCTGGACGCCTTGTCGGTGGAGAGCGCGATGACCTTCTTGACGCCGGCCTCGATGGCCGCGTCGACCACGTGCTGCGAGCCGGTGATGTTGGTGGCGATGAACTCCGATGGGTTGTACTCGGCGGTGTCCACCTGCTTGAGGGCGGCGGCGTGCACCACGTGGTCCACCCCGTGCATGGCCCGGGTGAGCCGGTGCCGGTCCCGTACGTCGCCGATGAACCAGCGCAGCCGGGGATCCTCGCCGAGCTGCTGGCGCAGCTCGTACTGCTTGAGTTCGTCGCGGGAGAACACCACCACCCGGGCCGGGTCGGCCGCGTTGAGGACGTGCCGGAGGAAGGTCTTCCCGAAGGACCCCGTCCCGCCGGTGATCAGAATGGAGGACCCATTCAACTCACTCAATTTGGTGCTCCCCAGCTCGTGGTTGTGCGCCACCGGCTCGGGGCCAGGCGACCGGACGGACGCTAACCAGGTCGGGTTAACACCCCGACGCCCACGGGTTAACCGCCCGCGCTGCTCCCGTGAATGCCGGACCCCCGGCAGGCGAACACTTACCACCCCGGCCACTGCCGGCTGACCTGCGGGTACGGCGCTGACTACAGTGGCCCGGCGCGGCCCCGGGAAGCACCAGACGAAGCAGGAGACGACGATGGCGTCCGGCACCGACGTGAGAATTCGGGTCGTCGAGGCGACCGGGCAGCCGGCGTCCCCGCGTCGCTGGCTGGTGCCGGCGCTGCTGGCGGTGGGCTGGCTGCTGGGCGTCGGCTGGCGGATGTGGTTGTCCCGGCACGTGCCGCTGCCCATCGCGCACACCGACGAGGACAGCTATCTGCACACCGCCCGCGCGTTGGCCGGTGGTCCGGGTGGCTTCAGCAGCGAGAACGGCCCGCTGCGTCGGGTCGGCTACCCACTGCTGATCTCCCCGGCGTTCCTCGGTGAGCGGGACTTCGCCGACAGCTACCGCCTGGTGCAGTTGATCAATGCGGCGGTGAACGCGACGGTGCTGCCGCTGGCGTACCTGCTGGTCCGTCGGCTGGTGCCGGTGCGCCGGGCGACCGCCCTGGCCGCCGCCGCCGTCGCGGCCACCCTGCCGGCGACCGTCTTCTACGCCGGGGTGGCGATGATCGACGCGGTGCTGGCGCCGTTGGTGCTGGCCTGGCTGCTCGCCGTGCACCGCTGGGTACGCCGGCCCGGCCCGCTGGCCGCCGCCGGGGCCGGTGCCCTGGTCGGGGCGTTCCACCTGCTGCACTCCCGGGGCCTGGTGATCGTGGGAGTGCACGCCGGGCTGGTGCTGCTGCTGTTCCTGCGGCGTCGGATCACCCCGGCGCAGGTGCTCGCCGCGGTGCTGCCGGTGCTGGCGCTGGCGCTGCTCAACGAGGCGGTCATCCGGCTGCTCGGCGACCGGGTCTACCTGCTGGGCGATCCGCCCGGCGACGGCACCGTCCGGGCCGTCGCCTCCGGGCCGGGGCTGCTGCGGGTCGGCGCGGCGGTCGCCACCCAGCTCTGGTACCTGGTGGTCATCACCTTCGGGCTGGCCGGTGTCGCCTGGGCCGGGGCGGTCCGCGTCCTGTTCCGTCGCGCCCCCACCCCCGTCCCCGCATCGTCGGACGCCGAGGTGGACCGGCCGGCGACGGAGGTCGAGGCGACCCGCTGGACCTTCGGCGTGGCGCTGGTGACCAGCGTCGGGGTGGCCGCCGGCGCGTCGGTGATCCTGGCCGGGATCACCAGCAAACCGCTGGACGCCATCTACGGCCGGTACGTGCAGATGCTCGCCCCGTTCTGGCTGCTGGTCGGGGTGGGGATGCTGGTGACCGCGACGCCTCGGGTGCGGTGGCGACGGGCGGCGGTCGCGGTGGGCGTGCTGCTGGCCGGTGCGACGCTGATCGCCGCCCGGCTGGCCTGGGTGGCCAGTCGGGGGCACGAGCTGCGCTACGGCGGGTTCGGCGCTCCGGACCTGATGGCGCTGACCGGTGGTTGGCGGGAGTTCCGGCCGTTCACCGGGGCGGCCGTCGGGGTGGTCGGCTGCCTGCTGCTGGTCGCCGCCGTGCGGTCGCCCCGGCTGCGGGTGCCGGTGCTCGCCGTGCTGGTGGTGGTGAACCTCGCCATCATGCAGGTGATCACCGACCGGCTGGTCCGGCCGATGGTCGCGGCGACCGCGCCGACCCCCCGGGTGGCCGACCTCGGGGTACGCCCCGACGACCGGGTCTGGGCGTCGCTCGGTGTGCAGTGGGTGCTGCGGTTCAACCTCAGCCACCAGGTCACCTGGGCGGACGTGCGGTGGTTCCGGGACAACCCGCCGGCCGACGCCGACGTGGTCTTCGTGCGGTGGGCACCCGGCGAGCCGGACGACTGGGACGGTGCCCGGCACGGTTTCGTCCGGCTGGGCGGCAATCCGGAGCAGCACTGGGCCGCCTGGCGGCGGACCTGATCCGAGGTCGGTTAACGTGGGGTGGCCGGTATGTGAATGGCTGCCGGACAATTGTCGAAATTATCGACGGCGGCGGTTCTCCCGAGCCAGGGAAATGGGGATGACGGTGACTTCCTGACCGCCGTACGTCTCCCGCCGCTCGGTGCCCTCGACGAACCGGAAACGACGGTTCATCTGCCGGACGACGGTGTTGTGCGCCAACACCTCGCCGTCGAGTCGGTCCAGCGCGAGCACGTCGAAGGCGTAGTCCACCGCCGCCCGCATCACGCCCAGCCAGGCGGGCAGGGTGAGCCCCCGGTCGGCCAACCCGTCGGCGTCCAGGTAGAACCCCCAGGAACCGGTGCGTGGCCCGCTCAGGCGCAGGTCGAAGAAGGTCACCACGCCGACCGGCAGGTCGTCGTGGACGTACATCAGGAGTCGGTGGGACGGGTCGACGCGCACCCGCGACCACCACGCCGCGTGCTCGGCGGCGGTGATCTCGTGACTGGTCTTGCTGACCTGCCGGTTGGTTTCCTGATTACGCCAGGACAACATCAGGTTAACGTCGTCCGCAGTGGCCTCGCGCAGCACTCGTACCCCTTTGTATTCGTCCGGTGGACCCTGCGGACCCTACCCGGGTAAATGGGCCGGGTAATTGTCGGGCTGTACACTGCGGCGCATGGAAGAATTGAGTCGCGCGCAGATCCGCGACCTCATGGCGCAGGTGTTGCAGAACCAGGGCCGGGCCCTGCCCGACGACGACTCCGCCGACCTGCGGGAGATCGGCTTCCGGTCCCTGGACTTCTCGGAGCTGGCCCTGCGGGTGGAGGACGCCACCGGGGAGGAGCTGAACTTCGACGCCCCCGGCCTGCGCCGGATCGCCACCGTCGGGGACGTCCTCGACTTCCTCGCCGAACTTCAGCGGCAGTGACCGTCGCAACCTCGCCGGCCGGGCTGGACAACCGGGTCGTCGTCGCCGGGGTGGCCCGGAGTTGGCGGGATCTGCCCGCCCCGACGCTGCCGTCACCCGGCGCGGTCCTCGTCGCCGGTGCCGCCGACGCGCTGGCCGTCGCCCGGCAGCACGCCGCACACGGCAGCGAACTGCTGCTCGCCGGTCCCGCCCGGGTCGACGCGACGATGCGGGACGAGTTGCGCGCCGCCGGCTTCGCCGTCACCGTGCTCGCCGACGGGGTGCCGCAGACCGTCGCACCGGACGTGCTCCGGGCCCCGGAATCCGGCCGGCTCTGGCTGCTCACCTCCGGCTCGACCGGCCGCCCCAAGCGGGTCGGGCACACCCTCGACTCGTTGACCACGGTGCGCGACGCCCAGCCGGAGCGGACCTGGCTCTGCCCGTACGCCCCCGGCAGTTACGCCTGGTGGCAGGTGGTCACCCTGTCGCTTACCCAACCCGGTCAACACCTGGTGGTGGTCGACCCGGACGAACTGGACGACTGGCCGGCGATCGCCGCCGCGCACGGGGTGGACGCCGTCTCCGGCACCCCCACCTTCTGGCGGCGCACCCTGCACCGCGATCCGGAGGCGCTGGCCCGGGTGCCGCTGCGTCAGCTCACCCTCGGCGGCGAACCCGTCGACCAGGCCGTCCTGGACCGGCTCCGGGCGCTCTTCCCGGCCGCCCGGATCTCCTGGATCTATGCCTCCTCCGAGGTGGGCGCGGCGATCGTGGTGCACGACGGGCGGGCCGGCTTCCCGGTCGGCTGGCTCGACCGGGTGACCCCCGGGCGGCCCGTCCTCTCGGTGCGCGACGACGAACTGGTGGTCACCTCGCCGCACCACGGGGTCGGGCTCGACGGGCCGGTACGCACCGGCGACCGGGTGCAGGTGGTCGACGACCGGGTCCTGATCACCGGCCGGCGGGACTCCGACGAGATCAACGTCGGTGGCAGCAAGGTCTCCGCCGGTCTGGTGCGGGACGTGCTCACCGCCCACCCCCGGGTGGCCTGGGCCCGGGTGACCGGTCGCCGCGCGCCGGTGCTCGGCCGGATGGTGGTCGCCGAGGTCGTCCCGACCGCCGTCCACCCGACCGCCGTCCACCCGACCGCCGCCCACCCGACCGCCGCCCACCCGGTCGCCCCGACCGGCGTCGGCCCCGTCTCGGCGGTTGCGCCGGCCGACTCCGGGGCGGCGGCTGCGCCGCTCGACGAGGCCGCGCTGGTGCGTTGGTGCGCCGATCGGCTCCCCGAGTACGCGGTGCCGCGCCGGATCCGCCTGCTGACCGAGATCCCCGTCAAGGAGACCCTGAAGAGCGATGTCTGACTCCCCGCTCGTCCCACCCAGCACCGTCGTCCTCGTCTCCGGCGGATCCCGGGGGCTGGGCCTGGCCATCGTCACCGACCTGCTCGACGCCGGGCTCACGGTGGCCGCCTTCGCCCGTACCGTCACCCCCGAACTGGAGAAGCTGGCCGCCGAGCACCCCGACCGGGTGCACGTCGGCGCGGTGGACGTCACCGACCTCCCCGCCGCGCAGGGCTTCGTCCGGGCGGTCGAGGCGCGGTTCGGTCCGATCGACGGCCTGGTCAACAACGCCGCCGTCGGGCAGGACTCGATGCACACGCACACCGCCGCCGGCGACATCGCCCGGATCGTCGAGACCAACCTGACCGCGCCGTTGCAGCTCACCCGCCTGGTGATCCGGCGGATGCTCGGCCAGGGCCGGCGCGGTCGGATCGTCAACGTCACCTCGATCTGCGCGCAGCGGGGCTTCCCCGGCCTGGTCGCGTACTCGGCCACCAAGGGCGGCATGGACGCGGCGACCCGGTCGCTGGCCCGGGAGTTGGGCGGGCGGATGCTGGTCAACGCCGTCGCGCCGGGCTTCTTCGCCTCGGAGATGTCCGCCGTGCTGGGCAGCACCCAGCTCGACCAGATCGTCCGCCGGACCCCGACCGGGCACCTGACCGAACCGGCCGAGGTGGTGCCGGTGGTGCGCATGCTGCTGCGCGACCACACGAACATCAACGGCCAGGTCATCGTGGTCGACGGTGCCGCCTCGATCTGACCTGACCCGCGCCGACCACCGACCCGGCGGCGTGCTGCCCGGCGGCGGTCCACCCGGTTGGGTGGCGGCCGGCAGCGCCCCGGCCGGGTGCGGTCCGGCCGGGTGCGGTCCGGCGGGGTTCGTGGCGGCCGGCGGAGGGCCGGCCGGTTTCGAGCCGGGCCGTGCCGGGGTGAGTGGGACCGACAGGAGCGGCGGGGCCGGGCCCGTAGGGCCGCGTCCGGTGCCGGCGCTGCTGGGCGTCGCCGAACGGCACCTGCGCGTCGGCACCCCCGCCGAGCTGCGGTACGCGGTGACCCGCAGCCACCTCGACGACGGGCGCTGTGTGGGCTGGTACGGCCCGGCCACCCCGGGCTGGCGGGTGGCGATCGACGCCGAACGGGCCGCCGCCGACGTCCCGCCCGCGCTGGCCGCGCGCTTCGGCCCGGTCGACTTCTGGGCCCGCTGGACCCGGGCGGAGAGCCTGTGCAAGCTGGCCGACGTGCCGGTGGCCGGCTGGTGGCGGCGGCACGGTCTGGCCGTACCCCCGCACACCCGCGCGGTGTGGCGCACCCTGCGCCTGGCCGACCTGGTGGTCACGGTCGCCTTCGCCCCCTGAGCGTCACCCCGTCCCGCCCGGACGCCCGCCCCGCCGCCCAGTGGGCGGGTGCCATGATCAGATTGCGATTCTGGCTATTTCTCCCGGCGTGTCGTGTGCATTTCCATCATCTGATCATGAGGAGCTGCGGCGGGCGGTGTGGGTGTGGAGGGGGTTGCGTTAGATGAGGTCCCAGGCCAGCGGGGTGCCCCGGGGGACGTCGGTGGTGAAGGTGCGGCCGAGCACCCGGTCGATCTCCACCGGGGGCAGGCCACCGGCCGGGCGGATCGACCGGACGTTGGCAGTGGTCACCTCGTCACCGGCCCGCACGTCGGTGACCACGAACAGGGACCGGCGGAAGCGCAGCCCCTCCCGCTCGGCCGGGGTCGGCCCGATGGCGGTGCCGCCGAGCGCCGCGTGCGCCCGCGCCGACTCGACCACCAGGGCGGCCAGCTCCTCGGGATTGAGCGAGAAGTCGGAGTCGACCCCGCCGTCGGTCCGGTCGAGGGTGACGTGCTTCTCGATGAAGCAGGCGCCCAGGGCGACCGCGGCGACCGGCACCCCGATGCCGGGGGTGTGGTCGGAGAGCCCGACCGGCACCCCGAACGCGTCGGCCAGCACCGGGATCCGGCGCAGGTTGCTGTCCGCCGGTGGGGCCGGGTACGAGGCGGTGCAGGCCAGCAGCACGATGCCACCGGCGCCGCCGTCGCGGGCGGTGCGCACCGCGGCGTCGATCTCGGCGACCGTGGCCATCCCGGTGGAGATGACCAGGGGCTTGCCGGTGCCCGCGACCAGCCGGATCAGCGGCAGGTCGACCAGCTCCGACGAGGCGATCTTGTACGCCGGGACGTCCAGCCCCTCCAGCAGCTCCACCGCCGACGGGTCGAACGGGGACGAGAAGACGGTCAACCCCCGCTCCCGGGCCCGGTCGAAGATCGGCTCGTGCCACTCGTACGGGGTGTGCGCCCGCTCGTAGAGCCGGTACAGGTTCTGCCCGCCCCACAGCTCGTGTCCGCCCGAGATGCGGAACGCCGGGGTGTCCACGTCGATGGTGATGGTGTCCGGCCGGTACGTCTGCAGCTTCAGCGCGTGCGCCCCGCTGGCCGCCACCGCGTCCACGATCGCCAGCGCCCGGCCCAGGTCGCCGTTGTGGTTGCCGGACATCTCCGCCACCACGAACGGCTGTTCCCCGGCCCCCACCAGGTGCGGCCCGATCTTCACTGTCGTCGTCATCTCCGACCCCTGTTTCCTGTGCGTTCCTGCTCGTACCCGGTCGTCGGGGCGTCGCCCGGTCACCGGCTGCCGCGACCCGCCAGCGCGTCCCGGCCGGTGGGGGAGTCCGCCGGGCGGGCCGGGCCGGCGACCGGCGGCACCGGTTCCGGCACGGCGGCCGGGCGGCGCAGCAAGCCGGCCAGCCGGTGCGCCTGGCGCAGCACCGCGTACGCGAGATAGTTGTCCCGGCCGACCAGCCGGTGCTTGAGCCCGGCCACCCCGCCCGGCCGCGGGTAGCCGCCCGGCGGCAGGTGCCGGCGGTAGTGCGCGGCCACCCGGTGGAAGAAGTCCCGGCGCAGGTGCGGATGGAGCCGGCCGTCGTTGCCGACCACCACCAGCATGTGGCTGACCATCAGCGCGAACAGCTCGCCGCGCAGCCGCTCGTCCGGGTACCGGCGGGCGACCCAGTCGAACAGCCGGTCGTACTGGTCGAAGGCGTCGAAGTGGCGACCGCTGCGGGTGGAGGTGATCGCGCCCTGCCGACCCTGCCGGTAGAGGTAGCAGACCCGGTCCAGCACGGAGATCCGCTCCGCGCCGATGAGCAGCGGGTTGCTGAACGGGATGTCCTCGTACCAGCCGGGGTGGAAGCGCAGCTCCAGCTCGTCCAGGTACTCGCGGCGGACCACCTTGTTCCACGCGGTGTGCTGTACCCGCAGCAGCCCGGGGCGGTCGGCGAGGCGGACCACCTCGGCGGTCCCGCGCAGCAGGTGACTGCTCGCGTCCACCTCCCGCCGGCCGTCGTCGCGCACCCGCAGGTGGTCGAGCATCAGCACGTCGGGGCGGTGCGCACGGAGCCGGTCCAGCACCGCCGGGATGGTCCCCGGCGGCAACCAGTCGTCGCTGTCGACGAACCAGACGTAGTCGCCGGTGGCCACCTCCAGCCCGGCGTTGCGGGCGGGCCCCAGCCCGACGTTGCGGTCCAGGTGCACCGTGCGTACGCCCGGATGGGTGGCCGCGTACGCGCGCAGCAGTTCCCCGCACCGGTCCGGCGAGGCGTCGTCGACGGCGACGATCTCGACCTGGCCCGCCGCGTCGGCGGGCACGTCTGTGCGCACCGAGTCGAGGCACTGGTGCAGGTACGCCTCCACCCCGTGGACGGGGACGACGACGCTGAGCAGCGGGGCGGGCGCGGGCGGGTTGACCACCCCGCCACCCTGGTGCACCGGTATGGACGGGTACGGAACCTTACGTATCCGGTGGAGATGGAGTTCCTGAACAGCGGCCGAGCGGCAGGTTAACGGTTCAGAATCCGCCGTACCGGTGCGCCGACCGCCCGCTTGACCCGGGCCCGCAGCCGCTGCTCCCGCAACTCCCGCACGTCGCCGCCGAGCGCCGCGTTACGGTCCCGCAGCCACTGGATGCGGGCCAGCAGCACCTCGGGGGAGCTGGCCCCGGCCGGCCGGACCGCCGGGGGGAAGACCGTCTCGCGGACCTGTGCGTCGAAGCGGGCGGCGCTGTCCCCGTCGTCGAACGCGTTGCCCAGGTCGTGCCGGGCCAGGAAGGCCCGCATCACCTCGTAGCGGGCCCGGTGCCCGGCGTTCAGGGCGGTGTAGTCGGCCTCGGCGTAGAGCTGCGCGGCGTCCACGTCGGCCGGCACGTCCTTCATCAGCCGGTGCGGGATGTCGAAGTAGCGGGCCAGCTCCAGGGTGCGCGAGTCGTGCGCGAACAGGTAGCCGGGGGTGCCGGAGACCAGCGCGGTGATGGTGCCGTGGATGCGGGTGCCGAAGGCGAAGTCGAACCCGGCGAGGTAGTCCATCCACGTCCACGGGTCGAGGAACATCCGCACCTTGTCCTCGGTGAACAGCGGGTGGGAGGTGTGGATCGGGATGGCGCTGGTCTTGCCCCGGTCCTCGGGGGCGTCGCCGTAGAGCAGGGTGCCCAGCGTCTTGAGGTCCTGCGGAAGGTAACGCAGGTTCGGGTAGCGGGCCTGGTGCGAGGCGATGATCTTCGCCATCGATTTGACGTACGGGGAGACGGTCAGCGCCACCCGGGCGTCGGGCGTGAGGGTCGGCGCGGACTTCTCCACCCGGAGCTGGTCGCCGTGCAGGAACATCGACGGGCAGCCGATCACGTCGACGGCGGAGAAGCCGAGGGTGTTCAGGTACTCCTTGGTGATCTCGCCCCGGACCCCGATGCTCGGCCCCCGGTCGAGCGCCGCCCGCACGAACCGGGTGACCACGTCGTCGATCGGACGCAGGTACTCCCGATCGCCGGTGACATCGGTCTGTACGCCGACCCCGAACACCACCACCGGGATCCGCAGCCGCTCGACCAGCTTCGTCATCACCTCGATGCGGTGGGCGTAGCTGCGCCGGAAGGCGTTGGCCAGCGGGATGACGTACACGTCGTACTGCTCGTTGATCCGGTCGACGTCGCGCAGGTCGACCTTGAACTCGGTGGAGGTGATCCGCGCGGTGGAGGTGCGCAGCAGCTTGTGGGCGGCGTGACTGAAGACCAGGTTGCCGTTGTTCTCCCCGATCCAGTTCCCCTCGTACGCCTCCTCGGGGGTGCGTACGTCGAACGGGTCCTTCTTCGCCCGCATCAGGATCCGCTGGTGCACCAGTTCCGCTCCGTTCCTCGTTCGCCGACGCCTCCGACGGGCCGCCGGTCTCCCCCGGGTGCGCGTCGGCACCGACAGGTCCCGCGATGTTAGGGCAGTGGAGGGATTTCGTACACCTTCCTCACATCCGCACCACCCCGGCTCGTCACCGGGGGCCGGGGGAGCCGGTAGGGTGCCCGGCGTGACCAGCGTGCCCACCACCGCATCACCCGCGCTGAGCCGGCTGCCGTCGCTGACCGGGCTGCGCTGGATCGCCGCCATGCTGGTCTTCGGCTACCACGCCGGCACCATGCGGATCGTCGGCCAGCCGGACGCCAAGGCGGTGGTCGACTGGTTGTTCACCCTCGGCCTGTCCGGGGTGCAGTTCTTCTTCATCCTCAGCGGATTCGTGCTGGTCTGGTCGGCCCGCGACGGCGACCGGCGGCGGGACTTCTGGCGTCGCCGACTCGCCAAGATCTACCCCAACCACGTGCTGACCTGGGCGGCGGCGCTGCTGGTGATGTGGTGGTTCGCCGACCCGGTGGTGCCCCGCGCCGCGCTGGAGAACCTCTTCCTCGTCCAGGCGTGGGATCCCACCCCCGGCTACTTCTACAGCATCAACACGGTGAGCTGGTCGCTCTCCTGCGAGCTGTTCTTCTACCTCTGCCTGCCGCTGGTGCTGCCGGCGATCCGGCGGGCCCGCTCCGGCCTGCTCTGGGCCGTGGTGCTGGCGGTGCCGCTGGTGATCCTGGCGCTCTGGCCCGGCCAGGAGCTGGTGCCCGAGGGCAGCAACTGGTGGTTCACCCAGGTCTTCCCGCTGGTCCGCTCCACCGAGTTCTGGCTGGGTGTCGCCGCCGCCGAGCTGCTGCGCCGTGGTCACTGGCGGGGCCCCGGCCTGCCGTTGGCCAGCCTGATCTTCGTGGCGACCTGGGTGGCGGCGCACTGGATTCCGGCCGAGATGTGGGCGGCGCTGCTGTCGGCCGCGTACATCCTGGTCATCCCGGCGGCGGCCCGCGCGGACGTGCAGGGCCGCTGGTCACCGTGGCGACACCGCACCCTGGTCTGGCTCGGCGAGGTCTCGTTCGCCTTCTACCTGGTGCACGTGCTGGTGATGGTGACCGTGCTGCGGCTCACCGGTCGCCTGGGCGTGGGACTGCCCGGCTGGTCGGGGCCGCTGGCCGTGCTCGGCTTCCTGGTGGTCAACCTGGCGCTGGCCGCCGCGCTGCACCGCTGGGTGGAGACCCCGATGATGCGCCGCCTCGCCCCCCGCCGCCGCACCCCGCCCGTCCCCGCTGTGCCCGGTGGCGCTGCTCCCGTAGCCGCTGTGCCCGGTGGCGCTGCTTCCGGCGACCCTGTTTCCGGTGGACTCCCATCCACCGGTCACCTGAGCGGGCCCCGCCAGGTGACCCCATCCGACCAGGGAGTTCATGGTGGCGCTGCGCCGGGAGCGGGGTCCACGGTGGCCGGCGCGGCGACACGCCCGGGGGCACTGCGGGCCGGTCGCGTCGGCGGGTAGCGTGGACACGTGCTCCCGGTTGCGCTCACCAGTCCCCTGTGGTGGGTGGCGCGCGGGATCACCCGGCTGCTGACCGGCCTCGCGGTCGCGATCGCCCTCTCTCTCGCCGGCCCGGCACTGTCCGACCCCGCACTGCCCGGCGCCGCGCTGCCCGACCCAGGGCCGCCCGCCGCGCGGCCGATCGACTGGTCGCTGTCGTTCGGTGTCCCGCCGGTCCTCGATCCGGCGAGCGGCAACCCCGACGACGTGCGCACCGCCGACCGGGGGTTCGCACCGGTCGGCGTCGCTCCGGTCGGCGTCGTGGCCGCAGGTCGGGTCGACGCCGCCGCGTTCGCCGCGCCGCAGCGGTCCGACCAGTTTCCGGCAGCGGTCGACGCCGCCCGGATCGTCCCGGCTGCGCCTGCCACGGCTCCGGCCGGTCGGACGCCCGCTGCCGCCGGTTCCCGGGCACCTCCGCAGGGCTGACCGCCCACGCGGGGGCCGATTCCACCCGCGACCGCTGCTGCGACGAACCTCACTCCCGTACCGCCCGGCCGGACGTTCCCCGGCACGGACCACCCGCCGCCGGTACGGTCTCCGCTTCCGCATCCCGCCCGCGAGGTGTCGACCGTGAACACCGTGCTCTACCAGTTCCTGATCGAGGTCCCGACCGCCACCGCCATCTGGTCCGCGCTGCTCGTCCTCGCGCTGACCGGGCTCACCGTGCTGGTGGCCCGGCCCGACCGGGACCATCCGCCCGACGTCACCGCCGTCGAGCCGATGCCTGACGCCCCACCCCCGGTCGCCGATCTGCGCCGGTACGCCGAGGAGGTGGCCGTGGCCGCGTCCGGTGCCGCCCAGACCGCCCGCCGTCGCCGTACCGCCTGGTTGGCCGCTCAGGACGACCTGGAGCGGGCCTGGCAGGCGTACGACGAGGCGGAGACGGCGGCCCGTCGGTTCTCCGACGCCGGCACGCTGCCCAGCCCACGCACTCCCCGCACCCCCGCCGAGTACGCCAGCCGGGAGCGGTGGCTGCACCAGGCCGCCGTGGCGGCGCACTGGCGGGGGGAGTTGTCGGTGGAGCGGCTGCGGGACGTCTTCGGTCACCGCGACGGCTGGGATCCGCGTCGGCACCCGGTCGAGCACGAGGTGATGCTCGCCCGAGCGGTCCGCGAGGACCGGCGTACGACGTACCGGGCCGCGGCCGGGCGGGAACGGGCGGCGTGGCGGGACGCCGAGCTGGCCGCCGAGGCGGCCCGTTCCCTGGCCGCCGAGGCGTACGCGGCGGCGGAGCGGCTGCGGCCAGGCCGGCTCCCGCTGCCCCGCCCCGCGATGTCGGCGGCCCGCCCGAGGCTCGCCACCCGCTGGCGACCGGCCCGGGTGAGGACCGCCGCACCCACCCCGTAGTGGGACGAACGCCCGCCCGGCGGTGCCTCGGGGCCGAATTGTTATCTGGGCGGGTGTGAGGGGGGTCACCCCCGGTGGGGAAACGGTCATCTGGTCACACCCGGTCACATCGACTGTGACGATCATCGGTGGTTGGTGCCGGCCCGTCCGGATGTCGCCCGGACGAGGTCGGACGACCGCTCGTCCCGGTCCGGGAGGTCAGTGCCGGACTGCACCGGGAAGTTGCCAGTGCTGAGCGAGTTTGCGCAGCTCAGGGGGCTTGGCGAGGGAAAAGGCGGCCAGTAGTGTCGCTGCGTCCGGTGCGGTTTCCGATCGCAAGAGGCGACGCCGCGCCGACCCGCTCAATCGTGCGAGTCACGAACCGGGGACCCACTGCATCTGGGGTGAATCCACGGGCCACGGCCCGTGGTAGGGCGATCTTCCCGCCCGAATCCGTCAGCTAACCCGGTCGGCGGTGCCGGAAGGAGTTCCATCCTCGTGCAGCATGACCCGACCCCCTCGGTAGTTCCCCCACCTCGGTGCCGGGGTGCCGTCGCCGGACGTCGCGCCTGACGCGCTGACTCCGGCCGTCCGCCCCGCCGCCCGGTCTGTCCGGGCGGTCTCCCGACGAACGGGCCGCTGATCCATTCCGCTGTGCGCGCGGTGTGCCGCCGCGTGCCGGTCCGGCGTGCCCGTCCACCCTCGCCCCGTGGAGGAACACCCCGTGCAGCATCACCTGAAGCGACAACTCCGACGACTGACCACCCACCGCCCGTACCAGATGGCCGCCGGATCGGCGGCGGTCCTGGTCCTGGCCGCCGGTGCCGCCGCGCTGGCTGCCGGCGTCGACGACGCAGCGACCGGCCAGCAGCGTTCGGCCGCCGTGGCCGAGACCGGCCCCCGCCTCGACGACGTGGCCAGCCGCGCCCAGGCCCGGGTCGCCACCCCCGCACCGACCAGCCCGTCGGCAAGCCCTTCGACCAGTGCGCCGGTGAGCCCGTCGCCGAGCGTCACCAGGGCGAAGACCACGGCGAAGGTCGCGGCCAAGGCCACGGTCAACCCGGACCTGACCCGCAAGGCGACGCCGAAGCCACCGTCGTCGAAGGTCCTCCGCTACGAGTACCAGGCCCAGAGCACCTACTACTACTGCGGGCCGGCAGCGGTGCGCAACGCTCTCAGCGCGGCCGGCATCGAGCGTGATCAGGACAGCCTCGCCGCCCAGTTGGGCACCACCGAGATGGGCACCAACTCGGCCGAGGACACCACCCGGGTGCTCAACGCCGTGGTGAAGGGCGACCCGTACCGCACCCGGATGTTCGTTGGCACGCCGAGTGACGCGCAGATCGACCGGCTGCGGGCCGACGTGGTCGCGGCGGTCACCGACAAGCGGGCCGTGGTCGCGAACGTCGTCGGGGACGCCACCGACACCGACGGCGGGTGGCACTCCTTCCCCGGCGGCCACTACATCGCCGTCGTGGGCTACCAGAACGACGGTCGCACCGTACGGATCGCCGACTCGGCCGATGCGTCGCTGCCGGCGTACTGGGTCAGCACGACCACCCTGGCGAACTGGATCGCCACCCGGGGCTATTCCGCCTGACCCGTTGCTCTCGAATGCGATCCGGACCGCCTCGGTTGCCTGACCACGGGCACCGGGGCGGTCCGCTGTCGAAAGATCAACCCCGCCGGCTGTACGAAGATCGTCCGGCGCGCGACGGCGTCACCCCTGGCGTTGAGCTGGTAGCCCTCCAACCAGATCCAGCCGTCGTACGTGGGCCAGTCCAGTATCCGGATGACCCGGAACATGATCGGCCTGATGAACTGCACGCTGGCCGCCCGGGTCACCTGGAGCAGGTCACCCGCCCTCGGCGCGGTCATCGCCACCCGAACACGGTGCGGTACCTGCGCCACGCCCTGATCCGGGCGCGGGCGGCCTCCACCCTCGGGCAGAAGCCGGTCCCGGTGCACTTCCCGCAGCGATCGTGCCGGTGGTGATCCAGGCAGCACCACGCCGACCGCACCAGCAACGGCATCTCGCGGACAGTCGGCGTGCGCCAGGAGCCCCGATTGTCCGGGATGCGGCGTGCCGACCGGCAGGGGAGTTCGCTGCCACACCGGCAGACCTTCCGCCACCTGACCCACGACCACACCGGCCGATGCCGGCGGGCCAGGGTGAGTGCTGCGGCGATCAGGCGTTCGTCGTAGCTGACCATCAGAGTTCCCTTCACCAACCTACGTTACCCAGTACTCTGGGTGTACTGACGATACCCCGTGTCGCGCCTGATGTCCCCCTGCGTGTTTTCTCATTGCAGGGAGGGCAACCGATGGCCGAGCCGCTGTATCAACAGATCGCCGACGACCTCACGCGGCAGATCGAGTCGGGCGTACTCAAGCCCGGTGACCGCCTGCCCAGTACGCGCCAGCTCTGCGACATCTACGAGGTCAGCGAGACCGTCATCCGGTTCACGATGATCCAGCTCAAGGCTCGCGGTCTGGTGTACGGCCAGCCCGGCCGAGGCGTGTACGTCAAGAAGGACTGAAGGACCGGGGCGCGGCGTGCTCGACCAGTAGCGTGCGGCGGCGGTGGGACCGGGCCAGGGCAACTCCAGGCCCCGCTGCGCTGGGGTCGTACCGTCGGATCGTGGAACTGCTGGGTTTGGATGAGATCCGTGATCTGCTTGGCGGGATCAGCAAGCAGCGCGCCACGATTATCGTGGGCCGCAAGGGCTTCCCTGACCCCTTCGTCACCCTGAAGATGGGTCGCGTCTGGGACGGTAAGGCCGTCCGGGCCTGGATCGCCGAGAACCGCCGCGGCCCGGCCGACGAGGACTGACGGCATCGGCACCACCAATGCCGTGTGCCACTCGGCGCGCCCCGGACCATCCACGCCTGCATCGTCCGGGGAGTGCATATACCACCCTCGCTCCCTACGGAGCTGATGACGGCAACGACTCAGTGCCGACGCCGCACGTACTTCCAGGCGGAGCCGATGGTTGCCCGGCACCCGGTCAGGCGAGGGCACTCGCGGCGTGATTCGTTTACGTCATCAGGTCCATAGGCAGCAGACGGCACCTATGAGGGGGGTCCGTGCACGCCAGCCCACGCGGAGGGGGCGTCCGTGCACGCCAGCCCACGCGGAGGGGGCGTCCGTGCACGCCAGCCCACGCGGAGGGGGCGTCCGTGCACGCCAGCCCACGCCGAGGGGACGACCGTACCGCCAGCCCATGCCGAGGGGCGGCAGCCCACGTCCAGCAGGCGATGACGAGCAGGGCCGACCAGATGCCCGTGGAGGACCGGGCGACCCGGGTCGGGCCCGAGTGGCGAACCACGCCACCACCCCGGCCTGGGTCGACTCCGGGTTCAGCCGCGCGGGGACACCGAAGCGTCGTCCCAGGTGGCGGTGCCGGCGGTACGCGGGGCCGGCGGGTTCCAGTCCGGCTCCAGCTCCCGCCGGGCGGCGTCGAGGAAACCGTCGGCGTACGAGTCGGCGGGGAAGTCGCCCAGGTAGCGGCGGCGGGTCTGCCAGCGGGCCGCCATCAACGGGTCGGTGTCCAGCAGCCCGGCCAACACCTCGTCGAGGTTGGACATGTCCCGGCGCAGCACGTAGCCGGAGGCGGCCAGCGGGAAACGGGCCACGAACTCGTCGCCGTCGACGCCCAGGTCGGTCACCGCGTACGGCTTGCCCGAGTAGAGGTAGTCGGAGATGACTCCGGAGACGTCGGAGACCAGCGCGTCGGAGCGGTTGACGCAGTCGGTCAGGGTCAGCTCGCGGCTGGCCGCCGCGCCCCACAGGTGTTGCCGGCCGGTGCGGGCCCGGTCGGCGGCCAGCAGCTCGGTGAGCCGGGCCAACTGCCGGGCCGAGGCCGGGTTCTGCCCGGTGTACGGGTGGGCCCGCAGGATCACCGTGGCACCCCGGTCGAGCAGCCGGCGCAGCAGCGGCTCGGCCACCGGCAGCGAGCAGTAGTTGGCGTCGGCGTGGTGGCCGGTCCAGGTGGGGGTGTAGAGCACCGTCGGGGCGGTCAGCGGGCGGGCTGCCTGGCGTACCTCGATGGCCTCGACCTGCGGGCGGCCGACCACGACGAACTTCTCGGCGGGGATCTCCACGCCGGCCCGCGCGTACCGCTCGATCGCCGCCGAACCGGCCACGAAGATCTTGTCGAAGATGGCCGAGACCGGGTTGGCGCTGGGGGCCTTGTCGCTGTCGCCGTGGTGCAGCTGCACGTGGGTGAGCTGGGTGAACCGGATGCAGTGGCTGTTCTTCGCGCCGTGGTTGACGTAGAACGCCACCCGCAGGCTGGGCATCAGCACCTCGTCCATCGCCTTGAGGGTGGGGCAGTAGACCACCGGGGCGCGGGTCGCGGCGGCGACCGTGGCCAGGAACTCCGGCTCCCGCAGCAGGACCAGGAAGGGCCGTCCGAGCCGCTCCAGGTAGGGCAGCCACATGGTGACCTGGTACTCCGAGCCCGGCGGGGCGGAGAAGTAGAGCAGGAACTCCGGCTGGTGCGCCCGCAGGGCCCGGGTCACCGGGCTGCCCCCGCCGGACGGCCGGAACCGCCGCCGGGCCAGGTCCAGGCCGACCGCGCCGCAGCCGGCGGCCACCACCAGGGCGGCGACCAGCGCGACCACGGCGGGCAGGGCGAACGCGGCGGCCACCGCGACGACGGCCAGCAGCCCCAGCAGTACGCCGTCGAGCCGGGCGGCCACCAGCGGGGTCCACGCCCGCACCGGCAGGTTCGCCGCCCGGATCTCCAGGTTGCCGGCGTCGCGCAGCGGCCCGACCAGCAGCACCAGTCCCAGCAGCACCAGCGCGGTCGACGCCAGCACCGGGTCGAACCCGGCGTCGAGCCGGCGGGCGTAGCCGACCAGGATGCCGGCGGCCAGCAGCACCGTCTCGGCGACGATGTCGGCGTCGGGGCGGACCCGACGCTCGGCGGCAGCCGCGACCAGCGCGGCCACCGCCAGGGCCAGGCCCCAGCCGGTGACGCCGGTGAGCGCCAGCACCAGGAAGGCGACCACGGCCAGGCCGGTGGTCAGGCATCGCGCGATCAGTTTCCTGACCAGGTCACCACGCATGTCGTACCGTCTCCGGGAGGTGGGGTCAGCCGGCGTCGACGCCGCTGGGCAGCCGGTCCTGCTCGGCTGCCGTCGGCTGCGCCGGCACCGGGGCAGGCTCGCCGGGGGCCCGCCGTACGTCGATCACCTGGCCGGTGAGGTCGGAGATCAGCACGTCGAGCGAGGACTGGGCGACCGTCTCGGCGGCCAGCAGGGTGTGCTCCGGCTCCTCGCCGAACGCCTTGGTGCGCATCGGGGTGGCGGTGCGCTCCGGGTTGATGCAGTTGACCCGTACCCCGAACTCGGCCCACTCGTCGGAGAGCGCCTGGGTCAGGTTGACAAGCGCCGCCTTGGTCGACGAGTAGAGCGCGTACTGGGCCCGGCCCCGGGTGTACGAGCTGGACGTGTAGAGCAGCAGCTGACCCTTGGTCTGCTGGAGGTACGGCAGGGACTGCCGGGCGGCGATGACCGGCCCGACGAAGTTGACCTGGAGCACCCGGTCCATCGTCTCCTCGTCCATCTCGGCCAGCGCGCCCTTCTCCAGGATGCCGGCGGTGACCACCACGTGGTCGATCCGGCCGGTGGCCTCGAAGGCGGTCTTCAGCGCGGCCTCGACGTCGCCGGTCTGCTCGACGTGGGTGCCGGTGCTGGAGCGGCTGAACGGGAAGACCTGCGCCCCGTAGCCACGGGCCAGCTCGGCCAGGTCGTGACCGATGCCGTAGCTGCCGCCGAAGATGACGATCGTCCGACCGGCCAGTTCCTCGGTGTAGCTGCGGTGCGACAGCCGGGGGGCCTGGGCGGCGGCGAGCTGGAAGAGCTTGTCGGCGAGGTGCACGTCGACCGGGTGGGTGACCTTGATGTTCTCGTCCGACCCGTCGATCACCTTGATCGGCGTGCCGGGCAGGTAGCGCAGCACCACGCCGCAGTCGTCGGTGGCGGCGAAGTCCGGGTCACCCTCGGCCCGCCGGTACGCCTCCCGGATGGTGCCCGACCGGAACGCCTGCGGGGTCTGGCCACGGCGCAGCCGGGACCGGACCGGGATGTCGGTGATGCACTCGTCCTCGTCGACCTGGATGATCGTGTCGGCCGAGGGGATGGCCACGTCGACGGCGCTGTAGCTCCACAGCGCGTTCACGCACTCGCGCACGATCCGGGCGCTGACCAGCGGGCGGACCGCGTCGTGGAAGAGGATGTTGACGTCGCCCCCGCCGACCGCGTCCAGGGCGATCCGGGTGGTGGCGTTACGGGTCTCGCCGCCGGAGATGACCTTGCTGACCTTGCGGAAGCCGGCCTTGTCGACGATCCGCTGGGCGTCGTCGACGTGGCCGGTGGCCATCAGCACGATGATCTCGTCGATCTCCGGGGCGGCCTCGAAGACGGCCAGGGTGTGCTCGATGATCGGCTTGCCGGCGATCTTCAGCAACTGCTTCGGGATGCCCAGGCCCAACCTGGTCCCGGTGCCTCCGGCGAGCACCACCGCCACCGTCCGCGAGGGCCGCCACGGCGCCGGGGTCTCCGGTGTGGCGTCCGGGCCAGTGGTGTGGTCCTGCGTCATTGCCGATCCTCACTCTCGGGGATGTCTGCACGCGTTCCGGGGGTCGCCCTGAACGGAAGATTGCGCCAGCATGGCGACGGGATGAACCTTAACGCGCGGACCGCGCCGCCCCAACGGGACGACGCGGTCCGTCGGGCGTCGGTTCGATGCCGTACGTGCGCCCGGAATACTACTTGCCGTTGGCGAATGCCTCGTACGCCCGGATCACCTCGTCGGTGGGTCCGTCCATCCGGATCAGGCCGGACTCCAGCCAGATCGTCCGTTCGCAGGTGTCCCGGACCGAGGAGAGCTGGTGGCTGACCAGGAAGACCGTGCCGGCCCCCTCGCGCAGCTCCCGGACCCGCTGCTCGCTGCGCTTGCGGAAGCCCTTGTCACCGGTGGCGAGCGCCTCGTCGACCAGCAGCACGTCGTGCTTCTTGGCGGCGGCGATGGAGAACCGCAGCCGGGCCGCCATGCCCGAGGAGTACGTCCGCATCGGCAGGCTGGCGAAGTCGCCCCGCTGGTTGATCCCGGAGAACTCGATGATCTCCGGCGTCATCCGGGCCACGTCGTCGGGCTGCATGCCCATCGCCAGGCAGCCCAGCGTGACGTTCCGCTCGCCCGACAGGTCGTTGAGCAGGGCGGCGTTCACCCCGAGCAGGGACGGCTGGCCCTGGGTGTAGACCGCACCCCGGTTGACCGGGAGCAGCCCGGCGATGGTCCGCAGCAGGGTGGACTTGCCGGAGCCGTTGCTGCCGATCAGGCCGATCGCCTCACCCCGGTACGCGGTGAAGGAGACCCCCTTGACCGCGTGCACCTCCTGGATGTTCGGCGCGGAGGAGCGCTTGACCAGCCGGCGCAGCGCGGCCACCGGTGTGCTCCCGCCGCCGGCGCCCTTGTGCACCCGGTAGATCACGTGCGCGTCGTCGACCACCACTGTGGGAATCCGTTCGACGACCCGGGGAATGGTCACCGTGACGTCGTTGGACGTCTCGAACCGATCATCCACGGCCGTACTCCTGTTCGCCGCGCCAGAAGTAGATGAAGCCCGCGACCCCGCCCAGCACGGCCCAGCCGGCCGCCACCAGCCAGAGCTGGGTCAGTGACTCGTTGAGCAGCGGCGCCTGTTCCAGCAGCGCGTACCGGGCCAGCTCGATGTAGACCAGGACCGGGTTGAACTGGATGATCGTCGAGGCCCAGTCCGGCAGCCGGTCGAAGAGCTTGACGCTGTAGAGCACACCGGAGCCGTACATCCAGGTGCGCAGGATGAACGGCATGACCTGCTTGAGGTCGCTGGCCTTGGAACCCAGCCGGGCGACCACCATGACGACCCCGGCGTTGAAGAACGCCTGGAGCAGCAGCGCCGGGGGCAGCATCAGCCAGGCGAGGGTGAGCGGCTCGCCGGTCACCAGCACGATGCCGATCAGCACGATCATCGAGGCCAGCAACTGCTGGAACTGGGTCAGCGTGGCGGCCAGCGGCAGACAGGCCCGGGGGAAGTGCAGCGCCCGGATCAACCCCAGGTTGCCGCTGATCGACTGGGTGCCGGCCAGCACCGCGCTCTGGGTGAAGTTGAAGATGAACAACCCGGTGGTCAGGTACGCGATGAAGTTCGGGATGGTGTCCTGCCCGAGCACCACGCCGAAGATCAGGTAGTAGACCGCGGCATTGGTCAGCGGGGTGAGCACCTGCCAGATCTGGCCCAGCTTGGCGTTGCTGTACGAAGCGACCAGTTTGGCGTTGGCGTACGCGGCGGTGAAGTGCCGGTAGGCCCACAGTCTGCGGCTGTACTCGGCCAGGGAGGGGCGCTCGCCGGCGACCCGCAATCCGTGCCGAGCGGCCAGCTGCGCCTGGGTCAGGCCCGTTTCGGGGTCGACCAGCGCGGTGGTGGCCATGGGTAGGGCGCTCCGATCTTTCGTACCAACGGGATGCGCGCGACGATGAAATCTGTGGGCTGGCTGTTAGCCTCGTCGCTGCGTGGACGGTAGTCCAAAACACGTCGGGACGCAACCGTACCGTCGTTGCGCTACATTGGCCCACGTGACAGGTGCGAAGAGGCCCCGATGACCAGCGACAAGAGGCGTGCCCCGGCTGGCGCCGCAGTGCTGAGGGGCGACATCACCAGAGCCATCCGCCGTGCGCTGATGCAGGAACTCGCCGCGGTCGGATACGGGCGGCTCTCCATCGAGGCGGTGGCCCGGCGGGCCGGGGTGAGCAAGACCGCGATCTACCGACGGTGGAGCTCCAAGCTCGACCTGGTGATCGAGACCGTGGTCGCCGCCGCCGGCAGCAAACTGCCGGCGCTGGACACCGGCAGCCTGCGCGGCGACCTGACCCTGCTGTTCCAGGTGGTCGCCCACGCGTTGAGCCACCCGCTGGCCTCGCAGATCATCCCCGACCTGCTCGCCGAGGCGGCCCGTAACCCGACCATCGACGAGACCCTCCAGCAGTTGCTGCGCGTCAAACAGCAGGAGATCGGCGGGCGGCTGATCGTCCGGGCGGTGGAGCGCGGCGAACTGCCCGCCGACACCGACGCCGACGCGGCGGTCGACCTGATCGTGGGGCCGCTCTACTGGCGGCTGGCCATCGCCCGTACCCCGCTCACGCCGACCTACCTGGACCTGCTGGTGGAGTCGGTGGCGACCGGCCTGGCCGCCGAGGGCACGCTGCCCCGCCAGCGGCAGCCTTCGGTAGGGTGAGTGACCACATTCCCCGGGCAACACCGCCGGAGATGACCTCAGGGAGCGCCCGACAGGCTGCCCCGCCCATCCGGACACCTTCCGCGCGGATGCCGGTACCGCCATCCGGTGCGTGTGCGGAACGACGACAAGGACAACTCGTGACGGAAGCCGAAGTCGCTGTGGTGGCGCCTGTGCCAACCGACCGAGCGAAGAGATCCACGTCGAATGCCGTGCGTCGGATCAACGTCTCGGTGGCGGCTGCGCCCGTGTTCATCACCGACGCGGCGGTCGTCAGCTTCGCCCTGTGGACGCTGCTCTATCACCTCAACCTCGTCCTCGGCCTCCGTCCGTCCGTCGTGTTCGCCGCCTGGGTCGTCACCTTGCCGCTCGCGGCGCACGTGGGCTGGCGGGTCGGCTCTCGCCGGACGAGCGACCAGGTCGCGCGGGGAGGCGGGGACGAGGCCGGGGCGTCTCCCGGCACGCCGGTGGGGGCCGACTGGGCGGAGCTGATTCGTCGTTACGGCGTTCCGGTCGGTGCCGCTGCCGGTGCCGCACTGTTCGCCGCACTCGGCACCGGGCCGTTGAGCTGGTGGCTGGCAGTGGGTCTCGGGCTGGTGGCGATCGTCTCGGCATGGGTGGCCCTGCCGGTGAGCGACCGCTCGACCACCCCGGTGCGGTCGGAAGGAACCACCCCCGTCCAGGGATACGTGGTCGGTCTCGCCGCACTGGCGGCCGCGGTGTTCTCGACCTTCATCGCCCGGGTGTCCCTCGACGACGTCTTCTACGTCGGCAAGTCGGTCTGGGTGGCCGAACGGGACCAGATCCCCTACCGCGACTTCCTGTTCACCGAGGGCGTTCTCCCGGCGGGATCGGCGAACCCCCCGGTCCCATCCTTCGAGGTGTTCATCGGGGCGCTGGCCCGGGTCCTGCACGTGCACGCGGCGTCGACCACCTGGTACCTCATCCTGCCGCTGCTGGCCGTCGTCGCGATCTTCGCCCTGTGGCGGCTGGTGCAACGTTGGGCTCCGCGACGCCCGTTGCTGGTGTTCGGTGTGGCGCTGACGTACATCGTGCTGGTGGCCGGCTATCCGGACGTGCTGAACACCTACCACCTACCGCGGCTGACCCAGGGCAAGAGCGTCTTCGTCCATGCGCTCATCCCACTCGCCTGGGTGTACCTCACCGACTTCCTCGAGACCCGCTCACGGCGGGTGCTGGTGCTGCTGGGCCTGCTCTCGGTCGCCGCTGTCGGGCTGACCACCACTGCGGTCATCCTGCTGCCCGGCCTGGCAGTGGCGGCGGCGCTGGTGCTTCTGGTCACCCGGCGGCTGCGTGACGCGGCGCTGTGCTTCGCCGCCGCGTCGGCGTACCCGCTCCTGGTCGGTGTCGGCGCGAGGTTCGCCACCGGTGGCCTCGACGAGACGGTGGCGACCTACATCGAGCTCCGGCCGCCCCGAACCATCTACGAACTCACCCTGTGGTTGGGTGTTCTCGGCGTCATCGGCGGCATCGCCATGTGGTGCGCTCCGCTCCTGCTTCGTCGTGGTGTCCCACGGTTGCTGGTTGCCGGCGCGGTCCTGACCGTCACGCTCATGCTCATCCCCGGGGTAGCGGCTACGGCGGGTGGCCTGACCGGGTTGACGGCGGTGCTGTGGCGGGTGCCGTGGATCGTGCCTGTTCCGGCGCTCGTCGGCATCCTGGCGGTGATCCGGCTACCCCGGCTGAACGTGACGAATCGAGTGCTCGCCTTCGGTCTTCCCGCCGCATTGGTGCTCGCCTTCGCCACTCTGGGGGTACCGATGTGGACCGCGAACATCCTGCAGAGCGAGCCGAGTTGGCGGATGCCCGAGACGCGGAAGAACGTGGCCTTCTGGATCGTCAGACTCGACCGTCCGCCGGGCCTGGTCCTCGCCCCCACGCCGGTCATGCGGGCGCTGCCGCAGGTCACCACGCGGGTTCGAGTGGTGATGGCGCGCGATCTCTACCTCACCGACTACGACATGGAGAGCCAGTTCTCGCAGGACCGACTGCTGCTCGGCAAGTTCGCGGACGGCACCGAGGCGGTGTCGGTGTCCGATGTGAAGGATGCCATGCACCGGGTGGGCGTCAGCGTGGTCTGCGTGTGGAAGAGCAACGTCGCCGTCGCCGATGCCGCGCCCGACTTGGGACTCGAGAGGTTCGCCTCCAGGAAGTCCCCGGGCGGTATGTACTGTTATCGCACCATTGCGGGCTGACCGCAGGTGATGTTCCCCCTCGATCGGGCTGAGCATGCCCAGTGAGCTGTGGCGGCGTTGCCGGTTGTGGAAGATCCCGAGGTATTCGAAGATCGCGTTGGCCAACTCGATCCTGGAGTTGCACCGCGCCCACCTGCCACCCGTACCCGCGGCCCAGCCCGCACCTTCCCAGGTACGGCCCGCCAGCTCTGGATCTCGTGCGTCGAGCCCCCCACCCGTCGGACGCCTGGATAAGATCATGTCCCGGACGTAGTCCTCGCTGGTCGCGCCTGCTGGCTGAGGTTGGACCGTACCGGCCCCCGATACCCGGCCGACGCAACCACGTCCTCTCGCGTTAGGGTCGATGTCACCCGCTGGCCGTCCGCCACGTGGACTTCGGGCCGCCACGCCCGTCATAGCAGTGCAAGGAATTCGGACAGGGGACGTGGCATGCACGAAGATCGGTGGCGCTACGGGTACGGATGGTGTACCTGGTGCGTCCCCCGTGCCCCAACCGACGGCCGGATCCGTCCGGCGTTCACGTCGGAGACCAATTCTCGGCCGGTCATCAATTCGTAGGGAGCGTCCTCCTTGTTCGGCACGTTACTGGAACGCACCGGCACCGCCGCCCGAGGCGCGCTGCTGGTGCTGTCCTACCTGGTCATGCTCGTCGCGGGCGTCTTCGGATGGGTGGTCCTGTTCGCCGTGGCCGGACTGGCCGCCGTCGTCGGTGAATTCGCCGTCACCCGCTGGTCGCCGCCCTCGGAGACGCTGCTGGAGAAGGTCGGCCTCAACCGGGGCTACCGGCAGCTGAGCCGCGACCTGGCGACCGTGCTGCTGGTCGCCGCCACGGTCCCGCTCACCGGGGTCGAGTTGACCTGGCTGCTGGTGCTCCCGGCGGCGGTCTGGGTGATCGCGGTCTTCGCGGGCGCCCTGAACACCATGATCGAGCGGCGGAACCCGGTCTCCGCGCTGGTCCGCAACATCGAGCTGGGCCCGATCCGCTCGGCGCCCCGCCCGCCGGAGTGGATCGCCAACCTGGCCGGCGTCCAGCTCGCGGTGCTCAACGTGCTGCTGATCCCGGCCGCCGTGGTCGCGGCGGTCCGCGCCGACGCCGTTCCCGTCCTGGCGGTCGCCGCGCTGGCCGCGGGGCTCGCCGCCCTGATCGGCGCGGTGGTCGCGGTGACCTGGCTGCGGGGCCGGGGCACCGGCAAGAGCCCGGTGCTGCCGGTGCTCCAGCGCTGGCTCGACGGTTACCGGCCCGAGGTCGCGCTCTACTTCGCCGGCCCCGCCAAGGACGTCTACCAGGCCAACATGTGGCTGGCCCCGACCGAGGCGCTGCACCAACGGGCGGTCGTGCTGATGCGCAGCAAGGAGGCGTTCTTCGAGCTGGCCGACACCCGGCTGCCGGTGATCTGCGTACCGACCGGGCCGGATTTCATGAACCTCGAGCTGGGCACGGTACGGGCCGCCCTGTACGCGGCGAACGTCGGCGCGAACATCCACATGCTGCGGGAGCCGGGCATGAAGCACGTCTTCGTCGGCCACGGCGACAGCGACAAGCAGGCCAGCGTCAACCCGTACAGCAAGGTGTACGACGAGGTCTGGGTCGCCGGCCTGGCCGGCCGGGAGCGGTACGCGCGGGCCGCGGTGGGCGTACGCGACGACGACATCGTCGAGATCGGCCGGCCACAGCTCGCCGGGGTGCACACCTTCGGCTCCACGGCCCCCGGCCGTCCGTTCACCGTCCTCTACGCCCCCACCTGGGAGGGGTGGCTGGAGGACGACCCGTACCACACCTCGCTGGTGCTGATGGGGGAACGGATCGTCAGGGGTGTGCTGGCCTCGCCGCAGGTGCGACTGGTCTACAAGCCGCACCCGCTGACCGGCTCCCGGTCCAAGGAGGCCAAGGCGGTGCACGAGCGGCTGGTGTCGTTGATCCGGGCCGCCGGTGGCGATCCGGACGCCGGTTCGCTGGACGGACCCGGACACCGGGTGGTCACCGGCCGGGTGCCCGCGCTGTTCGACTGCTTCAACCAGACCGACCTGCTGATCAGCGACATCTCCAGTGTGGTCTCCGACTTCGTGCAGAGCCAGCGGCCGTACGTGGTGGCCAACCCGAGCGGGCTGCCGGAGGACGAGTTCCGGCGTGAGTTCCCCACCTCCCGGGGGGCGTACCTGCTCTCGGTGGACTGCGGCGAGCTGGAGAAGATCCTCGCCTTGACCCGGGCCGGCGACGACCCGATGACCGACGCCCGACGGGACCTGAAGACGTACCTGCTCGGCCCGGCCGAGGCCAACCCGATGGACCGGTTCCAGGAGGAGATCGGCCGGCTCTGCCGCTGACCGACCACGGTGCGGGGCCCGGGACTGCCACTCGTCCCGGGCCCCGCACCGTTTCCGGTCGACGGCACCGGATCGGCGGTCAGGTCGACGGCCACCGCCGGCCCGGGGCTCCCCGCCGTTCCCTCCGGCCCGGTGCTTCTGCCACGATTCGCTCGTCATCCGTACGACGAACAGGGGGTCACCGGTGCGCATCCTGCTGGTCGAGGACGACCGACGGGTGGCCGCCGCCCTCGCCTCGGCGCTGACCCGACGTGGGTACGAGGTCGAGCACGCGGCCACCGTCGCCGCCGCGCTCTCCGCAGCCCCCTGCGACCTGGTCCTGCTCGACCTCACCCTGCCCGACGGGGACGGCACCGAGGTGTGCCGGGAGCTGCGGCGGCGCAGCAGCCAGCTCGGGATCATCGCGGTCACCGCCCGGGGCGAGGAGCGCGACCGGGTGCTCGGGTTGCGGCTCGGCGCCGACGACTACGTGGTGAAGCCGTTCTCGATGGTGGAGTTGCAGGCCCGGATCGAGGCGGTGCTGCGGCGGGCGGCGAACGCGGTGCCGGCGCGGGACCTGATCGAGGTCGGCGTGGTCCGGATCGACGTGTCCGCCCGGACGGTCACCGTCGACGGCCAACCGGTGGCGCTGACCCGGAAGGAGTTCGACATCCTGCTCTCGCTGGCCCGCCAGCCCGGAACGGCGGTGCCCCGGGACCGGATCCTGCTCGACGTCTGGGGCACCACCTGGGCGGACCGGCACACCGTCGAGGTGCACGTCGGCTCGCTGCGCGGCAAGCTCGGCGACCCCCGGCTGGTGGAGACCGTACGCGGGGTCGGCTACCGGCTCCGGAGCGAGTGAGGGGCGGCCGGTGCGTCGTCGACTGGTGATCAGCTACCTGCTGTTGATGGTGCTGGTGCTCCTGGCGTTGGAGACCCCGCTCGCGGCGACCCTGGCGTCCCGGGAGACCGACCGGGTCCGCGCCGACCGGCTCGCCGACGCGACCCGGTTCGCCTCGCTGGCCGGGCCGGCGTTACGTGGCGGCGGCGCTGGACCGTTGACCGGCGAACTCGTCAGCTACGACCAGCTGTACGGCATCGGGGCCGCGGTCGTCGACCGGGACGGCCGGACGCTCGTGGTGTCGACCAGTTGGAGCGCGGGCCGGGACACCCGGGCGGCACTGGACAGTGCGCTGGCCGGGCAGCAGTTCAACGGTCCGGATTCGGTCTGGCCGTGGGTGGACGAGCCGCTGGTGGTGGCGGTGCCGATCAACGACGGCGGTGAGGTGCTCGGCGCGGTGGTCACCGCCACGCCGGTGGCGAAGGTCCGCCGCACGGTCACCGCCTGGTGGCTGCTGCTCGCCGGGATCGGCCTGCTCGCCGTGCTGGCCTGCATCTCCACCGCGTTCGGGCTGGCCGGTTGGGTGTTGCGCCCGGTGACCGAGCTGGACGCGGTGACCCATGAGATCGCCGAGGGGGACCGGGGCGCCCGGGTGCAGGACCGGTGGGGCCCGCCCGAGCTGCGTCGGCTGGCGGCCAGCTTCAACCACATGGCGGCGGTGGTCTCCGACGTGATGGACCGGCAACGGGCCTTCGTCGCGCACGCCAGCCACCAGTTGCGCAACCCGCTGACCGCGCTGCGGCTGCGGGTCGAGGAACTCGGGCCGAGCGTGATCGACCAGGAGGGCCGGGCCGAGCACCGGCTGGCCCTGGAGGAGACCGACCGGTTGGCGCTGGTGCTCGACGGGCTGCTCACCCTGGCCCGCACCGAGCGTGAGCAGAACGAGCGGGTCACCGTGGACGCGGCGGCGGTGGCCGCGTCCCGGGTCGCCGCGTGGGAGCCGCTGGCCCGGCACCGGTCGGTCACCCTGCGCCTGCTGGTCTCCGGCCCGACGTACGCGTGCACCGTGCCGACCGCCGTCGACCAGGCGTTGGACGCGCTGATCGACAACGCGATCAAGTTCAGCGGGGAGGGCGGGCAGGTGACGGTGGCGGTCCGGCACCTCGACGGGGGCACCGCGCTGGAGGTGCGCGACACCGGCCCGGGGATGACCTCGGGCCAGCTCGACCAGGCCACCGAGCGGTTCTGGCGGGCCCCCGACGCGCAGAACATCGAGGGTGCCGGCCTCGGCCTGACCATCGTGGCGGTGCTGGTGGACGCCTCCGACGGCCGGCTCACCATGCACCCCGCCGAACCGTGCGGTCTGGTCGCCGAGCTGTGGTTCCCCGCCCCGCCCGCTGCCGATGCCCTGCCCGCAACCGGCGCGGAGCCGCCCGATGCCGACGGCCCGGAGACCTCCGAACCCACCGGGGCGGGCTGAGGGTCAGGGCTTCGCGGACCGGTACCAGTCGGCCGCGCCGGGATGTAGCGGCAGCGGGGTGGTGGCGATCGCCGAGCGGGGACTCATCCGGCCGGCCGCCGGATGCGCGGCGGCCAACTCCTCCCGGCGCTCCATCAACAACCGGGTCACCTCACGCACCAGTGACTTCGGCAGGTCCGCCCGGACGATCAGATAGTTGGGGTTGGCGACAGTGGTGACCGGTTCCACCTCGTACACCGAGCGGGGGATGTCCCGGGAGACGTACACCTCGCGGTAGTTGCGGCGCAGCGGCTCGGTCCACTCGCCCAGGTCCACGAGCCGGATCGAGGTGGCGTCGGCCAGCTCCTCCACCCCGCGCACCGGCAGGCCGCCGGAGAAGAAGAAGGCATCGATCCGGCCGGCCCGCAGCGCCGTCACCGACGCGTCCAGGCCGAGGTGTTCCTGGTGGACCCGCTCACCACCGAGTCGGGCCACCTCCAGCAGGCGGGTCGAGGTGACCTCGGTGCCGGAGCCGGAGGCACCCACCGAGACCCGCCTTCCCCGCAGGTCGGCGAGTTCCCGGACCGGGCCGCCGGCGGCGGTGACCAGGTGCAGCAGGTCGTCGTAGACGCGGGCCACCGCGAGCACCTTCGGTGGGTTGGTCGGGCTGGTGTCGAGCACGTCGGCCTGGGTGAAGCCCAGTTCGGCGGCGCCGGAGCCGACCAGCCGGACGTTCTCGGCGGAGGCGGCGGTGACCACCACGCTTGCTCGCACGCCGGGTAGCTCGCGGTTGAGGACGGTGGCCAGCGACTGGCCGAAGGCATGGTAGACGGCGGTCGGGCTGCCGGTGGCGATCCGGATCCGGACCGGCTCGTCGGGGGAGTCCTGGCAGGCCCCGAGCCCGCCGAGCGCGACGACCAGCAGCATCAGCAGCACCGTGCCGGCGACGGCGGGCCGCCGGCTACGCGCGGTCCAGCTACGGCTCACCCGGTGCACTCTGCGCCGTGCACCGCCCTCGGCGCAACCTCGGCGTCAGGGACGGCCGGTGTCGGGCCCGGCTCCCGGGTCGGTGCCCTGGTCGACGTCGTCGGTCGTCACGCCCCGGTGGGCAGCCGGGCGGGGGCCAACGCGGCCCGTTCCATGATCCGCAGTCGGTCCGGGCCGTCCGCGACGCTCACCACCAGACAGCCGGCACCCGGCCGCAGCAGCGCCGACACCTCCAGCAGGGACGCCGACCGGACCAGCACGGCGGCCAACTCCCGGTCGGCCAGCCGGATGCCGAGGATGTGCCGGCGGACGTGCCGGCCGCCGGCCAGCAGCGCCGAGCGCCAGGCCGCCGAGGCGAGCCGGGTCCGCCAGGCGGCCCGGGGTGTCGAGGAACCGACGGCCGGCCCGAGCAGTTCCCGACGCCCCTGCCGCCAGCCCGCCTCGCGCAACGCCACGTACCCGGTGCGGTGACCCGCCGGCACGTGCAACCGGTGCAGTTCGTACCGGCGGCGCAGACCTCCGGTGACCACCTCGTGCTCGACCGGCACGTCGAGCCGGGCGAGCAGTTGCCGCATCCGCAGCGCCGCGTCCTCCCGGTTGAACTCCACCACCCCCCGGTGCGGTGGCGGCGTCGGGCCGTGCGTGGCGACCGCCGGTGCCGGGGTGCAGCGCACCAGGCAGGCCACCTCGAACGCGTCGGCCAGGGTCAACCAGTCCAGCGGCGGCGGGGACGACGGGAGGCGTGGCCGGTCGAGCAGGCAGGGTTCGGGGGTCATCGGACCGCTTCTCCTCGGCATCGGGGTTCCCTTACCGTCGCCTGCTGGTCCCCCTGCCTCCAGCCATCGGCACCGGAATTGAGGAAATCTTGCGTTCCTACAGTTCGGTCACCACGACGTCGACCTGCCGGGGTCGCCCCGCCGTCACCGGCTGCTCCTCGATCGGATACTTCAGGTCACGCAGGGTGCCGATCAGGGCGGGAGCGGTGCGCGGCCGGGCACCGGCGACCAGCAGGTCGCGGACCAGCCGCCCCTTGGTCGCCTTGTTGAAGTGGCTCACCACCGTCCGTTCCCCCGGCCGGCGTTCGTGCAGCACCCGCACGGTGACCGTCCGGCCGGCCAGCTCCGCCGGTGGCGTCCAGGTCGCCGCGTACGCGCCGGAGCGCAGGTCCAGCACCGGGCCGCCGCCGGCCGCCGCGGTCAGCACCGGCGACAACACCCTGCGCCAGTACGCCGACAGCGCCCCCACCCCCGGCAACCGCGCCCCGATCGGGCAGCGGTACGGCGGAATCCGGTCGGTGAGTCGTACCGCGCCCCACAGGCCCGAGCTGACCAGCACCGAGCGGCGGGCCGCCCGCAGCGCCCCCGGTGGCAGGGTGGCCAGACCGAGCGCCTCGTAGAGCACCCCGGTGTAGACCTGCCCCGCCGGTGCGGTGGCGGCCCGGTCCAGCCGGGCGTTGCGGGCCAGCTCGCCACGCTGACCGACGGTCAACCCGAGGGCGGCCAGGGCGGCGTCCTCGGCCTCGGACGCGCCGAGCGCCATCAGCGCGGCCAGCACCTCCTCCCGGGCCGGGTTCAGCTCGGGCAGGGAGAGCCGGGACAGGTCGAGCCGACGACCGGTGCCGGCGTCGGCCTTCCCCTCGGAGGGCGGCAGCAGGATGAGCACCCGGAAAGCCTACGGGCCGGGATCAGCGCCACGGCCGGACGGCACTCGTCGGGTGGTACACGCGATACCCGGCCACCTCGACCAGCCGGGCGGCGTCCGCCCGGTCACCGAGCAGACCCCGCAGCCGGCGCTCGGCCGGGGAGTCGACCGGCAGCACGTACCCGGGCCGCCCCGCCTGCTCCACCCGCCGCCAGTACGGCCCGTACCGGTTCTGCCCCGGGGTGAGCTGCCCGTCGAGCACCGCGCAGACCACCCGCTCGCCGGTGTCGAAGGTCAACCGGTTGCAGGTCCAGTAGTCCCCGTAGACCTCCCGCAGGCCGGTGCGGCGTACCGCGTCGGCCAGTTCCCGGGCCCGCCGCTGGTCGGCCATGGGCGGGTCCAGCGCCGTCAGGAACAACCCGGTCGCCACCAGGGCGGTGGTGGTCAACCCGGCCAGCACCGCCGTGGCGCTCGCCCCGACCAGCCGGCCGACCACCCCGGCGGTGCCCCGCCAGCAGGCCACCGCCGCCAGCCAGAGCGGCCAGAGCACCGCCGGCAGGGAGATCTGCAACACCGACAGGTAGCGGGCGTTGGCCAGCGGATCGGTCGCGGCGGGCGGGCTGCGGACGTACGCCAGCAGGGTCAACGCGGCACCGGCGACCAGGGTGAGCTGGGTGACCGGCCGGACCCGCACGGCCGTCGGCCGGCCCGCGGTCCGGCGGTAGCCGACCAGCGCGAGCCCGGCGGCGGCGGCCAGCAGCACCGGGTAGAGCAGCCCGAACCACTCCTGCCAGCGGGCGCAGCCGGTGACCGGGCAGAGGCCGGTGGCCAGCGGCACCCCCTCCAGCAGCCCGCCGCGCACCCGGTCCACCAGCGGCGGAGTGGGGCCGGTGCCGGCACTGAGCTGACGCAGCACCGACAGCGAGTCCGCGCCGGGCGGGGCGACCAGGTTGTCCCACACCAGCGGCGTCACCCCGACCGCGAAACCGGCCACCAGCAGCAGCCCCGACCAGCCCAGCAGCTCCCGGCGGACGGCATGGAGCAGCAGCAGGCCGGCGACCGCCAGGTAGGGCGCGATCAGCCAGTCCGACCAGAGCGCCGCCCCGGCGAGGAACCCGGCCAGTGCCACCGCCGCCCGTCGCAGGCGGACCCGCCGCCCCGCCAGCCCGAGCGCGATCAGCAGGATCGCCAGCACCGCCGGTTTCACCTCGGGCCGCCCGCCGACCACGGTGAGCTGGTCGCGGACCACCCGTTCGGTGCCGAGCACCAGCAGCCCGACGGTGAAGGTGGCGAACCAGGGCCGGTAGAGCTGCCGGCTCAGCCGGTACGACAACCAGAGGAAGACCGCGTACAGCGCCACCAGCGGCAGCCGCAGCACCGGCCAACCCGGCCCGGCCACCGCCACCAGCGGTGCCGCCAGGTACGACTCGACCATGCCCATGTAGTGCTGCCCGTAGAGGAAGACCGGGTGTTCCCGACCGGCGGCGATGTGCATCGCGGCCAGCCCGAAGGTCGCCTCGTCGCTGTTCGCGGCGGGCACCGTCAACAGGGTCAGGACCAGCCGGTAACCCACCCCGGCCAGCCCGAGCAGCAGCGCGACCAGCGCCGGACGGTCGAGCCGCGCGCGGTCGGGCGGTACAGGTGTCGACACGACCAGCGCCCCCGTCGTCGTCCCGACCGGAGTGTGCCACGCCGGCCGGGACTCCCGGGCCGGATCGGGGCCGTCGACTCCCCACGTGTCCGCTCGCTCGACGCCCGCCCGGTCGCTGCCGTTGCCGTCCACCCGCCCGCCCGGCTGTCCGCCCGGCCTGCTTACCCTGCTGCCCAGCTGGGCCGCTCGCCTGGCCGCTGCCGTGCACCTGTGGCAGGGTTGCACCGTGCCATCCACCACCGCGAGCCAGCTGGCCGTACCCACCCTGCACCGGGCCGCGCGGATCGAGGACGCCCTGCACCAGTTGCTGGAGCGTCGGCTGCGGCGCACCGGATGGCAGCCCAACATCGTCGCGTACGCCGGGTACGGCGCCCCCGGCTGGGCCCGGGTGCTGTGCCGGGTGCTGCTCAGCCGCCCCGACCGGCGGCCGGGCCGGTCGGAGAAGGTCCGGGGCTGGCGCAGCTTCGCCACCCTGCCCGCCAAGCACGTCGAGATCACCATCGAGGCCGGCGACGGCGTGCACACCGCCCACGCCGACCGCAGCGGCTTCGTCGACACCGTCGTCAAGGCCGACTTCACCCCCGGCTGGGCCTCGGTGCGGCTGCGGGTCGCCGACGCCGAACCGGTCGAGGCGCTGATCCGGGTCATCGACCCGGAGGTCCGCCTGGGCATCCTCTCCGACATCGACGACACCGTCATGGTGACCGCGCTGCCCCGGCCCATGCTGGCCGCGTGGAACACCTTCGTGCTCGACGAGCACGCCCGCACGGCGGTGCCCGGCATGGCGGTGCTCTACGAACGCCTGGTCACCGCCCACCCGGGCAGCCCGGTGTTCTACCTGTCCACCGGCGCGTGGAACGTCGCGCCGACGCTGACCCGGTTCCTGTCCCGGCACCTCTATCCGGCCGGCCCGCTGCTGCTCACCGACTGGGGGCCGACGGCCGACCGCTGGTTCCGCAGCGGCCGGGAGCACAAGCGGGCCACCCTGGCCCGGCTGGCCGCCGAGTTCCCCGACGTCCGGTGGCTGCTGATCGGCGACGACGGTCAGCACGACCAGGAGATCTACCGCGAGTTCGCCGCCGCCCACCCGGAGAACGTGGCCGGGGTGGCGATCCGCCGGCTCTCCCCGACCCAGTCGGTGCTCGCCGGCAGCCTGCCCGTACCGCCCGACCGCCCGTCGTCGGCGGGGCCGGTGGGGCAGAAGTGGCTCTCCGCGCCCGACGGCGCGGGCCTGTGGAAGCTGCTCCGCGACGCCGGCCTGGTCTGAGCCGCTCCGGTCGATGATCAGCTGGTGGGCGCGGCGGTGGCGGCGGTCGTCCGGATCCCGAGACCGGCGAGTCGTTCCCGAGCGGCGGGCACGGTCGCGGGGGCGGCCGCCAGGTCCACCAGTTCGCCGAGGGGCAGCGGTTCGCCCGTCGTGGTGAACAGTTCGGGGGGGACCGGGCCAGGAATGCCGCCACGAGGCGGCGGTGGAGTCGACAGCCGCAGCCTCCACCGCACCCTCGAAGGCCACCGTCAACGCCTGGAGGGCGTTCGTCGTCCTCGACATCCGGGGTCAGCCGATGAGCAGGGCCAGGCAGAGCACGCCCGCAGCGGCGCCTGCACTCGTTGTTCCTCCCCGCGTGCGGCGTGCAGAGTATCGACAGGAGAAGATGCGCGACAAGGGCCTTTCGGGCTGGACTCAGTCGCGCGACGGAGCCAGAGCACCGTCTGGGACGATCCGGACGAAGGAGACGGTGTTCTTGGCGACGTCGACGTCCACGCCGGCGATCCAGCAGAAGCTGGCGGGGCTGGTGTCCTGACCGACAGCGCGGGGGCATCCCGTAGGCGGCGGTGAGGTCGGCCGCTGCACCCCGGCCTGAGCCGGATCGTGCAGCAGATACCAGTCCAGGCTCCCTCCTCGCTGAGGAGCGCCGGCGATGTCGGCGGCGTATGGTCGGTTCACCGGGGGTGCCGGAAGTCGTCCGGGTCGCCGAACCCGGAGGCGGGCGAGTCGTGGCTGGTGACCCCGTAGCCCCAGGAGCCGTCGAACGGTGCTCTATCACCGGTAGGAACTCACCTCGGTGTTTCCGTGCAGCGCTGCCCCGAAACTCATCGCCGCGACTCCGCTGCCCTGGTAGTTGCCGTTCGGTCGGGCAACTCCAATGACCGGCCACACCGCGCCACCAATAACGGGTCGTGGGTCGCGATGATCAGCGTGACTGCCTCTTTCGCCGCGCTTTCGATCAATAGGTCTGCGACCAGTTCGGCATTCGCGCGATCGAGGCTACCGGTCGGCTCGTCTGCCAGGATCAACCGAGGGCTGGCGATGAGTGCGCGAGCGATGGCTACCCGTTGCTGCTGGCCGCCAGAGAGCTCCGATGGCCGTGAGTTGGCCTTGCGGGCCATGTCGACGCTGTCCAGTAACGCCAGGGCTTGCTGCCGAACGTCGGATTGTTGACGTCGATAGGGGACTGTGGGAACCATGACATTCTCCAGTGCCGTCAATGACGGAAGGAGGTGGAACTCCTGGAAGAGCAGACCGACGTGCCGTCGGTACTCGACCAGATCCCGAGAGGAAAGCCTGTCTACCGGTCGTCCATCGACCGCTACGACGCCGGAATCTGGCTTGAGTAGCCCAGCGATCACGTTCAGCAGGGTGGATTTCCCGGATCCACTCGGGCCTGCGACACAGCTCGGAGTGCTGGCATCAAACGTGTAAGTCACCTCGTCTAGCACCGTGATGCGTTCGCCGTGGGAGACGAAGCTCTTGGACACCTTGGCGAGGGCCACAGATGAACCTTCCTGCACAGGTACCATACTCTGCTCCCCTTCTCTGCTCTCCTCCAGTGAGCCTTTCCGCGTAACGGCGTGAGTGCGGTGGGTGGTCGCCGTGGTGGTCGGTGCGGACACGCCCGAACCCGTTGCGGTGCAAGGAAAAG
>NZ_JBIUCH010000030.1:0-75350 GCF_044548625.1 Micromonospora sp. NPDC051925 | reverse complement strand
GGATCACCGCAGCGGCCCTCGTACTCCTGCACGTCGAGCACAACCGCACAACCTGATCACCCAACGCCACGACCCGTTACGCGGAAAGGCTCAGTAGCCGCAGCCGTTGCAGATGTCCTCCTGCACCACGACGGTGCCGAACTCGGTGCGGAACAGCGACCCGGTGGGGCAGACGTCCAGACAGGCGGCGTGGGTGCAGTGCTTGCAGACGTCCGACATCATCAGCCAACGGAAGTCGGTGCGTTCCGCCACGCCGGTGCCCCGCCCGGGTGGCTGCGAACCGGGCATGCCGAGGAACTGCGTACCCCCGACGCCCCCACCCACCGCCTCGGCGTCGGCCCGGTCGGCGGTGGTGGCCATCCGGGCGGCGGCGTCGGCGCTGCCCGGTGGGACGCCCGGGTTGGTGCCGCTGGCGCTGCCGGTGCCGGCGGCGACCGCCGCCGACCCGGCGCTGCCCGACGGCCCGGTCGGGTCACCGGCGAAGGGCGGGGTGCGGTGGCCGGCCGGCACCGGCTGCTCGATGAAGGCCACGTGCCGCCAGGAGTTCGCGGTCAGCGCGCCGGTGTTGTCGTAGGACATGCCCAGCAGGTCGAAGCCGGACTCGGGGACGGCGTTCCACTCCTTGCAGGCCACCTCGCAGGCCTTGCAGCCGATGCAGACGCTGGTGTCGGTGAAGAAGCCCATCCGGGGGCCGGCAGACGTCCACCCCGCGTCCGGGGCCGGATCGAGGGGGCCGTAGAGGCTGTTGGCGTCAGGCATGGTCGGCGCCCTTCTCCCGTGGCCCGTCGTCGCTGGGGCCCGCCGGCCGGCGGACCCGGGTGGTCACCGTCGGTGGGCGTTCACCGGGGACGATCCCGGCCCGACGGCGGTAGTCGTCGACCAGGTCCCGCAGTGGCGGGCCGGTCGGCCGCCGCCCCGGAAGGATGTCACAGGTGCCGACCTTGCTCTCCTGGATGAGGACGTTCGGGTCCAGGGTGATGCCGAACAGGTCGTTGGCCGAGTCGCCGGTGACCAGCCCCTCGTAGCCGAAGTGGTACGGCAGCCAGAGCTGGTGGATCACCCGACCGTCCACCCGCAGTGGGGTGAGCCGGTCGGTGACCAGCACCTTGGCCTCGATCACCGCCCGGCCGCTGACCAGGTGCGCCCACCCCAGGTGGGTCAGTCCCACCTCGGCGGCCAGCTCCGGCGACACCTCGACGAACATCTCCGGTTGCAGCTCGGCCAACGGTCGCACGGTGCGGCTCATCGCGCCGGCGGTGTGGTGCTCGGTGAGCCGGCTGACCGTGAACACGTACGGGAAGACCGCGCTGTGCTCCTGCGGCGGGCTCGGGTTCACCGAGTTCACCGAGTGGGTGTAGACCTTCCGCGTCGGGTTGGCCTGCTGGCCGTAGAGCGGGTTGCGCATCGGCGACTCCGCCGGCTCGTAGTGCGTCGGCAGCGGGCCGTCGAGCACTCCGCTCGGCGCGTACAGCCAGCCCTTCCCGTCGGCCTGCATGACGAACGGGTCGTCACCGGCGAGCGCCGCCGGGCCGGACGCGCCCGGTGGCGGCCGGTACGTCGGCGCCTTGGTCTTCTCGAAGTCCGGCACGTCGTAGCCGGTCCACTCGCCGGCGTCCGGATCCCACCAGACGTACTTCTTCCGCTCGCTCCACGGTCGGCCCTGCGGGTCGGCCGACGCCCGGTTGTAGAGGATGCGCCGGTTCGCCGGCCAGGCCCAGCCCCACTGCGCGGCCACCCAGTCCTGTTCGTGCCGGGAGGTGCGCCGGGCGGCCTGGTTGACGCCGTCGGCGTAGACACCGGAGTAGATCCAGCAGCCGACGGCGGTGGAGCCGTCGTCCTTCGCCTCCGCGAACGAGGCGAGCGGGCGGCCGGTGCGCACGTCGTACCCGTTGATCTCGCGCAGCACCGCCTCGGCGCTCGGTTCGGCGTGCGGGCCGTGCGTGGGGTAGTCCCAGGCCAGGTCGAGCAGCGCGCGGTCGCGCCGGTGCGCGGAGCCGGCCAGCTTCTCCCGCAGTCGCCGCCCGAGGTGATAGAAGAACCACAGCTCGGAACGGGCGTCGCCCGGCGGGTCGACGGCCTTCTCCCGCCACTGCAACAGCCGCTGGGTCTGGGTGAAGGTGCCCTCCTTCTCCACGTGAGAGGCTGCCGGCAGGAAGAACACCTCGGTGCGGCACTCCTGCGGCACGATCTCGCCGGTGGCCACCTCCGGGCCGTTCTTCCAGAAGGTGGCGCTCTCGATCATGAACAGGTCGCGGACCACCAGCCAGTCCAGGTTGGCCATGCCCAGCCGCTGCGCCCGCCCGTGCGCGGAGCCGACCGCCGGGTTCTGACCGAGCAGGAAGTAACCCTTGATCTTGCCGTCGATCATGTTCAGCACCTGCTGGTAGGTGCCGTGGTCGCCGGTCAGCCGGGGCAGGTGGTCGTAGCCGAAGTCGTTCTCCGGCGTCGCCGCGTCCCCCCAGTACGCCTTCAGCAGGCTCGCCGCGTACGCCCGTGCGTTGCCCCAGAAACCCTTCTGGCCGGGGTGCCGGATGCTGTCCACCCAGTCGTCGAAGGTGGGGTGGTCGGCGTGGTGCGGCATCGGCAGGTAGCCCGGCAGCAGGTTGAACAGCGTGGGGATGTCGGTCGAGCCCTGGATGCTGGCGTGCCCGCGCAGCGCCAGGATGCCACCGCCCGGCCGCCCCATGTTGCCCAGCAGCAACTGGATGATCGCCCCGGTGCGGATGTACTGCACGCCGACGCTGTGCTGGGTCCAGCCGACCGAGTAGATCAGCACGCCGGTGCGTTCCCGGCCCGAGTTCTCCGCCCAGGCCCGCGCCAGCTCCAGGAACTTCTCCTGCGGGATGCCGCAGACCCGCTCGACCATCTCCGGGGTGTAGCGGGCGAAGTGCCGGCGCAGGATCTGGTAGACGCAGCGCGGGTGCTGGAGGGTGTCGTCCCGCTCGGCCTGGCCGTGCACCCCGGCGCCGTGCGACTCGTGCACCAGGCCGGCCGCGCTGTCCCGTTCCTTGGCCGTGTGCCCGCTGCCGGAGTCCTGCTCGTGCCCGGCGTACTGCCAACTGGTCTGCACGTAGCTGTCGGTGTGCGGGTCGTACCCGGAGAACAGGCCGTCGCCGTCCTCGGTGTCGGCGAACTGTTCGCTGACGATCGTCGCGGCGTTCGTGTACGCCAGCACGTACTCCCGGAAGTCCAGCTCGTTGTCCAGGATGTAGCGCACCACGCCGCCCAGCAGGGCGATGTCGGTGCCCGCCCGGATCGGCAGGTACGTGTCGGCCACCGCGCTGGTCCGGGTGAACCGGGGATCGACGTGGAAGACCTTCGCCCCGCGACGCTTGGCCTCCATGACCCACTGGAAGCCCACCGGGTGGGCCTCGGCCATGTTCGAACCCTGGATGACGATGACGTCAGCGTTGGCGACGTCCTGCTGGAAGTCCGTCGCGCCACCGCGACCGAAGCTGGCCCCCAGACCGGGGACGGTGGCGGAGTGTCAAATCCGGGCCTGGTTCTCGATCTGGAGCGCCCCCATCGCCGTGAACAGCTTCTTGATGAGGTAGTTCTCCTCGTTGTCCAGCGTCGCCCCGCCCAGGCTGGAGATGCCCAGCGTGCGGTGCAGCGGCCGGCCCTCGCTGTCGACGTCCTCCCAGGTCTGCTCGCGGGCGGCGAGGATCCGGTCGGCGATCATGTCCAGCGCGGTGTCGAGGTCGAGATCCTCCCACTCGGTGGCGTACGGCCGCCGGTAGCGGACCGTGGTCTGCCGCAGCGGGCTGGTGACCAGGCTCCTGCTGGCCGACCCCTTCGGGCAGAGCCGTCCCCGGGAGATCGGGCTGTCCGGATCGCCCTCGATCTGGGTGACCTGCCCGTCGGTGACGTACACCCGCTGCCCGCAGCCCACCGCACAGTACGGGCAGACCGAGCGGGCCACGCTGTCGGCGGTCTCGGTGCGGGCGGTCAGCTCGGCCGAACGACCAGACTGGGCCGCCGCGCCCCGGCCGAGCGGGTCGCTGCCGGTGAGCTGGCGGTAGACCGGCCAGCCCGCGATGAAGGTACGCAGACCCACTGCGTTCCCCCTTCCCCGGCCTGACCCGTCGCACGGTCGACGCACTCAACATAGGCCAGCGCGCCGGAGTCCGCGACCGGCCCCGGGGATCTTCTCCGCGTCGGGGATGCCGACGGACGGTGCCGCCCCCGACCCGGACGGGTCGGGAGCGGCACCAGAGCATCGGTGCGCATGTCGCCTCTCGGCGCGTGGCGCAACGCGGCTCCAGCCGAACGGAACTCCGCGACGGCAATTCAGGTGAGGCCCGGGGACACTGAACGCACCGACACTCCTGCCCTCCAGGGTACCCCGTTCCCGCGCCCTGTACCTGAGCTGGCCGAACCGGCGTTACCCTGACACCATGCAGGCCACCATGGCGACCGCCCACCTGGCCCGACCGGGCCGTCCGGTGGTGGTGGCGCGCACCCTGACGGAGCTGACCGGCCCCACCGGTGGGGTGGTGGAGCTGCCGATCCGGCTGATGTGGAGCAGCGAGCGGACGTTCGACCTGGCCGAACCGGACGATCTGCTCTGGCTGTACGAGAACGTGCTGCGGGAGACCACCCGCGCCGACGACCTGCGGGCGCTGATCGACGGGCGCACCCTGCGGCGGGTGTGGCGGCGGCTCAACCTGCCCCGGGGCGTACGGCAGGCATGGGAGAGCCGGCACCGGGGTCTGCGTACCGCGTGACCCACCTGCACGACTTCTACCGGGAGGTCGCCCGGGTCGCCCTCACCGCGGCCGGGCCACACCGGTTCGTGCTCGGCGGCGGGGTGGCCTGGGCGGCGCACGGCCTGGTCACCCGGCCCACCGAGGACGTCGACCTGTTCGCCGACGTGGAGGGGGCCGCCGAGGCGGCGGCGGCGGAGGTGCGCGCGGCGCTGGAGCGGGCCGGGTACACCGTCGCGGTGGCCGACCCGGACAGCGACCTCGGTGACCTGTTCGAGGGCTTCGACCGGGACCTCAGGGACTTCGTGGTCGGCCGGGGCGACCGGCAGATCCGGCTCAGCCTGGCCCGACTCGACCGGTACCGCTCACCGGTGGTGATGGACCTCGGCCCGGTGATGGACGTCCGCGACCTGCTCGCCAACAAGACCGCCGCCCTGGTCAACCGGCGGGAGGCCCGCGACTACATCGACGTGTCCGCCGCGCTGGCCCAGTACCCGGTCGACGAGCTGCTGGCCCTGGCCCGGCAGGTAGACCCGGCGCTGGCCGACGAGGACGTCCGGGCGGCCGGCCACTACCTGGACCGGCTACCGGACCGGCGGTTCGCCCGCTACGGCCTGGACCCGGCACAGATCGCGCAGGTGCGGCACCGGATGGCCGGCTGGCCCCGCTGATCCCCGCCGGCCGCGGCGCTGGCCGGACGGCCGCCGTGCGGGTCCGGGCCGGGGGTGGGTCCGGCCGGACCCGTTCGGATCACGTGGTGAAGCGGCCACCGGTGACACCGAGGATCTGCCCGGTGACGTAGCTGGACTCCTGGGAGGCGAAGAAGACGTACGCGGGGGCCAGTTCGGCGGGCTGACCGGCCCGGCCCATCGGGGTGTCGGTGCCGAACTGCGCCACCTTCTCCGGCGGCATGGTGGCCGGGATCAGCGGCGTCCAGATCGGGCCGGGAGCGACCGCGTTGACCCGGATCCCCTGGTCGGCGAGCTGCGCGGCGAGCCCCTTGGTGAAGTTGGCGATGCCGGCCTTGGTGGTGGCGTAGTCCAGCAGCGGCGGCGACGGGTCGAACGCCTGGACGGAGGTGGTGTTGATGATCGTCGCGCCCTCCTTCAGGTGCGGCAGTGCGTCGCGGCAGAGCCAGAACATGGCGTACAGGTTGGTCTTCAGCACCCGGTCGAACTGCGCGGTGCTGATCGCCGCGATGCCGTCGTCCTGTGCCATCTGGTACGCCGCGTTGTTGACCAGGATGTCCAGCCCGCCGAGGTCGGTCACGGTCCGGTCGATCAGGTCGCGGCAGTGCTGCTCGTCGGTCAGGTCGGTACGCACCGCGACACCCCGGCGGCCGGCCTCCTCGATCAGCCGTACCGTCTCCCGGGCATCGGCGTCCTCCTCCTCGCCCAGGTAGGAGACGACCACGTCGGCGCCCTCCCGGGCGAAGGCGATCGCCACCGCCCGACCGATGCCCGAGTCGCCACCGGTGACGAGGGCCCGCCTGCCCGCCAACCGGCCGCTGCCCCGGTACGACTCCTCGCCGTGGTCGGGCTTCGGGCCCATCCGGTCGGTCATGCCGGGTGCCGACTGCTGCTGGGCCGGCTGGCCGTCCTGGTGGCCGTACTGCTCGGTCGGGTCCTGCGGGGTGTACTGGTCCTGGCTCACCGTGCGGCTCCCTGCCTGGTTTCGTCCGTTCTGGGTCTCTGGCTGACCTACCCCGACGGATCGGCCGGAAACAACCCGAGCCTGCGGCCCGCCGGTTGACCCGGGTGTGACAGGAAGGTGGCCGCTGGTGGCAGCGCGGTGAAACACTCCAGGCCACTGTGGCAGGAGTGACCGCTGCTCGTTATGGTGCGCAACGGCGCCCACGAGGCGCGTCCACCCCCATGGAAGGGCACCTCATGACCTCCTCCTCCGGCGCGTCGCGCCGCCAGGTGCTGGCCGTCGCCGCCGCCGCGGCGACCACCCCCCTGATCGCCGGCACGCCCGCCCAGGCGGCCGACCCGAAGGGCCCGAAGACCTGGGACCTGACCGTCCTGGGCACCTCCGACACCCACGGCAACGTCTACAACTGGGACTACTACCGCGACGCCGAGTTCGACGACAGCAAGCACAACGACGTCGGCGTCGCCAAGCTGGCCACCCTGGTCAACCAGATCCGGGCCGAGCGCAAGGGCCGGGCCACCCTGGTCCTCGACGCCGGGGACACCATCCAGGGCACCCCGCTGGCGACGTACTACGCCAAGCAGGAGCCGATCACCGTCACCGGGGCGACGCACCCGATGGCCCGCGCGATGAACATCCTCCGGTACGACGCCATCACGCTGGGCAACCACGAGTTCAACTACGGGCTGCCGCTGCTGGCGAAGTGGATCGGTCAGCTGGGCTTCCCGGCGCTGGCCGCGAACGCGGTGAACGCCAGGACCGGCAAGCCGGCCTTCCTGCCGTACGTGATCAAGGAGGTGCGGCTCGGCGGGCACGGCGCACCGACGCTGCGGGTGGGCATCCTCGGCCTGACCAACCCCGGGGTGGCCATCTGGGACAAGGGCAACGTCGAGGGCAAACTGGTCTTCCCGGGCATGGTGGAGACCGCCGCCAAGTGGGTGCCGATCATGCGGGCGCGCGGGGCGGACCTGGTCATCATCTCCGCCCACGGTGGCGACAGCGGCACCTCCAGCTACGGCCCGGAGCTGCCGAACGAGAACCCGGTGGCGCTGATCGCCCAGCAGGTTCGCGGCATCGACGCGATCCTGTTCGGCCACGCGCACAACGAGGTGGTGGAGAAGTTCGTCACCAACACCGCCACCGGCGCGCAGGTGCTCACCGCCGAGCCGTCGAAGTGGGGTCAGCGGCTGACCCGGATGGACTTCACCCTGGCCCGGGAGCGGGGCCGCTGGAAGGTCGTCAGCAAGGGCGCCACCATGCTCAACACCAACACGGTGGTCGAGGACCCCAAGGTGCTCGCGGCGGTGCGTGGCCAGCACACCAAGACGGTCGGCTACGTCAACACGGTGGTCGCCCGGTCCTCGCAGGAGCTGTCCGCCGCCGAGTCGCGCTACCGGGACACCCCGATCCTGGACTTCATCAACCACGTGCAGACCGAGGTGGTCACCGCCGCGCTCGCCGGCACCTCGTCCGGGTCGCTGCCGGTGCTGTCGATCGCCGCGCCGTTCAGCCGTACCGCGGTCTTCCCGCAGGGCGACGTGCGTATCCGTGACGTCGCCGGGCTGTACGTCTACGACAACACCCTGGAGGCGGTGGTGCTCACCGGCGCCGAGGTGAAGACGTACCTGGAGTTCTCGGCGAAGTACTTCACCACGCTGCCGGTCGACGCGCCGGTCGACCCGGCCACCATCAGCGACCCGGCCGTCCCGGACTACAACTACGACGTGATCTCGGGGCTCGACTACGACATCGACATCTCGAAGCCGGTCGGCCAGCGGATCACCCGGCTGGTGCTGCCCGGCACCGACACCCCGGTCGCCGCCGACGCGCAGTTCGTGGTCGCGGTCAACAACTACCGGCGCAGCGGCGGCGGGAACTTCCCCGGCATCGTCAAGACCCAGGTCTACAACGCGCAGCAGGAGATCCGCCAACTGCTCATCGACTGGGCGCAGGCCAAGGGGACGATCGACCCGGCCGACTTCTTCGTGCCCAACTGGAAGCTGGTCCGCGCGGGCGTGCCGGTCTTCTGACCCACGCGACCGCGCCGGGTCGCCGGGCCGCCCAGCAGTGGCCCGGCGACCCGGTCCCGGCCGGTCGGCGAGAACCGGCGCATCAACCGGGCGGACGCGGGTAAGCGAGCCCTCCACGACGAGTGGAGGACGACATGCGCGCGGTACGGATGACCGCACCGGGAACCCTCGAGCAGGTCGACGTCCCGACCCCCACCGCCGGGCCGGGTGAGGTGTTGCTCACCGTCGGCGCGGTCGGGGCCTGCCACTCCGACCTGCACATCCTCGACGCCCCGCCGGGGGTGTTCCCCACCCCGATCACCCTCGGCCACGAGATCGCCGGCACCGTGGACACCGTCGGCGACGGGGTCACCGGCTGGTCCCCCGGCGACCGGGCCGCCGTCTACGGGATCATCGGCTGCGGCACCTGCCGGGGCTGCCTGCACGGTCGGGAGAACCAGTGCCGCACCGTCCCGGTAGGCGGCATCGGGCTCAGCCGCGACGGCGGGCTGGCCGAGTCCGTGGTGGTGCCCGCCTCCCGGCTGCTGCACGTCGGTGACCTGGAGCTGACCCAGGCGGCACCGCTGACCGACGCCGGGCTGACCCCGTACCACGCGATCGCGCTGGCCCGGCCGGCCCTGAAGCCCGGGACGTCCTGCGTGGTGATCGGCATCGGCGGGTTGGGCCACATGGCGGTGCAGATCCTCGCCGCCACCACCGCCGTGCAGATCATCGCGGTGGACAGCAACGTCGCCGCCCTGGACCTGGCCACCCGGATGGGCGCGCACCACGTGGTGCCGGCCGGCCCGGACACGGTCGACCGGATCCGGGAGATCGTCGGCCCCGCCCCGGACGGCGCCGACGTGGTCATCGACTGCGTCGGGCTGGATCCCACCCTGACCACCGCCCGCACCGTCGTCGCCACCGGCGGTCGGCTGCTGCTGGTGGGGCTGGGCGGCGGCATCCTGCCGGTGCGGCCGGTCGCCGACGCGCCGCCCACGGTGCCGCTCGAGACCAGCGTCGAGATCCCGTTCTGGGGGACCCGCGCCGAGCTCCAGGAGGTGATCGCCCTCGGCCGGGCCGGACTGCTCACCGCCGACGTGCAGACCTTCCCGCTGGACCGTGCCCCCGAGGCGTACGACCTGCTGCGCCGCGGCGAGATCCACGGCCGCGCGGTGATCGTGCCCTGACCCGCCGTCGCACCGAGGCGGGTCAGGTGCGTTGTGGGCCGCGCGGCCGGGCGGGCCACGAGGGCAGGCGATGCGGGTCAGCGGCCGATGCCACGGGCCTGCGGAACGCGCGGCTGCCCACGTCGGGCGGGCAGCCGGTCCGCCAGGGCCAGGGCGGCCCGCACCGGAGCCCGGTCCAGGGCCCGGTCGAAACTCACCCGGCCCTGGCAGAACCGGACGAACATCGCCCAGCCGGCCGGGGTCGCCACGAAGGCGTGAAACACCTCCGGACGACGCGCGAAGACCTCCAGCAACCGGTGGCCGGCCCGCATCGACGGCACCAGGCGCTCGTGCACCTCCCGGGAGTACCGGTCCAGGTCACCGGCGGCGACCGCCGCACCGGCCAGTGTCCCGGACCGCAGCGCGTAGCTGATCCCCTCCCGGGTCCACGGCTCCAGCAGCCCGGCCGCGTCACCGGCCACCAGCACCCGACCGTGGCGCAGCGGTGAGTCCTCGGCCCGGCAGCGGGTCAGGTGCCCGGAGTCGTGCTCGGCGGCCACCCCGGCCAGGCCCAGCCGGTCGACGAAGTCCCGCAGGTAGGCCCGGGTCCGGTCACCCTCACCCCGGGCGCCGATCACCCCGACGGTGAGGCAGTCCCCCTTGGGGAAGACCCAGCCGTACGAGCCCGGGAACGGCCCCCAGTCCAGCAGCAGCCGACCCCGCCAGCGGGCCGCCTGCGCCGGCGACACCGGCAGTTCCCGCTCCAACCCCAGATCCACCTGACGGAACCGGACGCCCACGTGCCGGGCGGTCACCCCGGCGGAGCCGTCCGCCCCGATCACCGTACGGGCGGTCACCGCGGTGCCGTCGGCCAGCCGTACACGTACCCCGTCGGGGTCCTGGTCGAGGGCGCGGACGGCGACGCCCTCGCGGACCTCGGCCCCGGCGGACACCGCCGCCGCGCGCAGCCGGTCGTCGAACTCGTCCCGGCGCACCATGGTCACCAGCGGCGTGCCGTGCCGGCGGGTGAAGCCCCGTCGGCCGTCCCGGGTGAAGGTCACCCGGTCGACCCGGTCGTGCGCCGGCACCTCGATCCGACCGGCCACCACCGACAGGGAGGTGCCGATCAGGCCCCCTCCGCAGGTCTTGTACCGGGGGTGCACGGCCCGGTCCAGCACCAGCGTCCGCACGCCGGCCGCCGCGGCCTCCCGGGCCGCGCTGAGCCCGGCCGGCCCCGCGCCGACAACGACGAGATCCCAGATGATCATGCCGGCCAGCCTAGGGCACCAGCCCTCGCGTAGGCGCGCACGACCGGCCGTCCGGCAGGCATTGCCGGGCGGCCAGCGGGTAAGCCGCACCACCGGACCGCCCAATCGGCCGGCCGGGTCACCGGGAGGAGGTCACCATGCAGCAGATACATCTGTCGGAGGCCGAGGTACGCGTCTACGAGGCGGTGGCGATGCTGGAGACGCGCGGCCAGGTGCCGTACCCCGACCTGATCGCCAAGGAGGCGGGGCTGGCCGAAGAGGACGTCCACGGGCCGCTGCGCCTGCTCACCGAGAAGGGCCTGCTGCACCGCGAGGACTCGCCGGTGGCCGGGTTGGACTTCGGCCCCCGCTGGTGTGCCCGCCAGCCGGCGTGAACGCCGGTTTGCCCCGCCGGCCCCCGGGTAGCGCTCCGGCATGCCCGATCGCCGGTCCGAGGTGAGCCCGGCGGACGACCGACGCCGCTGGCAGGCCCTCGGAGTCGGCCTCGTCGCGGCGTTCATGACGCTGCTGGACGTCAGCATCGTCAACGTCGCCGTCCCGTCGATGGATCGGGCGTTGCACGCCAGCTCCAACGACCTGCAGTGGGTGCTCTCCGGGTACGCGCTGACCTTCGGGTTGATGCTGGTGCCGGCCGGCCGGTTCGGCGATGCCCGGGGTCGACGCAACGCCTTCGTGGTCGGGGTCGCCCTGTTCACCGTCACCAGCGCGTTGGCCGGGCTCGCCCCGTCCCCCGGCTGGCTGATCGCCGCCCGGCTCCTGCAGGGCGCCGCCGCCGGGGTGGTCAACCCGCAGGTGACCGGACTGATCCAGCAGCTGTTCCGGGGCGCGGAGCGGGGTCGGGCGTTCGGTCTGCTCGGCGCGACCATCGGGATCTCCACCGCCGTCGGCCCGCTGCTGGGTGGTCTGCTCATCCAACTCGGCGGCGAGGCGGACGGCTGGCGGTGGGTGTTCTTCGTGAACGTGCCGGTGGGGGTGGTCGCGGTGCTGTTCGGCTGGCGGCTGCTGCCCACCCGGTCTGCCGGCCGGCTCGACCGGCACCGGCTCGACCCGGTCGGGGTGCTGCTGCTCGGGGTCGGCGTGACGCTCCTGCTGCTGCCCCTGGTGCAGCGGGAGCAGTGGCCCAGCCCGTGGAAGTGGGCGCTGATCCCGGCCGGGCTGGTCGTCCTGGTCGCTTTCGGCGGCTGGGAACGCCGGTACGGGCGCACCCGGACTCCCCTGTTCGACCTGGGGCTGTTCCGGCTGCGATCGTACACCATCGGGGCGGTCATCGCGCTCATCTACTTCGGCGGGTTCACCGCGATCTTCTTCATCTTCACCCTCTACCTCCAGAACGGCCTCGGCTACCGGGCCCTGACCGCCGGCCTGGCGATCACCCCGTTCGCCCTCGGTTCGGCGCTCGCCGCCACCCTCGGCGGCCGACTGGTCAACCGGTTCGGCCGCCCGCTGGTCGCCATCGGGCTGGTCCTGGTGCTGGTCGGCCTCGGCGGGGTGGTCTTCGTCCTGCGGGGCACCCCGCACGGGTCGATCCCACTGCTCACCGCGGTGCCCCTGCTGCTCGCCGGCCTCGGCAGCGGCCTGGTGATCACCCCGAACCAGACGTTGACCCTGTCCGAGGTGCCGGTGCCGCAGGCGGGCAGCGCGGCCGGGATGTTGCAGACCGGGCAGCGGATCGGTTCGGCCGCCGGCATCGCCGCCGTCGGCGCGCTGTTCTTCTCGTCACTGGCCAGCACCGGCGGCCAGTGGGCCGCCGCGTTCCGGCACTCCCTGCTGCTGGCCATCGGCATCGTCACGCTGGCCCTGGTCGCCGCAGCGATCGACATCGCCCTGAACCACCGCGCCGCCCACCGCCGCTGACCCGGGGAGCTTCGCGCACCGACGCCTGGTCATGATCGTCTACAGTCCACCGACCCGACACGCCGGCGCACCACCCGGTCCGGTGTAGACGACCTTCACCCGGTCCGGACGGGGTGCCGCCGACCGCCGTCGAGTTCGTGGGGCCGTCGGTGAACGCAGGCCGACCGGCCGGCTCCACGAGGGGAACCGGCCGGTCGGCCTGCTTCAGGTGGTCACCAGAGTTGCTGGACGATGTCCGCCGCCTGCTGCTCCCACTGCGCGTACGCGTACGGGTAGGCCGAGACCTGCACGGTCTGCGCCGCGGTGGTCAGCGGCAGGTCCTGCCAGCCGTGCACGTTCTTGAGCGCGTCGAAGAACGCCCGGGAGGCGTACCCCGGATCGGTGACCTGCTCCGGCGTGCCCCAACCCGACGACGGACGCTGCTGGAACAGGCCCTGCGAGTCGTGGTCGTTGTACGCGCCCAGGTGACCCAGGTTGTACAGCTTCGACTCCTGGAGCGAGGTGGCCACGCCGATCACGGCGCCGCGCTCCCCCACGCCGGTCCGCTTGGCCTCCTTGATGATCGCCCTGGCGTTGGCGAGCTGCGCGTCGTCCAGCGGAACCCGGGACTGGGCGCCCTCGACGCCGCGCGGAATGAGTTCGTCTCTGCTCGGCTTGTCGGCCGGTACGTCGGCGGTCCTGCTGCCCATGGTCAGACCGGACTCGACCGTGCTGCCCTCCCGGTTCTTGCCGGTGGCCAGGTCGATCGCGGCACGGGCACCCTGGTGGGGTCCGCTGGTGACGGGGGCGGCCACGGCGGCGGGGCCGAACGCCAGGCCGCCGAGGGCGGCGACACCGGCGATACTCAGTGCGGTCCTGCGGTTCTTCGCGATGGCCGGGAGCCATCGAGTGAAGTCCAGCTTCACGATGGTTGCCCTTTCGATCGTGGCGGCCCGCTCCGGGGTGAGCGGGCCTCGGGGAAACTGCCACGCCGGACGGGGTGTGGTGCCGGCGGTACGGGGGACACAACCAGGCTGGCATGTCGGTCATTCCGGAAATGCTGACCGGGGCGTGGGCTGCGGTCCGGGTCACTCGACGGACCGGACATCCGGCCCCGGACCGGGGCGATCCACCGGATCAGGCAGCCGGGTGCTACCGCGTGTGCCAGAGCTACCAGCGGCACCTGCCGGACATGGCGCAGCGCCGCGGCCTGGGCGTGGGTCGGCACGACGGACGCGGGCAGCAGCATCGGAACCCGGGCAGCCCTCGGGCGGCCGGGTTCTCACGGTCGATCCTGGATCCGTACGGGCCGGGCGGGGCGCACCGCCGCCCGGCCCGTACGGATCAGTGGCCGCGGGCCAGCCACTCCTGCAGGTGGGGGGCCTCCGCGCCGATGCTGGTGTCGGCACCGTGCCCGGTGTGCACCACGGTGTCCGCCGGCAGGGTGAGCAGTCGGGTCCGGATCGACTCGACGATCGTCGGGAAGTCGCTGTACGACCGGCCGGTCGCGCCGGGACCACCGGCGAAGAGGGTGTCGCCGGTGAAGACCGCGCCCAGCGCGGGGGCGTGGAAACTACACGCGCCGGGGCTGTGGCCGGGGGTGTGCAGCACCCGCAGGATGGTGTCGCCGACGATGATCTCCTGCCCGTCGGACAACTCGCCGTCGGGGGCCAGGCCGGGGTGGACCAGATCCCACAGCACCCGGTCGTCCGGGTGCAGCAGCACCGGCGCGCCGGTGGCCTTGGCGAGTTCGGGGGCGACCCGGACGTGGTCGTCGTGGGCGTGGGTGGCGAGGATGGCCACCACCCGTCGGTCGCCGACGACCCGGCGGATCGCGGCGACGTCGTGCGGGGCGTCGAGAACCACACACTCGGTGTCGTCGCCGACGACCCAGACGTTGTTGTCGACGTCGAAGGTCTGCCCGTCGAGGGAGAAGGTGCCGGAGGTGACGGCGTGGTCGACCCGGGCGGTCACGGGAACACCACCACCGAGCGCAGCACGTCGCCGTGGTGCATCCGGCGGAACGCCTCCTCGACCTGGTCCAGGGCGATCTCCTCGGTGACGAAGGCGTCCAGGTCGAGACGGCCCTGCAGGTAGAGCTGGGTGAGCAGCGGGAAGTCCCGGCTGGGCAGGCAGTCGCCGTACCAGCTGGACTTCAGCGCGCCGCCCCGGCCGAAGACGTCCAGCAGCGGCAGGTCGACGGTCATCTGCGGGGTGGGCACCCCGACCAGGACCACGGTGCCGGCGAGATCACGGGCGTAGAACGCCTGCTTCCAGGTCTCCGGCCGGCCCACCGCGTCGATCACCACGTCGGCGCCGAACCCGCCGGTGGCGGCCCGGATCGCCTCGACGGCGTCCTCGGCGGAGGCGTCGACGGTGTGGGTGGCGCCGAACTTGCGCGCCCAGTCGAGCTTGCGGCCGTCGGTGTCCACCGCGATGATCGTGGTCGCGCCGGCCAGGACGGCACCGGCGACCGCCGCGTCACCGACACCGCCGCAGCCGATGACGGCGACCGAGTCGCCCCGGGTGACCTGCCCGGTGTTCATCGCCGCGCCGAGACCGGCCATCACGCCGCAGCCGAGCAGCCCGACGGCGGCGGGCCGGGCCGCCGGGTCGACCTTCGTGCACTGGCCGGCGTGGACCAGCGTCTTCTCCGCGAAGGAGCCGATGCCCAGCGCCGGGGTCAGCTCGGTGCCGTCGGTGAGGGTCATCTTCTGAGTAGCGTTGTGGGTGTTGAAGCAGTACCACGGCCGGCCACGCCGGCAGGCCCGGCACTCGCCGCAGACCGCCCGCCAGTTGAGCACCACGAAGTCACCGGGGGCCACCTCGGTGACCCCGTCGCCCACCTGCTCCACCACCCCGGCCGCCTCGTGGCCGAGCAGGAACGGGTAGTCGTCGTTGATGCCGCCCTCGCGGTAGTGCAGGTCGGTGTGGCAGACCCCGCAGGACTGCACCTTCACCACCGCCTCGCCGGGCCCCGGGTCGGGCACCACGATGGTGGTGACCTCGACCGGAGCGCCCTTGCTCCGTGAAATGACGCCCCGGACTTCCTGGCTCACGCTGTGTCCTCCCTGGTTACCGGCACGGTGGCCGGGTGGGCCCCGCTCACCGCCGAACCTACCGCGATCATGCCGCCCAACCCATCGGTCCGCCGGACTCACCGCCCGCCGGCCGGTCACCCCCACCGTCGGGCCGGTCCCCCGGGGGTACGCGCACCGGGTCGCCCGGCTCTGCCACGCGGACGGCGTCGACGCCGGTGACATCGGGCCGATCGACGTGCCGCCGACGGGCGGCGTTACGGTAGCGCAGCACCTGGACCGCGCCGATCGCCCAGAGCAGGTACTGCACGGCGAACGCCCAGCGGAACGCGTCCAGCGGCGGGGCGGTCGCGCCCGCCGGGGTGGTCAGGTCCAGCACCACCCCGATCGCCAGCACCAGCACGATCGAGGCGACGAACCCGCCGACGTTGACGATCCCGGTGGCGCTGCCGATCCGGTGCACCGGGTTGGACGTGCGGGCGTAGTCGAACCCGATCACCGAACCGGGGCCGTTGAGGGCCAACACGAGCACCAGCAGCACCAGCAGCCAGTGCGGGGACCGGCCGGGCCAGGCCAGCACGACCGCCCAGACTCCGGCGCTGGCCCCGGTGACCACGAAGATCACCACCGACCGGTGGAACGGGTGCCGGGCGCACAGGTAGGCGATGACCGGCCCGCCGAGCAGCGTCCCGATGGTCATCAGGGTGAGCAGGGACGCGGCGGCGGTCGGCGGCAGACCCTGCCCCTGCACGAGGAACGGGTAGCCCCACAGCAGCGCGAAGACCGCGCCGGAGAACTGGGCGACGAAGTGCGACCACAGGCCCAGCCGGGTGCCCGGCTGGGCCCACGCGGCGGCCAACTCCCGCCGTACGGTGAGCAGGTCGGGCGTGACGGTGGTGCCCTGCCCGACGTGCGGGCCGTCCCGGACGGCGACCAGCACCAGCAGCACGGCCGTCACCCCGAGCCCGGCGGCGACCAGGAAGGCCGGGGTCCAGCCGGCGTGGTGCAGCAGCGCCACCAGCGGCACCGCGGCGAGGATCGCACCGAGCTGGCCGAAGGTGCCGGTGAGCTGCACCAGCAGCGGGTTGCGCCGGCCCGGGAACCAGAACGCGACGATCCGCAGCACGCTGATGAAGGTCATCGCGTCACCGAGGCCCACCAGCACCCGGGCGGCGACGGCGAGCCGGACGTCGGTGGCGACGGCGAAGCAGAGCTGACCGGTGGCCATCAACGCGCCGCCGGCCAGCAGCAGCCGGCGGGATCCGTACCGGTCGAGGAGCACCCCGACCGGGATCTGCATGGCGGCGTACACGGCGAGCTGGGCCACCGAGAACACCGCCAGGGCGGAGGCGTTGATGCCGAACCGGTGCGTGGCGTCCACCCCGGTCACCCCGAGGGAGCTGCGGTGGAACACCGCCGCCAGGTAGGCGGTGACGGCCACCGCCCAGACCAGACCGGCCCGGCGGCGGACGGGGACGACCGACGCGTCCGGCCCCGGGTCCACCCGGACGCCGCACCCGAGCAGCCGCCGGTGGGTCCGGACGCCCGCCCGCGCCCGCGCACTGCTGCGATGCGTCATACGGCCATGGTGCGTCCCCACGACCCCGGTGGACGGTGGCGGGTGGACCGGGGTGGCCCGTGCCACTGCCGGACGGACCCGACCCGGTGAACCCGCCGCCGGTCGGCCGGCCACCACCGGCGATCACCCGGCCGATCGACCCCGCCACGCGGGGTGATCGGATGACTGGGCACAATCGACCCATGTCTCCCCGCCGGTGGTTGCTCGCCGATCAACTCGGGCCGCACTTCCTGGACGACGACCGCCAACCGGTGCTGCTGGTCGAGGTCACCGAGCTGTTCCGTCGTCGGCGGCTGCACCGACAGAAGGCGCACCTGATCCTCAGCGCCCTGCGGCACCGCGCCGCCGAGCTGGGCGACCGGGCGCTGCTGCTGCGTACCGGAACGTTCCGGGAGGCACTGGCGTCGGTCGACGGCCCGGTCGAGGTCTGCCACCCGACCACCCGGGCGACCCTCGATTTCGTCAGGTCCGTCCCGGAGCTGACGATGTTGCCGCCCCGCGGCTTCGTCACCGACCGGGCCGACTTCGCCGACTGGGCGGACCGGCCCCGGCGGGGGCAGCTGCGGATGGTCGACTTCTACCGGTACGCCAAGCGGCGGCACGGGGTGCTCACCGGCCCGGGGCCGACCGAACGGCCACGGGCCGCCCGCGCCGGACGCACCCTGGACGTGCCGCCCCCGCCGCCGATCGTCGAGGACGACATCGACGCCGAAGTCCGGGCCGACCTGGACCGGTGGGAACGCGACGGGGTGCGGTTCGTCGGCCGGGACGCCCCCCGCTCGCATCCGGCCAGCCACGCCGAGGCCGAGGAGCGGCTGGACCATTTCATCCGGCACCGGCTGCCCGAGTTCGGCCGCTACGGCGACGTGATGAGCGCCGAGGACCCGGTGCTGGCGCACGGGATGCTCTCCGCCTCGTTCAACCTGGGGCTGCTCGACCCGGCGGTGGCGCTGCGCCGGGCGGAGTCGGCATGGCGGGCCGGCGACGCCCCACTGGCCTCGGTGGAGGCGTTCCTGCGGGGCCTCCTCGGCTGGCGTGAGTTCCTCTGGCAGCTGTACTGGTACATCGAGCCGCCCTACCGGGGCGCCGGCTGGCTGGCTGCGACCGAACCGTTGCCGCAGTGGTTCGTCGACCTCGACGCCGACGCGGTGGAGGCCCGCTGCCTCGCCGACGTGCTCGCCGGCGTCCGGGACCGGGCCTGGGTGCACCACGCCCAACGGCTGCTGGTGCTCGGCAACCACGCGTTGCAGCGCGGCTGGCGTCCGGCCGAGCTGGCCGACTGGTTCCACCGCAGCTTCGTCGACGGCGCCGACTGGGTGATGAACGCGACCGTCGTCGGCATGAGCCAGTACGCCGACCTGGCCCGGGTGGACACCCGCCCGTACGCCGTGGACGGACGGTACATCGACGAGATCAGCGACTACTGCACCGGCTGCCGCTACCAGCCGGACCGGGAACTCGGCGATCTCGCCTGCCCGTACACCGGGGGGTTCGCGGCCTTTCTGCACCGCAACCGGGAGAAGCTGGTGGCCGATCCGCGGCTGGCCGCGGAGCTGGCGGCCCGGGACGACCCGGACCGCCGGGAGGCGGTGCTGGCGCAGGAGGAGAAGCGGGGCAGCAGCCCGCCCTGACCGAAGGGTGTCGGGGGCAGACCGCGCCCCCGACACCAGGGCGCGGGGCCGGCGGGGGTGTTCATCCGATCTCCCCGGCGGGCACCTCCGCCGGGATGGGGCGGCCGGCACGCCGGGCCGGACCACCGGCGACCCGGATGCCGGCGGCGAGCAGCCGTCCGTACGAGCCGGGCGCGACCCGGGCCAGCAGGTCGGGCAGCTTCGCCGACCAGCCGATCAACACCCGACCGCGTCGACGTTCGACCCCGCGCAGGATCACCTCGGCGGCCCGCTCGGGCGGGATGGACAGCAGCTTCTCGAACTGCCGCAGCGCTGACTCGAACTCCGCGGGGGACACCCCGCTGCCGACCCGGGCGTTGCGGGCGATCCGGGTGGCGATGCCGCCGGGGTGCACCGAGGTCACCCCGATGCCGTCGTCGGCCAACTCGTGCCGCAGCGCCTCGGTGAAGCCCCGGACGGCGAACTTGCTGGCCGCGTAGGCGGTCTGCCCGGCCGGGGCGATCAGGCCGAACAGGCTGGAGACGTTGACCAGGTGCGCGCCGGGCTCGGCCCGCAACGCCGGCAGCAGGGCATGGGTGAGCTGCACCGGCGCCCGGAAGTTGACGTCGACGACCCAGTGGAACTCGTCCATGGTGACCTGGTCGAACCGACCACCGAGGGCCACCCCGGCGTTGTTGATCAGCAGCCGGATCCGGGGATGCCGGGCCCGGATCTCCTCGGCCACCCGCGCGGTGGTGCACAGGTCGGCCAGGTCGACCAGATGGGTGTCGACCCGACGGCCGGGATGGGCGGCGCGGACCGCGGCGGCCACCGCGTCGAGCCGGTCGCCGTCGCGGTCGAGCACGACCAGGTTGCTGCCGCGCCGGGCCAACGCGTGGGCGAGCGCCTCGCCGATTCCGCTGGCGGCACCGGTGACCACGGCGGTCCCGGCCGTGAAGTCGAAGCTACGCACGCGGCCTCCTTGCTGCGTGAGAGGGACAGGGGAAGAAGGTGGTGGACGGGCTCAACCGGTCGGGGGGTCGGCGGTCGCCCGGGTGAAACGCACCCCCTCGTCGACGAGTCGCCCGTGTTTCATCAGCACGACGTCGCGGACGTAGTTCTGGTAGAGCCGCCAGGGTGCTCGGGCACCCTGTCTGGGCAGCGTGTCCACACTGCGCAGCACGTACCCGGAGCGCAGGTCGATGAGCGGCGTCAGCGCACCGTCGGTCGGTGCGACCGGGGTGACGATCTGCTGGCCGGTGGCGTCCAGGTGACGCAGCAGCCGGCAGACGTAGGTGGCGACCAGGTCGGCCTTCAACGTCCAGGAGGCGTTGGTGTAGCCGATGGTCAGCGCGAAGTTCGGCACCCCGGAGAGCATCATCGCCTTGTACGCCACCGTCCGGCCGAGATCGACGTCGACACCGTCCACGGTGAGGGTCATCCCGCCGAGGGCGAGCAGTTGCAGCCCGGTGGCGGTGACCACGACGTCGGCGGGCAGTTCGACGCCCGAGCCGAGCCGGATGCCGCCGGGGGTGAACGTGTCGACGGTGTCGGTGACCACCGAGGCGCGGCCGGATGCCAGGGCCGCGAACAGGTCGCCGTCGGGTGCCACGCAGAGCCGCTGGTCCCAGGGGTCGTAGCGGGGCGAGAAGTGCCGGTCCACGTCGTAGCCGGCCGGCAGGCGTCCCTTCGCCGCCCGGCGCAGGAACCACCGCACCAGCCTCGGCGCCCGCCGGCTGAGTTGGTAGTTGGCAGCGCCCAGCAGCACGTTCTTCCCGCGCACCACCGGGTACGCCACCCGGGCAGGAAGCCGACGGCACAGCGCGTCGGCCAGCCGGTCCCGGGCCGGCAGCGCGATCACGTACGTGGGTGAGCGCTGGAGCATGGTGACGTGCCGGGCCCGCCGCGCCAACGCCGGCACCAGGGTCACCGCGGTGGCGCCGCTGCCGATCACCACCACCCGCAGTCCGGTGTGGTCGAGGTCCTCGGGCCAGTGCTGCGGGTGCACCAGCCGGCCCGCGTACCGCTCGACACCGGGGAACTCGGGGGTGTACCCGGCGTCGTACCGGTAGTAGCCGGTGCAGGTGAAGAGGAAGTCGCAGGTCAGAGTCACGTCCTCGGCGGTGTCGCCGCGTCGGGCGTGGACCGTCCAACGGGCGGCGGTGCTGTCCCACTCGGCACGCAGCACCCGGTGGTGGAAGCGGATGTGCTCCTCGACGCCGTACTGTCGGGCGGTGTCGCGGACATAGCGGCGGATGGCGTCACCGTCGGCGATGGCCTTCGGGTCGGTCCACGGTCGGAAGGAGTAGCCGAGGGTGAACATGTCCGAGTCGGAGCGGATGCCCGGATAGCGGAACAGGTCCCAGGTGCCGCCGATCACGTCGCGCGCCTCGAACACCCGGTACGTCTTGTCGGGGCAGTTGCGCCGCAGGTGGCAGGCGGCACCGACACCGGACAGCCCGGCACCGACGATGAGCACGTCGACGTGCTCGGTGGCCGTCCGGGCGCGGCTCATGCCGTGGCACCGGGCGGCAGGTACCGGTAGCCGTCGCCGAGGGTCTCGGTGAACCAGCCGTTGACGCTGGCCAACCCACGGTCGTTGAGCTGCGCGTCGTGGATCGGATGGGTATGTGCCGCGCCGACCGTCCGGGCGAACCCGATCGCCTCGGAGAGTTTGAGCCAGGACGCCTGCGCGGGCACCAGCAGCGTCTGCACCGGCCGGCCGGGCAGGTGCAGGCTGTCACCCGGGTGATAGACCGCGTCGTCGACGAGATAGCCGAGGTTGACGCAGTCCGGTTGCCCGTCGTGGATGGTGGCGTGCCGGCCCCCGACCGCCCGGACGGTGAACCCGGCCACGGTGAACTGCTGCCCGGCCCTCACCCGGGTCACCGGCAGCGACACCGGGCCGGGTAGCCGCGCACCCTCCGGGGCGAAGACCGGGACACCCGCCCCGGCCAGCCGTAACACGTCGACGTGGTCGGTGTGCTCGTGGGTGACCAGCACCCCGTCGGCGCCGGCCAACGCCCCGGGCTCGCTCCAGGTGCCCGGATCGACGACCAGCACCCGGCCGTCCTGTTCGAGCCGGACGCAGGCGTGGGTGTACCTGGTGATCCGCACCCGTGGCAACCTACGCCGACCGACGCCACCGCGCTGCCCCGGCACGCCCAGCCTGCCCGTGCGGAACAATGGGCGAGGTGGCCCGCCCGCCACCCCACCACCCACCATGACCGTCGAGACAGGGAGACACCGGGCAGCATGTCGGAAACCACCGGGCTGCGCGCCGACTGCGCCCGCTGCGTCGGGTTGTGCTGCGTCGCCCCGGCCTTCGCCGCTTCCGCCGACTTCGCCCAGCACAAACCCGCCGGTCGACCCTGCCCGCACCTGCGCACCGACTCCCGCTGCGGCATCCACGACGAACTGCGGGAACGCGGCTACCCCGGCTGCGTCGTGTTCGACTGCTTCGGTGCCGGCCAGCGGGTCAGCCAGGTCACCTACCCGGGGCGGGACTGGCGTGACGACCCGGCCACGGCCGCCGGCATGTTCGCCTCGTTCACCGTCCTACGGCCCCTGCACGAACTGCTCTGGTACCTCACCGAGGCCCTGACGCTCACCCCGCCCGGCCCGCTGCACGACGAGCTACGCGCCGCCCGGGACGCCACCGACACCCTGGCCGCCGGCACCCCCGAGGAGCTGGCCTCGGTCGACGTGGACACCCACCGGGGCCGGGTGAACCCGCTGCTCTCGGCCGCCAGCGACGCCGCCCGCGCCGGCACCGGGCGAGCCGACCGGCGGGGCGCGATGCTGCTCGGCGTCGACCTGCGCGCAGCGGACCTGGTCGGGGCGAACCTGCGCGGCGCGTGCCTGGTCGGGGCCGACCTGCGCGGTGCCGACCTGCGTCGGGCCGACGTCACGGGCGCCGACCTGCGCGGAGCGGACCTGCGCCGGGCGAACCTGTCGAGCACCCTCTTCCTGCACCAGTCCCAGCTCGACGCGGCGCGCGGCGACCGGCACACCACCCTCCCCCCGACGCTGCGGCACCCCGGGCACTGGACCGGACTGACCCTCACCCCGGTCCGGCCACCACCACCCGCGCGCCGGGAACGCGGCCGTTGCTGACCACGACGGCGGGTTTGCCCGCCGCCGTGGCGGGCAGGTAGGTCAGCATGACGGATGAACGACGCACCGACCGGGCCGACACCGACGAGCCGGACGGCGTGCCGGCGTACGAGGCGTCACTGCGCCCGCCGGGCGAGTCGCTGGGCGGCGGCGGGGACACCGGCGACGACTTCGCCGACCTGCCGGCCGAGGAGCACCTGTCGGCGCGGGCGACCAGCCGCGCCGGTTACGACGTGGACGCCGTCTCCGGCGCGGGCGACCCCGCCGAGGAGGAAGCGGCCCACCCACCCACCGAGTAGTCCGACCCGCGACCCACCACCCGCGGCGCGCTCAGCGAGATGCGCCCACCCCGGACCGCGCTTCGGTCATCCCCCGGTTGGCCAACGCGTCGGCGCGCTCGTTCTCCGGGTGGCCGTTGTGCCCCTTCACCCAGTGCCAGCTCACCTCGTGCCGGGCGCAGGCCGCCTCCAACCGCTGCCACAGGTCGGCGTTCTTCACCGGCTGCCGGGCGGCGGTACGCCAGCCGTTGCGCTTCCACGACGCCAGCCAACTGGTGATGCCGTTACGGACGTACGTGCTGTCGGTGTGCAGCCGCACGGTGGCCGGCCGGGTCAGCATCTCCAACGCCTCGATCGCGGCGGTCAGCTCCATCCGGTTGTTGGTGGTCGGGGTGGCCTCGCCACCACACGCCTCCCGCTCGTGCCCGCCGTAACGCAGCAGCACACCCCAACCACCCGGGCCGGGGTTGCCGCTGCACGCCCCGTCGGTCCAGATCTCCACGACCCTGCCGGCCGTCGCGTCCACCATGGCGCCGAACCTACCGGTGCCGGCGGTCGCCGGAGGCGCGGCACCCCGCTCCCGGCGCCACCGCCCCACGACCGTCAGCCGCAGCGGAAAACCGGCGGCGGGACGGAGACCGGTTCTGGCAGAGTCGACGACCATGACCGACGACAGGGCCGGCCTGAGCGCCGAGGTACGCAGGACCATCGACGCGCTGGTCGACTCGGGCCGGGAAGCAGGCGTGCAGGTGGCCGCCTACCGGCACGGTCGGCTGATCGTCGACGAGACCGCCGGGACCGCCGACATCGCCACCGGACGGCCGCTGACCGCCGACACCCCGATCTTCGGCGTCTCCACCGGCAAGGGCCTGACCAGCACCGTGGTGCACGTACTCGCCGAACAGGGCCGGCTCGACTACGACCTGCGCATCGCCGACGTATGGCCGGAGTTCGCCCGGCACGGCAAGGACGCCGTCACGCTGCGACACGTGCTCACCCACACCGCCGGGGTGCCGGCCCTGCCCGCCAACACCACCTCGGCCGACTTCACCGACTGGGACCGGATGTGCGCGCTGGTCGCCGACACGGTGCCCCGATGGGCACCCGGCGAACAGATCGCCTACCACGCGTGGACGTACGGCTGGCTGGTCGGCGAGGTGGTCCGCCGGGTCACCGGACGGCGGATCTCCGCCGTGCTGGCCGAGGACGTGGTCGCGCCGCTGGGCGTGCCCGGGGAACTGTTCTTCGGCGTACCCGAGGCGGACCTGCACCGGCTGGCGACGCTGGAGGACAACGGCCTGGCCGACCTGATGGAGTTCGCCTCCACCCACCTGCCGCACTTCGACGCCGTCGCCCCACCGGCCGTGCGGCCCGACGCCACCATCGGCAGCCGCCCGGACGTGCTCCGCGCCGACGTGCCCGCCGTGGGCACCCTCACCGCCCGCGCCGCCGCCCGGCTGTACGCCGCCCTCATCGGCGAGGTCGACGGGGTACGACTGATCTCCGCCGCCCGGCTGCGCCAGGTCAGCACGGCGGCCGTCCGGGGCGTCGAGTGGGTGTTCGGCCAGCAGATGGCGTTCGGTCTCGGCTACGCGGTCGACGACGACGGTTCGTTCGGCACCGCCGGCAGCGGTGGCAGCCTCGCCTACGCGTACCCGGAACTGGGCCTGACGGTGGCGGCGACCCGCAACCGGCTCGGCGCGAACGACGGCGACCCGATGGAAGGTCTCCGGGTCCTGATCCGCGACACGGTCCGCGCCGCAGGCTGACCCGATCGGCGCCCACCGTGCCGGCCCGGCACCCACCCGTCAGGACCGGGACAACCGGGCACGCAGCCGGCCGGCGGCGTCGCCGAGCACCGCCGAGGTCATCGGCAGCAGCGGACTCGACCGCATCACCGCCAGATCCTCCACCGGGCCGGTCGCCCCGTCGAGGAACCGCAGCACCCGCGCCGCCGGGTTCCGGTCGAAGAGCCGGTCGAAGAACTCCGGACCACCGACCGCGCCGGAGTCCAACGCCCGCAACGCCACCGCGTCCATCCACCGGTGCCGCCCCGGGTACGCCGGCCGGGGCACCGGGGGCCGACCGGCCGCGAGGGCGGCGGCCACCTGTTCGGCCTGCCGGTGCATGGCGGAGAAGGTGAACCCGGTCGACGGGCGGGTCGCCCCACCGGCGGTGCCGAGGCGCACCACCCGGGGCGACGGTCGGCCGTCGAACGGCGCGTCGGTCATCGGGATCACCCCGTCCTCCACCTCCCGCACCCGCAGCGCGGCCAGGTCCAGCCCGAGCAGCCCGGCGTAACCGCGCAACCCGGCGTCGTAGCCCGCGTCGGAGATCAACGACGGGGAGAACTCGGTGTACTCGACCAACGCGTACCGATCGTTGACCGGCAACACGTAGCCGAACGAGACACCACGGGCCGGCTGCGGGGTACGGAAGTCCATCAGCACCGCCCGGCCCGGGTCGAACACCGGCGTCGACGACTCCAACCACCAACCCCGGAAGTGCTGCAACCAGGCCGTCCGGCCGGGCCGGCGGGGCGGACGGGGACGCGAGTCGAGCACCCAGCCGGCCCGCAGCAACGCCCGCCCGTCGGTGTCCCGCACCGTCACCGTCGTGCCGTCGTCGTCGAGCGCCCCCACCGCCGCGTCGAACCGGGTCGCGCCGAGCCGCAGTTCCGCCTCGGCGGCCCGCTCGTACACCGGCCCGGAGCGCAGCATCGCGTACCGCAACGGGGCCAGGTCCAGCACCCGGACGGCGGCCGGCGTGGTCACCTCCACCCGCGACCAACTGGCACTGAGCATCGCCTCCAGGTCACCACCGGGGGTGCCCCAGAACGCCCAGGTGCGGTCCTGGCCGCGCTTGCGCACCGGGTCCACCACGGCGATCCGCAGACCCGGCAGCTCGTGCCGGGCCAGCGCGGCGAGGACCAGCGAGCCGGCCCCACCACCACCGACGACGGCCAGGTCGACGTCGACCGGTACGCGCACGCTCACCCGATCACGCTGTCACACCACCGGCGGCCGGCGGAACGGACCCCACCCCACCTGCCGAGGCGGCGACGCGGTGGCACCCGGCCCGGCCCGCACCGGGACACCCGGCTGCGCCCACCCCGGTCCGCACCGGTCCGGCCCGCACCTGAACGCCGGCCGGGGCGACCCGGGTACCGTGCCGCCCCATGAGCCCGTACGCCAACGCCCTCACCGCCCGCTGGGCGTCCCGACTGGACGACCGGCAGACCGTCCTGTCCGGCGCCGGGGTGTACCCGCTGCTCGCCCTGCTCGCCCGGTACGCGACCGGCCCCGCTCGCGACGAGCTGCGCGCCGTCGCCCCCGCCCCGGACAACCCGATCGACTCCCCCACCACCCGACTGGCGGCGGGCCTCTGGTCCCGCGCCGGCCTGCCCCTGGGGCACCGCTGGCGTACCGAGCTGGACGCCTCGACCCGGGGCGAGCTGACCGGCGACCCGACCGTCGACCAGCCGGTGCTCGACCGGTGGGCACACCAGCGCACCGACGGCCTGATCACCCGGATGCCGGTCCAGGTCGGGCCGGGCACCGCGCTGGTGCTGGCCAACGCGCTGACCGTGCTCGTCGACTGGGCCTCCCCGTTCCAGCCGGCCCGGTGCCAGCCGACGACCGGGCCGTGGCAGGGTCGCCCGCTGGCCGGCCTGCACCGACCCGGCGGCGACCCGGCCGCGCTGAGAGTCGCCGACACCGCCGCCGGCCCGATCAGCCTGCTGACCGTCACCGGGGACGCCGACGTCGACGTGCTGCTCGTCCTCGGCCCCACCGGACAGCCGCCCGCCCGGGTGCTACCGGCCGCGCTCGGCGCGCTCGACGACACCCCGACGCTGCCCCCGCAGGCCGGGCCGGGTGTCACCGAGGAGACCGTCGAGGCGTACGACGACCGGCCGGAGCTGCTGGTGCGTACCGTCGGTTTCACCGTGACCGGCGACCACGACCTGCTCGACCACGCCGACCTGTTCGGCCTGGCCACCGCCCGTCACGACGGCGACCACTTCCCCGACATCAGCCCGCAGTTGTCGATCTCCGACGCCCGGCAGAGCACCCGGGCCGAGTTCGCCGCGACCGGCTTTCGCGCCGCGGCCGTCACCACCGTCTCCATGCGGGCCGGTGCCGCGTCACCCCGCGCCACCGTCCGCCGACGGCGGGTGCGCTTCGACGTCGACCGGCCGTTCGGCTTCCTCGCCGTGCACCGCCCCACCGGCCTGGTGCTGGTCACCGGCTGGGTGAACGACCCCGCACCGGCCTGACGCGGGCCGCTGACCGCCCGGCCCGGTCCTGAGACAAGCGGGTGCGGGCCAGCGGGTCACCGGCCCGGTCGACGTCCGGGACCGGGCCGGTGACCCGCGCCCCGCCGGCCGGCGCGTAGGTTCGGTGGGACGGGCGACCGGCACCGGCGATCGGGGGGCACACCATGACGGACACGACACGCCCACTGCGGGTCGGGCTGCTCGGCTACGGCATCGCCGGCCGGGTGTTCCACGCCCCGCTGATCGCCGCCACCCCCGGATTGCGGCTGGCCGCCGTCGTCACCGCCAACCCGCAGCGCCGGGAACAGGTGGCCGACGAGCACCCCGACGCCCGGGTCGTCGACGACGCCGAGTCGCTGTGGGCCGACCCGGACGCCCTCGACCTGGTCGTGGTGGCCACCCCGAACAGCTCCCACGTGCCGACGGCCCGGCAGGCCGTCGCGGCCGGCCTGCCGGTGGTGGTGGACAAGCCGCTCGCCGCCACCGCCGCCGACGCCCGTACGCTGGTCGACGAGGCGACCCGCCGGGGCGTCCCGCTGACGGTGTTCCAGAACCGCCGGTGGGACGGCGACTTCCGCACCGCCCGACGGCTCGTGGAGGGTGGTGCGCTGGGCCGGGTCACCCGCTTCGAGTCCCGCTTCGAACGCTGGCGGCCGGAGATCAAGGCCGGCTGGCGAGAAGGCGGCACCCCCGCCGAGGCCGGCGGCGTCCTCTACGACCTCGGCGCCCACCTCGTCGACCAGGCCGTACAGCTGTTCGGACCGGTCGGCACCGTCTACGCCGAGGTGGACCGGCGGCGACCGGGCGCGCAGGTCGACGACGACGCGTTCGTGGCGCTCACCCACGTCGGCGGAGTCCGCTCCCACCTGTGGATGAGCGCGGTGACCGCCCAGCTCGGCCCCCGGCTGCGCGTCCTCGGTGACCGGGCCGGGTACACCTGCCACGGCCTCGACGGGCAGGAGGAGGCGCTACGCCTCGGCGGCCGGCCGGACGCGCCGGGCTGGGGCGAGGTCACCCCCGACCGGTACGGCCTGCTCGGCGCGGGCGACGACCTCCGCCCGGAGCCCACCGACCCGGGCCGCTACCAGGACTTCTACGCCCAGGTCGAAGCGGCGCTGCGGAACGGCGGGCCGCTGCCGGTGGACCCCCGCGACGCGGTGCACACGGTCGAGCTGATCGAGCTGGCGCACCGCTCGGCCGCCGAGCGGACGGTGTTGACCGTCTCCTCCTGACCGGGGACGCCGGTCCCGAGGTCTCCGGTGCCGGTCCGCTCAGCTCGTGCCGGCGCCCGTCGGGGCGGGCTGCCGGGCCGCCGACCCGGCGTAGGCGGCGGCGACAGTGGGCCGGTCGAACACCCGCCAGGTCGCGACGGAGACGGCCAGGGCCACCACGAACCCGGCCCAGTAGGGCGCGGTCAACCCGAACGTCCCGGCCACCGCCCCACCGAGCAGCGCACCCGCGCAGTTGCCGCCGGCCGCGATGAACAGTGCCGTCGCGCCGACCCGGCCGTGCAGCTCCGACGGGGTCAGCCGCTGCCGCAACGAATGGAACACGATCCCCCACAGTGCCCCGTGCACGCCGAACGCGAACAGCGCGAACCCGACCAGCCAGGAGCTGGTCGAAGCGGCCAGCACCAGGTGCAGCCCCGCCTCGACCAGCAGCCCGACCCGCACCGTCCAGGTCGGGCTGACCCAGGCGATGAGCCGGTCACCGACCACCGCGCCGAGCAGCCCGCCGATCGCCATGCTGGTGAACAGCAGGCCGTAGCCGACCGAGTCCAACCCGAGCCGCTCGGTCGCGAGCAGCACCAGCACCGCCATCGCGGCGGTCAGGGTGAGGTTGAGCAGGCCGATCAGGACGGCCATGGTGCGCAGCAACCGCTGGCCGAGCAGGAACCGGAACCCCGCCGCGATCTCCGCGCGCATCGACCGGGCCGCCGCCCGACCGGTGTCCCCGCCACCCCGGTACGACCCGGCGATCAGCGCGACGAGCACCGCGCTGATCGCGTACGTGCCGGCGTTGGCCAGGAACGGGATGCTCTCGGCGAGCACGAACAGGAACCCGCCGAGCGGGCCGGCCAGCATCCGGTTGGTGAGCGTGGCGCCGCCGCTGAGCCAGCCGTTGGCCCGTTCCAGCCGGGACGTCGGCACCATCGCCGGGAGCATCGCCTGGCTGGCCGCCCGGAACACGATCTCGCCGGTGTTCGCCACGAACAGCACCGCGTACAGCAGTGGTACGCCGGCCTGCCCGGCCAGCATCGCCGTGCCCAACGTCACCAGGGCGACCACCCGCACCGAGTCGATCACCACCATCAACCGCCGCCGGTCCAGCCGGTCGGCCAGCACCCCACCGGGCAGGGCGAAGAGCAGCCAGGGCAGCCACGCCACCCCGGACGCGGCGGCGATCACCAGCGGATCGTCGCTGCGGGAGGCCACGTACAACGGGGCCGCCACGGTGGCCATGCCACTACCCAGCGCCGACAGCGTGCTCGCCGCCCAGAGCTTGCCGAACCGGGCGTCCCACCGCTCCCCCGCCACGGACAGGCAACCTACCAGCCCGGCCGGACGCGAATTGCCGTTGAGCCGGAAACCGACATCTGTCACGGTCAGCCGGTGACCGACAACGACGACAAGGGGCCCGCTCGGCCCGCCACCGACTACCGCACCCTCAACCGGGCCAGCTGGGACGACCGGGCCGCCGCCCACGCCGCCTCGCCCGAGTACGCGGTGGCGCGCTTCGCCGCCGACCCGGCCTACCTCAGCGAGGTGGTCCGCTTCGACCTGCCCCGCCTCGGTGACGTGACCGGACTGCGCGGCGTGCACCTGCAGTGCCACATCGGCACCGACACCGTCTCGCTGCACCGGCTCGGCGCGCGAATGACCGGACTGGACTTCTCCGGCTTCTCCCTCGCCCAGGCCCGGTCGCTGTCCGCCCGTACCGGCGCGGCCGTCGACTTCGTCCAGGCCGACGTCTACGACGCGCCCGACGTCCTCGACGTGGGCGGCTTCGACCTGGTGTACACCGGCATCGGCGCGCTGTGCTGGCTACCGGACATCCGCCGCTGGGCGGAGGTGGTCGCCACCCTGCTGCGCCCCGGGGGGCGGCTCTTCCTACGTGAGGGGCACCCGATGCTGCGGGCCGTCGACGAGACCCGTCCGGACGGCCTGCTGGTGGTGGAGTACCCGTACTTCGAGCGGACCGAGCCGATGGTCTGGGAGGAGGGCGGCACCTACGTGAGCACCGACGCGACCTTCACGAACAACACCGTGCACGAGTGGAACCACGGCCTCGGCGAGGTGGTCACCGCCCTGCTCGACGCCGGGCTGGAGCTGACCATGCTGTGCGAGCACGACAGCGCCCCCTGGGACTCGCTGCCCGGACGGCAGGCCAGGGACGACCACGGCGAGTGGCGGCTGACCGAACGTCCGTGGCGACTCCCCCAGACCTACACCCTCCAGGCCCGTCGCCGCTGACCCCACCCGCCCCACCGCAGGCCGCCCAGATCGCCGGGCCTCTCCTGATTCCACGCCGCAGGCCGGTGTCGTCGGTGTCTCGATGCCGGGGCGTCGGCTCCGCGGCGCGGCACACACCCGCTAAGCATCCTAGGAGGCTGGGTAGTAGGGAACGGGCGGATGTCCGCTCTTGTGCCGGCATTTCCACCGCTCTGCGGCGCGGGGGAAAACACGTGACGGCAACGAAGATTTCTCATTTACACCGGTACGGGTGCCCAACCCTCCTAGTGTTGGGCACACCGGTGCTAGTTACGGAGTTGGCCACCCGAACGACGTCCCCACGCAGACAGCGGACGAAAAGTGAGGGAAGACGCGTATGAAGGCACAAAAGGTTCTCGTATCGACGGCGCTCGGCGTGGGACTCGGCACGCTCCTGCTCCCGACCGCCGCGCTCGCGGACACCACGGTATCGCCGGCCTCCACCCCGGTCGGCGGGACGGTGGTGCTCACCGCGACGACCTGCAACCCGAAGTCGGGTGACGTGATCTTCCGGGTCACCGGCCCGGACCGGGACCAGAACGTCCGCTCCACCACCGCCGCCGCGGGCGGCGGACTGAGCGCCGAACTCTTCACCGCCGGCTTCACCCTGGGCACCTACACGGTCGCCGCGACCTGCGGTGACGGCAGCACTGCGGGCAGCGCCACCTTCGCCGTCACGCCGATCGGTGCGGCACCCGCCGGTGGTGGCGGCGGCACGGGCAACACCGGCCTGCTGGCCGCTGGCGGCGCGCTCGCCGGAGCAGCCGCGCTCGGCACCACCGTGCTGCTGCGCCGTCGACGCCGGACGGCGACCACCGTCGCCTGAGCGGACGGCGACCACCGTCGCCTGACGACGAGACACACCATCCCTGGGAACGGGTGCCCGCACCGGTCCGCACCGGCGCGGGCACCCCGACCACATCGGACGTCGGGGAGGACGGGCGATGGGTGTACGCGAGTGGGCCGCCCGGACCCGCGCGGCCGTCGCGGCGGTCACGGTCAGTGGCACCGCCGGGATCGCCCTGATCGCCGCCGGACTGACCATCGGACCGGCCGGACCACCCCAACCGAGCATCGACGTCAGCGGCGGCAACAGCAGCCGCTCCCCCGTACCGGCGCTGCCCCGCTCCACCCCGGTACGCATCGACATTCCGGCCATCGGCGTGCACGCCGAACTGGTGCCGGTGGCCGGTGATCCGAACGGCACCCTGGAGGTGCCCCCGTTGGACCGCCCCACCGTCGCCGGCTGGTACCGCCCCGGGGCCAGCCCCGGCGAGGCGGGCAACGCCGTCGTCGTCGGGCACGTCGACACCCGGGACGGGCCGGCGGTCTTCTTCGACCTCGGGCGGCTGCGCCCCGGCGACACCGTCCGGGTCACCCGCGCCGACGGGCGGGCGGTGACCTTCGCGGTCGACGGTGTCGGGACGTACCCGAAGCGGCACTTCCCCACCGCGCTGGTCTACGGTCCGGGCGGACCGGGACCGGCGCTGCGCCTGGTGACCTGCGGAGGGCGGTTCGACGAACGGGCCCGCGACTACTCCGACAACATCGTCGTGCGGGCCACCGCCCTCGGCTGACCGGCACGCGCCCAGCCGCCTCGGCCGGAATCCGCGCGACCCTACCGCCCTCGATCGGCAGTCGCACCGACGTACTACGGTGGGCCGTCGAACGGGCGCGGCGAGGCGGAGGTACAGGGTGGAGCGGCGAGGGCTGACGGCGCTGCTCGGACCCCGGCTCGGCACCCTGGTCGGGCGGCTGCGGCAACGGACCGACGACACCCCCGCCGGCACCGCCCGGCGCGTCAACCCGGACGCCGTGGTCGACTGCGCGGTCTACGTCAACGGCCGCCGGGAAGCCGGCCAGCCGCACTACGCCGACGCGTACGCCCGGGTCCGACGGGGCCGCAACGCCTTCGTCTGGTTGGGCCTGCACGACCCGGGCGGGGCGGTGCTGGCCGCCGTCGGGCAGGTCTTCGGCCTCGACGAGCTGACCGTCGCGCAGGCGCTCGCCGACGGGCACCGGCCCACCGTGCAGCGGCACGGCCCGGTGACCCTGCTGGTGCTGCGCACCGCCGCGTACGTCGCGCAGGGTGAGCTGACCGCCACCTCCGAGGTGGTGGACACCGGTGACGTGATGGTGCTGCTCGGCGACCGGTTCGTGGTCACCGTCCGGCATGGCGCCTCCGGCGCCCTCGCGCCGGTCCGCCAGGAGATCCAGGACCGTCCGTCACTGCTCGCCGAGGGTCCGTGGGCGGTGGCGTACGCGGTGACCGCCCGGATGGTCGACCTCTACCTGGAGGTCGCGGCACACCTCGAACGGGACCTGGAACGGGTCGAGGAGAGCGTCTTCGCCCCCGACCGCAACGCCGACATCCAGCAGATCTACCAGCTCAAACGGGAGCTGGTGGAGTTCAAGCGGGCCGTGCTGCCGCTGCAGGAGCCGCTGCGCGCGCTGGTCGCCGGGCCCGACGGCGGCCCTCCACCGGGGCTGCGCCGCTGGTACGTCGACGTGGAGGGCCGGCTGACCCGGGCCGTCGACCGGATCACCTCCTACGACGAACTGCTCAACTCGATCCTCCAGTCCCGACTGACCCAGCTCGCGGTCGACCAGAACAACGACATGCGCAAGATCGCGGCGTGGGCGGCGATCGCCGCCACCCAGACCGCGGTGGCCGGCGTCTACGGGATGAACTTCGCCCACATGCCCGAGCTGTCCTGGCGGTACGGCTACCCGGCCGCGCTGGCGCTGATGGCGACCGCCGCGTTCACCCTGCACCGGCTGTTCCGCCGCTCCGGCTGGCTCTGACCGCGATGCTCAGGGCTGGTCCAGGTCGGACAGTTCCCGGTCGAGCAGCGCCGCCACCGTACGCACCCGCCCCGGCGCGGACTGCGCGGTGATCCCCCGACTGGGCAGCTCCACCGTCATCAGCAGGTAGAGGTAGAGCCGGTAGAGGCCGAGTCGGCGACGCACCCCCGGATGCGCCAGCGGCGCCGACGCCCCCGCCGCGCGGTACCCGCGCAGGAACGGGTCGTCCGGGACGTCCTCGGCCCGACGGAACAGCAGCGGCGACACCAGGTCCAGCAGCGGATCGCCGTACAGGTACCGCTCGCCGTCGACCAGTCCGCTGAGCCGGTGCTCGCCGTCCTCGCCGGGCCCGGCGAGGACGTTGCCCGCCCAGCCGTCGAAGTGCAGCAGCGCCGGGCGACGCACCGCGTCCAGGACCCCGGCGTGCCGGGCCACCAGGCTCCGGATCCGGTCCGCCGGCAGCGGCAGCGGCACCCCCCAGTCCGCCGCGTCGGCGAGCAGGTCGTCCAGCATCGCGGTGTACGCCGACCGCCAGGTCGGGCCGCCGGCCCGACCACCGTCGTAGCCGTACCGGTCACCGGTCACCCGGTGCAGGGCGGCGAACGCGGCACCCAGCTCGGCGTGGACCCCGTCGACCGGCACACCGTCGGCGACGAGCGCATCCAGCGTCCGCCCGGCCAGGTGACCGGTGAGCAGCCAGTCGCCGAGCTCCGGGTCGCTGCCGTGGTGCAGCAACGGCGCAATGGGCACAGCCGGCGCCTGGGCGGCCACCAGGCGCAGGTAGCGGGCCTCGGCGGCGACCAGGCCGCGCTCGTAGCGCAGCAGCGGCACCTCCCGTGGTGGCCCGACCTTGAGCACGACGGCCCGCCCGTCGTCCAGGAGCACCCGCCAGACCGCGGCGAACCCGCCGCCGGCCAGGGGCCCGCAGTCGGTGACCTGCACGGTCGGGCCGAGGGAGGCCGCGACGTAACGGCGGACCTGGTCGGCATCGAGGAGGCGTTGGGTGGGGCTCATCCGGCGCACGCCCCCGTACCGCCGGTGCGGCTCAGCTGTGAAACACCCATGACGGGTCAAGGCTAGCGGCGGGTCGGCGACCGGGGCATACCCACCCGGCCCGATCTTCGTCCCCGCAATGGCCGACCGTGCCATCTGTCCGACCTGCCCGCCCGGGGCCGGTGGAGGTGCGGAGGGCGGGTGACCACGCCGGTGTCCGGTTCGCCGGGGTGGGGTCGGTGCCGGCGTCCGCCGACGCGTCCGGTCCGTACCCCGGCGTCCCGTGGCCGGGGCCACCCCCGCGACGGAATCGCCGCCGGGGCCGGGGCGTTGTATCTGGCATACCACCGCCACTGCCCCACCCGGGGACGGCCGCCGCCCGTGGAATGCGGTCGCCACCGGATCGGTTACACCCCTCGCGCCACCGAGCAGGCACCGCCGCCGGCCATCGCGCAGCTCCGGTCCCCGACCACCCGGGTCGACCTATCGGAACGTCCCCCACTCGCGGCACCACCGCGCCCCCGCCCGCGTGCCGCACACCCCCGACGCAGAGGAGCACTCCCATCATGCGTACCGACATCCTGCGTAAGACCGCCCTGACCATCGCCGGCCTCGCCGTCACCACCGGCGGCATCGCCGGCCCCGCCATCGCCGCACACGCCGCCCAGACCACCCGACCCGCCGCCGCCGTCCAGGCCGACCGCAAGCCCACCGGCGAACGCGAACTCAAGGTCGACTACGCCGCCCAACCCAACTTCTACTACTGCGGCCCCGCCGCCACCCGCAACGCCCTGAGCGTCCAGGGCAAGAACATCGACGTCGACGCCATGGCCAAGGAAATGGGCACCACCGAGAGCGGCACCGACAGCATCAACGACATCACCCCCGTACTGAACAAGCAGACCGGCCGCAAGGACGCCTACCACAGCACCGAGATCCGCAGCCCCAAGGCCGACGACAAGCAGACCGACAAGCTGCGCGCCGACATCGTCCGCACCGTCGACGACGGCCGGGCCGTGGTCGCCAACATCGCCGGCACCAGCACCGACACCGACGGCAACACCCACTCCTTCGAGGGCGGGCACTACATCAGCGTCGTCGGCTACCGCGACAACGGCAAGACCGTCACCATCGCCGACTCCGCCAACCCCGACACCGCGGCCTACCGGATCAGCGTCGACAACCTCGCCGACTGGATCGCCACCCGCGGCTACACCTCCTCCTGACCCCACACACCGACCGGGCCGACCCCACCAGGGGTCGGCCCGCTTGGCGCTTGCGGGGCATGCGGCAGGATGGACGCCGTGGCGAAACGTACCGCCCGCCGGGACGGCGGCACCCCTCGGTCCTGCCCCTGCGGCACCGGCCTGCCGTACGTCGACTGCTGCGGGCCGTTGCACCGGGGCACCGGTACGGCCCCGACGGCGGAGGCGTTGATGCGGTCGAGGTTCAGCGCCTTCGCCGTCGGCGACACCGACTACCTGCTGCGCAGCTGGCACTCGACCACCCGGCCGACCCGGCTGCGGCTCGACCCCGCCCAACGGTGGACCCGGCTGGAGATCGTCGACAGCACGCGCGGCGGCCTGCTCGACAGCACCGGCACGGTGGCGTTCCGGGCCCACTACCGGGACGCCGGGCAGCCGGGGACGGTGGACGAGCACAGCCGGTTCGTCCGGGAGGACGGCAGCTGGGTCTACCTCGACGCGCTGCCGCACTGATCCGGGCGCGACCCGGCCCGCACCGGGGGCGCGGGAACCCCCCTCACCCGTCACCGGTGCCGGCGGGGAGCCCGGCGGCACAGGCGGCCGGCCGCCGGGCCCATCCCGACGCCACCAGCGCACCGGCGACCAGCAGGTACGGCACGGCCGCCACCGCGAACGCCACCACATGGCCGCCCCTGGCGGCGACCAGCGCATAGCCGCCGTAGGCGACGATCATGGCCAGGTCGGTGCCCACCCCCGCGACCGAGGTGACGGTGGCCCGCCCCGGCCCGGTGATCCGTGCCTGCAGCCGGGCGTCGGCGAGCACGGTGGCGAGTTGCAGGGCGCAGAACGCGACGCCGAGCAGCACGAAGCCCCCCGGATGCCGAACGACGGCCCCGGCGACCAGGGCGACCGCAGCCAGGACGAGCAGCCCGGCGAACCCGGGAGTGGTCAGTCGCTCCGCCGTCGGGGCGAGCAGGCCGCCGACGGTCATCCCGAGCCAGATCGGCAGGAGCAGCAGCGGCACCGTGGACGCCGTGACGCCGACATCGCGGGCCAGCAGCGGGGTGTACTCGTCGAGGGTGCCCCAGACCGCCGTCACCGCCGGTACGAGCAGCACGGCCGCCCGTACCCGCCGGTCGGCGTGCGTCTCGGCGAGGCCCGCGCGCAGGCTCGCCCACCAGCCCGGTTCCGTCTCCTCCCCGTCGGCTGCGCCGTCCCGCAGACGGCCGGCCGGTACGGTCGGCGAGCCGGTGGGCGGCAGCGGTGCGGGTGCGTCGGGGCAGTGCTCCGGAAACCGGGTGGCCACGGCGGCGGCGAGCACACCGGACAGCACGCTCGCCGCGCCGACCGCCGGGTAGCCGCCGACGGCGAGGACCGGCCCGGCCAGGCCGATCGAGGCGAGCGCGCCGAGCACCCCGGCGGTCCGGGCCCGGCCCATCGTGCGGGCGTACCGGCCGGCCGCACCGAGCCGGTCGAGTTCGGTGAAGACCAACGCCTCCAGGGCACCGGATCGGAGCGCGCCACCGGCCCCCCAGAGGACGAAGCCGAGCGCGAACGCCCACCACGACGGGACCAGCACCCACAGCGCGAAGCAGGCGCTGGTCAACAGCGGCGCGAGGCAGAGCAGCAGGCGTCGGGAGACGGTGTCGGCCCATGCCCCGGACGGGACCTCCAGCACGATCGCGGTCAGCGACCAGATCACGAAGAGCGCGGAGATCTGCCCGACGGTGAGGCCGGTGTCGCCGAACAGCAGGACGTACACCGGGTAGAGCAGGACGAGATCGACGAGGAACAGGTAGCCGTAGAGCGTGGCCGACAGACGGCGGACGCGGGTGTCGGCCACCCACACGGAGGTGAGGGTCATCAGGGCCTTTCCGTGGGGCGGGACGGACGCGGGAGGTACGGCGTCCGCGGTGGCCCACGGTTTCGGCCTTCAGTGACGGATCAACATCGCCAGGTCATGCGCCAATGCTAGACCGGCCCGGAGCGCCGCCCCGGCATGGTGGCCCGGCGGCGGGGGGCGGGATCCGGTCCGGGCCGCCCCCGGCCGGTCAACGGCGGGACGTGTCGGGGTCCATCGGTGGGATGACCATGGTGGCCTCGCTGTCGGAGGGGGGCACGGCGTCCACCGACCCGGGCTGACGCGGCACCACGGCGGACGGCGCGGTGACCGGGCTGCCGGACACCGGGGTCGTGTCCCGGTCCTCGTGCGGGGCCGCCGGCTGGGTCGGTTCCGCGGCGTCGGGGCGGGAGACGACCTGCGTCTGCTCCGCCTCGTCGGGGCGCGGCAGGACCTGGGTACGCTCGGCGTCGTCGGGGCGGAAGACGACCTGGGTACGCTCGGCATCGTCCTCCTGCGACACCTGTGGAGTGGGTCCGGCGTCGCCGGGACGGGACACCGCCGGGGTGCGCTCGGCCTCCGCGTGAGGGCTCAGTCGCGCCTCGACGTCCCGTCGACCCTCCTGGTAGGCACGCGCGTGGGTGGCGATGGTGCGGGACTCCTGCTCGGCCCGGGTCAGCCAGGACTCCCAGCGGCTCTGCATCGGGCGGACCAGCCCGCCGCCGACGCCGACGACGAGGATGCCGCCGACGGTGGCGAGGACGGCGATCAGCACCGGTGTGGTGACCGCGGTGGCGACGCCGATCTGGTTGAGCGCGGCGATCACCCCCAGTCCGAGGATGAACACCGAGGCGATGTTGGCCAGCACCCGGCCGTAGGAGAGGCCACCGAGCGCGCTGCTGATGATGTCCTTGACCGCGTTGGCGATCGCGGCGGCGACGACCACGATGACGATCGCGACGAACGCCCGGGGCAGCCAGGCGATCACGCCGGCGATGAGGTCGGAGATGGGGTTGGGCCCCCAGATGCCGAAGGCGAGTTGGAGGGTCACCAGCAGCACCCCGTAGTAGGCCAGCTTGGCGACGATGTCGCCGGCGTCGTAGCGGGAGCGGGCCAGGGCGGTCTTGATGCCGCCGCGCTCGACGGCCCGGTCGAAGTGCACCCGTTCCAACGCCTTGTCGACGATCTTGCGGACCGCCTTGGCGATCAGCCAACCGGCCACCAGGATCGCCACGAAGGCGACCGCCTTGGGCAGGAAGAGCATCACCGCGCGCAGGGCGTCACCCGCCGCGTCGCCGAAGTTGTCTGTCATCCCGGGTCCTCCACCGTCTGCTCGGTCGACCCCCGAAGCTACCCTCGGCCGGGTCACCGGAAACACCGGCCGGTGTCAGCCCGACGTGCAGGTGGCCAGCAGCGACACCACGACCGGACCGGCGGGCGCCGAGGCGTTGCCGGCATCGTCGACGGCGATCACCTGGACCGCGATCCTGGTCACCGACGGCGGCACCGGCAGGTCGCCGAGGGTGCCCTGGAAGACGTCCCCGCCGGTCCGGTCCATTCCGACGGTACGGGTGACACCGTCGAGGGTGTAGCGGAACACCACCCGGAGCAGGTCGCCGCCGGCCCGGTCGTCGACGACCGTGGCGGTGACCGTGGTCGAGGTGACCGCGTCGGGACAGCCCTTCGGCTCCACGGTGGCCGGGCTGGCGTCCAGTGCCGACACCGTCGGCGGAAACACATCGGTGGGCAGGATCGGGCTGACGGCCGTCGTCGGTGCCGTGGGGCTCGGGGTGCGTACCCGGGTGGTGCTCGCGGCGGCGGACCGGGCCGGGCCGGGAGTGGGTGGTGGGCCGCTGGTGGTCGCCGCCGGGGTGGGGCTGCGGGTCGGCTCCGGCGGTACGACGGTGATGGCCGGGGCGGCGGCGAGCGGGGCCGGGCTGCGGGTCGCCGAAGCGGTCGATTTCGGCCCGGCGGTGCCGTCGGCGAGGGTGAGCGGCCCGGGTCGGCGGGCGGCGTAGCTCAGCCCGACCACCCCAGCCAGCAGGACCGCGGTCAGCCCCACCCCGGCCAGGGCGCTGCGGGTGCCGCCGCGCCGGGAGGTGGGTCGGGGTTCGGCGTCGAAGGCGCTGACGGTCGGGCCGGTGGGCCCGGGAGCGCCGTCGGGGAAGGGCAGGAACGCGGCGAGCAGCCCGACCCGGTGGGCCAGCTGACGGCGACCCCGCTCCTCCCAGTCCCCGCCGTACGAGCGGGCGGCGGTGTGTTCCAGCTCGGCGAGGAAGATCTCGGCGGGCTGCGGCCGGTCGGCGGGGCACCGGGCCATCCCGTGCCGGAGCAGGTCGTGCAGCGGTGCGGGGGTCGGGGCGGTCGGGATCGGGGCGGCGGCGTGCTGCTCGCGCACGGTGGCCAGGTCCTCCCCGTCGTAGGGGGGTCGACCGGTGAGACACTCGAAGAAGGTCGCGGTGGCGGCGTAGATGTCGCCGGCCGGCTCGGCGGGGCTGCCGGTCCACTGTTCGGGGGCCAGGTAGCGGGGGGTGCCGTGGGCGATGCCGGTCGGCAGGGCGATGCCGAAGTCGGTGAGCCTGGTCCCTCCGTCGAGCCCGACGAGGACGTTCTCCGGCCGGTGGTCGCGGTGCACGGCACCGCGGGCGTGCGCGGCGGCGAGCCCGGCGAGCGAGCCCTTCAGGACGCAGAGCGCGGCCTCGGGCCCGGTGGGGCCGTGCGCGTGCAGCAGGTGACGCAGCGTCACCCCGTTGACCAGCTCCATCACGATCGCGGCCCCGGAGCGCGACTCGGCGTACTCGTAGAGTCGGCAGACGTGCGGATCGTCCACGTCCACCAGCAGTCGCGCCTGTTCCCGGAAGGCCAGCCGGAAGGCGGGATCGGCACCGAGGGCCGGGGACAGATACCGGATGGCGACCGGGGTGCCGGTGGCGTCGTGGGTGGCGAGCAGCACCCGGCCGGACGTGCCCGCGCCGAGCTGACGTACCGGGGTGTAGCCGGACAATCGCCAGTCGCCGGTCACGCGCCGGCCTTTCCGGTCCGCCGGGACTGGTCACAGGTCAGGGCCACACTGATCATTCTTACCCGGTGCACGCTGCGGTCCATCGGCGCAACGGTTGTTTCCTCGCGTCCGGACGTCCGCTCCCGGCAATGGTTTTCGGTCAACGGCCCGCTCCCGCGTGGATCGTCCGGGCAACGGTGTGGCTCGCCGAGTTCCGGGGCGGGCAGGACGCCGGGCATGAGCGAGACTTGACAGCGCTGTCGTATGCCGAGCCGGGAGGACCCGCCCATGGACGAGCTGTACCCGCCGATCGAGCCGTACGACCACGGCATGCTCGACGTCGGCGACGGCAACCGGGTCTACTGGGAGGTGTGCGGCAACCCCGCCGGCCGGCCCGCGCTGGTCGTCCACGGTGGACCGGGCTCCGGCTGTGGCACCTGGGCCCGGCGGTACTTCGACCCGGCCCGCTACCGCTTGGTCCTGTTCGACCAGCGCGGCTGCGGGCGCAGCACCCCGCACGCCAGCGACCCGACGACGGACCTGCGGCACAACACCACCGACCACCTGATCGCCGACATGGAACGACTCCGCGAGCACCTGGGGGTCGACCGCTGGCTGCTCTACGGCGTCTCGTGGGGTTCGACGCTGCTCCTGGCGTACGCGCAGCGGCATCCCGCCCGGGTGTCGGAGATCGTGATCTCCGCCGTCACCAGCACCCGCCGGTCGGAGATCGACTGGCTCTACCGGGGTGTCGGCCGGCACTTCCCCCGCGAGTGGGAACGGTTCCTCGCCGGTGGCGGCGTCGGTCCGGACGACGACGTCGTCGGCGCGTACGCCCGGTTGGTGGAGGACCCGGACCCGGCGGTGCGGGAACGGGCCGTGCAGGACTGGTGCGCCTGGGAGGACGCGGTGGTCTCCGCCGAGGGGGTGGGCACCCCGTACGGCGACCGGCCGTCGGCGGACCGGATCGCCATGGTCCGGATCTGCGCCCACTACTTCTCCCACGGGGCCTGGCTGGCCGAGGGCGAGCTGATCCGGCACGCCGGCCGGCTCGCCGGCATCCCGGGCGTGCTGATCCACGGCCGGGTCGACCTGGGCAGCCCCCTGGTCACCGCCTGGGAGTTGCACCGGGCGTGGCCGGGCTCGCAGCTGCACGTGGTCGAGGAGGCGGGCCACTTCGGCAACGCGGCGACCCGCCGGCATCTGCTGGCCGCCCTCGACGGGTTCGCCACCGCCGGTCGAACGGTCCACGCCCACTGAGGATCCGCCGTCGGCTGAACGGTCCGCACCCGGCGGCTGGACCGTTCGCTCCCGGCCGCGGCACTGGTCGCATCGGGCGGTAGCCGCGGATCCGATCGACGCGCGCCACTAGCGCCGACCGCTATCCTGGCAATATCCTCCACTTTACCCACACCCATCGGAGCTAGTTTTCACGTTCGTCGGCAGTGCCGCTGCCGGTCGCCGAGGAGATGCCATGCCCGTCGCACGCCCTGCACTCGACCGTCGTACCCTGCTGCGGGCCGGCCTCGGCGCGGCCACCGTAGCGGTCGTCGGGTCCGAACTGGCCCTTCCGGCCGCCGCTCAGGCCGCCCCCGGCGCGGGCCTGGACTGGATCATCGGCTGCGACGAGTGGGACGCCCGGCCGGCGGCCGACCCGTTGTCGGTCAGCACCATCCCGACCAACAAGATCATCGTGCACCACATGGCCTTCCCGAACGTCACCGACTACTCCCGGGAACAGGCGATCAAGCTCGCCCACGACTGCCAGGACCTGCACATGGACGGCAACGGCTGGTCCGACACCGGCCAGCACTTCACCGTCAGCCGGGGCGGCCACGTCCTGGAGGGACGGCACGGCAGCCTGGAACAGCTCCGGGCCGGCGACCGGCAGATGATCTCGGCGCACTGCCCCGGCGAGAACGGCCGCGCCATCGGCATCGAGAACGAGGGCACCTACGTCACCGACACCCCGCCGCAGGACCTGCTCGACTCACTGGTCAGGCTCTGCACCACCATCTGCCGGCAGTACGGGCTGCACGCCCACGACATCTTCGGCCACTGGGACTTCCGCACCACGCTCTGCCCCGGCGCGCAGTTCTACCGTCTCTTCCCCGGCGTACGCCGCCAGGTCTTCCACAAGCTCGGCACCCGGCTGGGCGACGTGCCGGCCCGCCGCTGGCCGGACCTGTGGCGCTTCGTCAGCTCCCCCGCCGTCCAGGTCGCCCAGTATCTGCTGGCGTACCGGGGTTACCCGGTCACCCCGAACAGCACCTTCGACGACGCCACCATCGCCGCGATCGCCGACTGGCAGGCCCGCAACGGTCTCCCGGTCGACATCGACGCCACCCTGACCGGCCCCACCTGGGAAGCCCTCGCCCCGGAGCTGGACCGGGACGCCACCGGGCTGCCGGTGCAGGCCGTGCAGTTCATCCTGAACTGGAAGGGCTACGCCGAGGTCGCCGTCACCGGTGACTACGACCACGCCACCCGCCGGGCCGTCCAGGACATCCAGGCGCTGCACGGCCTGCCGCGCACCGGCAGGGTCTCGACCAGCACCTGGTGCGCGCTGGTCGGTGGCGTCGTCCGGCAGTCGTTCCCGCACCGCTGAGTCGCACGCCGCGCCACCAGGGCCGTTTGGGCGGCGGCGGCAACGGGGAGTGTGGCCGGCATGAAGTGGGCCAGCCGCACCGTACCCGTGATCGCCGCCGCCGTCGCCGGCCTCGCCGCCCGGGACGTCCTCCAGCGCGACCACGCGCTGCTGCGCAACTTTCCGGTGCTGGGGCGGGCCCGGTACCTGCTCGAGTCGATCGGGCCGGAGCTGCGGCAGTACATCGTGGCCGGCAACGACGAGGAGCGGCCGTTCAGCCGGGACCAACGGCGCTGGATCTACGCCTCGGCCAAGCAGGAGAACAACTACTTCGGCTTCGGCACCGACAACGACATCGAACGCAGCCCCGGCTACCCGATCATCAAACACCGCACGTTCAGCCGGACCGTCCCGCCGTCGACCCCGACCGCCGGGCACGACGTACGACTGCCGGCGGCGAAGGTGCTCGGCGGACCACGCGGACGGGCCAGGGCGTTCCGCCCCGGATCGGTGGTCAACATCTCCGGCATGAGCTTCGGCTCGCTGTCCGGCAACGCGGTGACCGCCCTGAACCAGGGGGCCGCGCTGGCCGGTTGCCTGCACAACACCGGTGAGGGCGGGCTGTCGCCGTACCACCGCAAGGGCGGTGAGCTGGTCTTCCAGCTCGGTACGGCGTACTTCGGCTGCCGCGACGCCCAGGCGCGGTTCGACCTCGCCCGGTTGCGCGACCTGGTGGCCGGCGCGCCGGTACGGGCCCTGGAGATCAAGCTCAGCCAGGGCGCGAAACCCAGCCTGGGTGGGCTGCTACCGGGGGCGAAGGTCTCCGCCGAGATCGCCGCCACCCGGGGGATCACTCCGGGGCGGGACTGCGTGAGCCCGTCCCGGCACGCCGAGTTCTCCGACTGCGACAGCCTGCTCGACTGGGTGGAGCTGCTGGCCGCCGAGACCGGGTTGCCGGTCGGCATCAAGTCCGCCGTCGGCGACCTCGGGTTCTGGGAGGAGTTGACCACCCTGATGCGGGACACCGGTCGGGGCGTCGACTTCGTCACCGTCGACGGCGGCGAGGGCGGCACCGGCGCCGCGCCGCTGATCTTCACCGACTCGGTGTCGCTGCCGTTCCAGCAGGGCTTCGCCCGGGTCTACCGGACCTTCGCCGAGAAGGGGCTGCACGAGGAGACCGTCTTCGTCGGCGCGGGCAAGCTGGGCCTGCCGGACAACGCCGTGGTGGCCTTCGCGCTCGGCTGCGACCTGGTCAACGTGGGCCGCGAGGCGATGCTGGCGATCGGCTGCATCCAGGCGCAGAAGTGCCACACCGACACCTGTCCGACCGGCGTCGCCACCCAGAACGCCTGGCTGGCCCGGGGCCTGGACCCGGCCCGCAAGTCGGTACGGGCGGCGAACTACATCAGCGCCCTGCGCCGGGACCTGGTGAAGGTCGCCGAGGCGTGCGGGGTCGAGCATCCGGGGCTGATCGACACCGACGCGGTCGAGATCCTCGACGGCCGGACCTCGGCCCGGCCGCTGCGGGAGGTCTACGGCTACCAACCGCAGTGGGGGTTGCCGTCGGCGGCGGACCGGGCGGAGATCATCCGGCTGATGGCCGGCGAGGCGCCCCTGGGCGGCAGCGCTCCCCCGTCGGCCACCGCCCAGGGCTGAGAGGCGGCCGACCGGCGACCGGTCACCAGGCGCAGGGGGCGTAGTCCTTCAGGAAGCAGCCGTACAGCTCCTCGCCCTGTTCGCCCCGGACGATCGGGTCGTACACCCGGGCCGCCCCGTCGACGAGGTCCAGCGGGGCGTGGAAGCCCTCGTCGGCGAGACGCATCTTCGTCGGGTGCGGGCGCTCGTCGGTGATCCAGCCGGTGTCGACGCTGGTCATCAGGATGCCGTCGGCGCGCATGTCCTCGGCGCTGGTGCGGGTGAGCATGTTCAGCGCCGCCTTGGCCATGTTGGTGTGCGGGTGTCCCGCCCCCTTGTAGCCCCGGGCGAACTGCCCCTCCATCGCCGAGACGTTGACCACGTACGCCCGACCCGTCGGTGCCCCGGCCAGCGCCGGGCGGAGCCGGCTGACCAGGACGAACGGCGCGGTGACGTTGCACAGCTGCACTTCGAGCAGTTCGACCGGGTCGACCTCGTGCACCCGCTGCACCCAGCTGTTGGTGTCGCCGAGGTCGGGGGCGAGCCCTCCGGCGTCGACGGCGGTGGCGGCGGCGATCCGCTCCGGCGTGGCGGAGCGGCCGGTCAGCGCCAGGGCGGTGAGGGCATGCGGGGCGATGGTGGGCGCCGGCAGCGTCCCGTCGGGCAGCGCCAGGGTGACACCCCGGCCACCGGTGAAGGTGAGCAACTCCGGCAGCGGCCCCTCGGGCAGCGCCGCCGCCTCGGCGGCGACCAGGTGGGCGTACGCGCCGGGGGTGCGGCGTACCGTCTGCGCGGCGTTGTTGATCAGGATGTCCAGCGGGCCCTGCGCGGCGACCGAGTCGGCCAGCGCCACCACCTGGGCGGGGTCACGCAGGTCGATGCCGACCACCCGCAGCCGGTGCAGCCAGTCGGCGCTGTCCGGCATCGCGGTGAACCGGCGGACCGCGTCGTGCGGGAACCGGGTGGTGATCGTGGTGTGTGCGCCGTCGCGCAGCAGGCGCAGCGCGATGTACATGCCGATCTTCGCCCGGCCCCCGGTGAGCAGGGCCCGCCGCCCCGTCAGATCGCACCGCGCGTCGCGGCGCTCCCGGTTGAGGGTGGCGCACTCGGGGCAGAGCTGGTGGTAGAACGCGTCGACCTCGCGGTAACGCTTCTTGCAGATGTAGCAGCCGCGCGGGTTGATCAGGGTGCCGGCGGTGTCGCCGGCGGTCGGCGAGGCGAGCGGGATGCCCCTGGTCTCGTCGTCGATGCGGCCCGGGGCGCCGGTGGCGGTGGCCGCGGTCACCGCCCGGTCGTGGGCCAGGACGGCGTCGCGCCGTTCCTCGCGTCGCCGCTGCTTCACCATCTTGTACAGCCGGGCGGTGGCCCGCTGCACCCGCACCACGTCCGGGTGTTCGGTCGGCAGCGACTCCAACGCCGCGAAGACGCGCAGCGCGATCGCCAGCTCGTCCTGGTCGACGCCAGGGGGGCCGGCGTCGCGCCCTGGTTGTCCGACGTTGTCCACCGTCATGTCCGCTATCGTCTCGCCCTCACGCCCGGGGCCGACCGCCGGCCCGACCCGGGAACTGTACGCACCCGGACCGGGCCGGCGCGACGCCTTCGCGCGGCGTCGGCGGTGAGCTGGGCCACCGCCGCCCCGGGCCGGCCGGTCGTGCGGCCAGGAGTTCCCGGCGGGGCCGGCGCGAGTCGGCCACGCCGCTGACGCCCGTCGCCCGATCCCGCCGACCTCGGCCGGAAGTGCCCGTCGACCCCGCCGCTCGGCGGACCGGCCCCACCGGTCGGGCCCACGCCGGTCAACGACCGGAGCGCTAACCTGGAGTCAGGCTCCGGTCACCTTCCGCCGATGGCGGCGCTCCCCCTCGGAGCCGCCCCGATCATCCGGCCACCAGCGACTGGTGATGAGGGATGCCGATGTTCAGGAGACCGCGGATGGCGGCGGCGATCGCGGTCACCGGCGTCCTCTCCGCCGCGACCGTGCTGACCGGGCTGATCACCAACGAGGCATCGGCCCAGCAGCGTTGGCCCGGCGGGCTGGAACTCGTCCGGACCCACCCGTGGCACTCACTCGGGGTGCTGGCGCTGCTGCTGGTGGGGCTGACCGTCGTCCTGACGGCGTTGCCCCAGGGCGGGGTCGGAGACGACGACGCGGGCGGTCCCGTCGTCTCCGGGTCCGGCCCGCCGGCGGCGTCACCGCAGGACGACTCGCCGCCCTACCCCACGGCCGGTACGCAGGCCGTCGCGCCCCACGATCGGGGCGAGGCGCAGCGGGATCGGCTGACCCGCCTCTCCACCGCCCTGGTGAGCCGTCTCGGTCGGCGGCGGACCGCGTACCCCCTCGACCTGAGCCTGGCCGAACTGCACCGCCTGGACCTGTTCGTGCCCAGTCGGCTGGTCGCCTACCACGAGCGTCGCCCCGAGACGGTCGGCCGGGCGGTCGCGACGCTTGTGGATCGCCTGCGACGGGGTGAGTCGGTGCTGCTGCTCGGCGAGCCGGGGTCCGGCAAGAGCCTCTCGCTCTACGACGTGGCACTCGGACTCCGGCAGGCCGGCCTGCTGCCGATTCCGTGGCGCGCACTGGACGCCGCGGAGATCCTCGACCGCATCGGCGCACTGGCGCTGGACCCGGCCACGTCGCCGCAGGTGGTGATGCTGGTCGACGGACTGGACGAGGCGAGCGAACTGGCCGAGGACGGTCCGCTCGCCGCCGCGCTGTGGGAGCTGCTGCGACACACCCCCGTACTGGTGACCTCCCGGACCAGGGAGTACGAGGAGTGGATCGCCTTCGAGACCACCACGCTCAGCTTCGACGAGGTCTTCGTGCTCCAGGGCTGGTCGGTGGAGGTCGAGTTCGCCGACTACCTGGTCCGACTGCGGCGGCAGGGGCTGATCGCCGATCCCGGTCTCTACCGGACGGTGGTGGCCTCGGAACGACTGGCCCGCCTCGTGGCACGACCGCTGTACGCCCGGATGCTCACCTTCATCGGCCCCGACGCGGCGATGCGGGTCAGCGGTGCGAGCGACCTCTACGGCGAGTACCTGAACCGGTTGAGCCGCAGCACGGACTTCGCGGTGCGGGGCAGCCACCCGGGGTGGAGCGGCCAGTCGTTGGCGGTGTGGCAGGCGGCGGCCTGGTTCGTGCACTCCCGCGAACTACCGGCGGACGCCATCCCCATGACCGACCTGCACGTCGCCCTGCATCGCGAACGTGGCCGCGGCGCCGAAGGGCGGGCGCTCGACCAGGTGATCGACCGGCGCACCCTGCACGGCACGGAGGTCGGCGAGTTCCTGCACTACTCGTTCTACGAGTACCTGCTGGCCCGCTACATCCGCGACCGGCTGCTCTCCGAACTCTCGTCCGAACAGGCGATCGCCCTGCTCCGACGCGACCTGACCCGGGAGATCCGGCATCACCTGATCGGCCAGCTGCGGGAGCTGGCCGACGACCGGCTCGGCGAACGGCTGTCCGAGCTGTACCGCCTGCTCCGGTCCGCACCGGGCCTGCAGGTCGCGGATCGACTCACCGTGTGCAACCTGCTGGTGTATCTGATCTCGCGCACCAGCCCGACTGCTGCCGAGCTGCTGAGCGCGCTGCTACGGCGGGAGCGGGACGCGTTCCTGCTGAGCGCGATCCTCTGGGCGCTGTGCCACCACCGGTCGGACCCGGCGCTGGCCCGCTTCTTCGCGCTGCTACGGCACGATGCCGTGTTCCGCGCCTGCAGCCGTGGCTACGTCCTCTACTACTACGGCGACGTCCGGACGCGCCGGCCGCCCTTCCTGGATGTCCCGCCGTACGTGACCCACGAACGCACCTCCACCCGGGTGTTGGCGATGTTCGGAAGTCCAACATTCCAAGAAATTCCCGTACAACGCCGTTATGTCGATCTACACACGTTCATGGACATCTATCTGGTGCGGCATGAGATGATCGGTGGCCGTCCCCTGTCCACGCTCCGCGCGGCCGTCGACGCACTGTCCGGGAAGGGGCTGACCCCGCAGATGGAAGAGCAACTTTCCGAACTGCTGAGAGCGATCTCCCGCCGGCCCACACCGGACCCGAACTCGCCATCGTTTGCGTGATGAGTGAATGCCGATGCGACGCGATCACGGGAAGGGCAAGCTGTGAAACTCTTTGTCTGGGACCTGCACGGCACCCTGGAACAGGGAAACGACAAGGCCGTGATCGACATATCCAACGAGGTACTGTCGGCTTTCGGATACGAGCAGAGATTCGGGTACGAGGACGGCCGGCGACTGTACGGGCACAAGTGGTACGAGTACTTCGCGCTCCTGCTGCCCGATGCGCCGCACGACCGTCACCTGGAGCTTCAGGACGCCTGCTTCAGGCTCTCCGAGGAGCGCCCTGAGCTGCAATATCACTGGATGAGGCCGACACCGCACGTCGCCGGGGTGCTGGCCGCCGTCGCCGCCCGCCACGAGCAGATCGTCATCTCCAACACCCGGCCGGGCACCCTCGACATGTTTCTCAAACTGCTGGAACTCACCGACTACTTCACCCCCGGACGAGCATTCGCCGTCGACCAGCACGTGCGGGACGTACGCACCACCAAGAAGGACGTCCTCGCCGGATACCTCGCCGGGCGACCGACCTTCGAGGAAATCGTGATCATCGGGGACTCGGTCAGCGACATGCGCCTGGCGGAGGTGGCCGGCGGGACGTCCTATCTCTTCGCCCATCCCGACTTTGCATTCCGCAACTGCACCGCAGACTTTCGCATTCGGGACCTCCGAGAAGTGCTGCAACGCGTATAGACCACAGCGGCACCACTACCTACACTCAGAGCAATCGATACCTAGCTGAGTGCGAGGGTGCCATGGTCGCACCTCGGATCATCCAGCCCAGCCCGCAGCACGCTGCGAGAGCGTGCGGTGATGCGCTGATCGTCGTACCACCACCGTCGCCATCGGACACGAATCCGCCCCTGGGTCCGGCGATCCTCGCCACCGCCGCCGCCCGCAGCGGTTTCGGCGTCGACGTGCTGGATCTCAACATCCTCCTGCTCAAACGCTTCGGCAGCCAACCCGCCGGCCTCGGTCGGACCCTCGGCGACCACGGCAAGGACCGGTCGGGCGTGGCAGCGGCGGCACGGTGGCTCTTCGCACACACCGGGCTGGACGGCACACCTCCGCTACACCTGCCGGACACCGCCCACCCGGTGGCGGGAATGCACTACCCGCTCGCCGCCGTCACCGCCGCCGTGGCCACCGCCGCCAGCGAGCCCGAGCCGTGGCGGGGATGGCTGGAAGAGCACCTCCGCGCCGGGTGTGACCGCCCACCGACCGTGGTCGGGGTGTCCCTGATGGGCCCCTCCCAGGTCTTCCTCGGCCTGGTCACGTTGCGGGTGGTCAAGGAGATCTGGCCGGAGACGACGACCGTCCTCGGCGGCAGCCACGTGACGCTGCTGCGCGAACAGTTGCGCGACGACCGGCGGCTACGGGACGCGGCGGACGTCGTGCTCACCGGCCACTGCGAGGACGAGTTCGTGGCCATCCTGGCCCGGCTCAGCGCGCGGGGCATCCGCCGACCGCTGCTGCCGCCGTTCCCGCAGACCGACGCGCCGTTCGAGTACCTTCCCACGTTCTCCGAGCGGCAACTCGCCCACTACGATCGGCGGTCGTTGACCCTGCCGATCCAGTTCACCCGGGGCTGCTCGTACGGCCGGTGCACCTTCTGCACCTACCCGGTGGTCGAGCCTCAGGTCACCGCCCTCGGCCGGGACGCCGCCCGCACGGCGATCGACACGCTCGTACGGACCCACGGGGTGCGCCGGTTCTCCCTGAAGGACTCGTTGTTCACCGCGCCGATGCTGCGCGCCCTCGCCGAGGCCCTGCTGCGGGAGCCGACGGTCGCGGTCCGGTGGAGCGCCACGACCAAGGCCAGCAGGGCGCTGTTCCCGCTGGTCCCACTGCTGGCCGAGGCGGGACTCGCCACGGTGGAGATCGGTGTGGAGACGATCCACCCGGCCGGTCAGCGGCTCTTCGACAAACGCGCGGACCCGGTGATGCTCCAGGAGTTGATCCTCGCCCTGGCGGAACAGGGCATCACGGTGGTGACGAACCTGATCTTCGGCTCTCCCGGCGAACGGGAACAGGACGCGCAGGCCCAGCTGGCCTGGTTCCTCCAGCTCCAGGCGGCAGCGCCGGTCGGTCGGGTGGACTGCTCGTTGAACATGCTGGAGCTGGTGCGGGGCGCCCCCATGGTCGCCGATCCACCACCGGGGGTCGAGCTGTACGGCGTCGCCCCCTGGGCGTTCAGCTACGCGTGGAACGCACCCGCCTGGCGACGTGACTTCGCCGCCGGGCTGGAACGGGTGGAACGCGCACGCGCACGCGGACCGGCATCGCCACCGGCGGACGCGGCAGCGTGACCGGTCCGACCGCTACAGTGTCGGTGGTCGATGGCCGACGGCTACCGACGTCCCCTGGGGAGGGTCGGGATGTGGGCGGATGAGGCGGCGCTGGACGCGGCGGCACGGCGGCTCGACGAGTGGGAATCGTCGTTCGCCGAGCGGGCGGAGCGGGCGAAGACGCTGTCGGCCCGGGTACAGGCCCTGACCGGCACCGCCCGCAGCCCCGACCGGACGATCGAGGTCACCGTCGACTCCACCGGCCTGCTGGTCGACCTGCGTCTGGACGAACAGACCCGGCAGCACTCCGCGACCCACACCGCCCGGCAGATCGTGGCGACCACCCGAGCCGCGCACGCCGACCTGTTGCGGCAGCTCACCGCAGCGACCCACCGGACCCTCGGTGACGGCGATCCGGCCGGGCAGGCGATCGTCGAGTCCTACCGGCGACGACTCGACCCCGGTCAGGGCACGCCGGATGCCCACCGGTGACGGCATCCAGGTCGACCCGGACGACCTGACCACGCACGCCGCCCACCTCGACCGCTGCGCCGACCGCCTCGACACCGCCCGGCACGCCGGCCAGCACGTCCGGCTCGACGCCGATGCGTACGGGCAACTGTGCGCGATCATGCCGACGCTGCTCGACGGCCTCCAGCGGACCCTGGTCGACGGGATCGGCACCGCCGCCGGATCGGTCCGCGACACCGCCGGGAAACTGCGGTCCAGCGCCGAGCGCTACCGGGCCGCCGACGCCCGCGCCGCCCACCAGCTCGACCGGGTACGGGATCGACGGTGACCGGCAACCCGCTCGTCGCCACCGCGTCGCACGCCGCGCCCAGCGCATGGGCCGGGATCTGGATCTGCGAGGACATCGAACTCATCGCGCAGGGCGTCCGCACCGGGAGCTGGATCGACGGTAGCCTCGGCGTGGTCAGCGCCGGCCTGGACGCCCTGGCGCTGGTCGCCGACCCGGTCGGCGCCCTGCTCCAGTACGGCATCGCCTGGCTCATCGAGCACGTCAAGCCGCTCAGCGAGGCGCTGGACTGGCTCGCCGGCGACCCCGCGCAGATCACCGCGCACGCCCGGACCTGGCGCAACGTCGCCGCCGCGCTGCGCGACGACGCCGCCGAACTGGCCCACGCGGCACGCACCGAGGTCGCCGGCTGGGGCGGCAGCGCCGGCCCCGCCTACCGCGCCTGGGCCACCGAACAACACCAGGCCATCACCGGGCTCGCCCGGGGCGCCGACACCCTCGCCGCCGCCACCGAAGGCGCCGCCGGCCTGGTCGCCGCCGTCCGGCTCCTCGTCCGCGACGCCATCGCCGCCTGCGTCTCCCGCCTCATCGTGTACGCAGGCGAGCTGCTCGTCACCGGCGGGTTGGCGACGCCGCTGGTGGTGGAGCAGGTGACCACGCTGGTGGGGTCGTGGGCGGCGCGGATCGCGCGACTGCTGCGCGGGTTGCTGGCCAGCCTGCGGCGGTTGCTACCGGAGATCCGCCGCCTCGGCGACCTCATCGAAAAGCTCAAGCAGGCCCTGAATCGGCTGAGGCGAGCTGATCCCCACCCTGACGACCTCAGTCGGGTACGGGGCAGAGGTCGCGGGCCCCGGATGCCAATGAGCATGGAGTCGGTGCGGGACATCGCCGCCAGGTACGGCATCGATGTGTCCGGCATCCGGTTCAACATCAACAACCGGATGTCGGGCGTGTGCGGAGTGACCAGGCCTGATCAGTCGGTCATGCTCTGCCGAGAGGCGTTCCGGAGCGAGGAAGATCTGGCGCGCACTCTCGAACACGAGAGGTTCCATGTATCGGAGCTCCGTGAGGGGCACACCTACCCCACCACCCGTGACGAGGCCGACGCCTTCGAGGATCGGGCCTACGCCCATGAGGAGCAGTGGTGGAACAGCCATCCGGTCAGGCCAGAGGGAGTGAATTGATGGCGACCTTCGACGAGTGGCTGGACGCGTACGACATCGTCTACCGCACCCTGCCCGCAAGCTCTGACCTGCAATGCCCAAACTGCAGTAATCGGACGTTGCGCCTGGTCTTCACCGGTCCCCCCGGATCGGGATACGGCTACGCCTCGTTCTGGTGCGACAGCTGCATGGAGGGAATTCACCTTTCCCGAGCACCCATTCCGGAAGGGGCAGCGGCACGCTCTCTCGACGCATCGGCCGAAGAACGCAGCCGTGGCGTCCCCAACTATCGGTTGGTCACGTAGCCCTGACCGGTACACCGACCCGGTCTCGGCTACGGGTGGCCTCGCCAGCGAGCGCCTCGACGGTCGACACCGAACCGTACGCCCGCCGGAGCCTGCCCGCAGGCCGGTACGATACTTCGATGAGCTCGGAGGCGGTTGGCAGGTCATGCCCCCTGTCGTGACGCTTGATGACCTCACCTCGATGATGGTTGCGGACGAACAGCACCGGTGTGAGATCAGTCCCGAGGAAATCCTCTCGATCAGGCAGCCTTCGGGATTCGCCCATGCCATCATCGCTACCCGGCTCACGATCTGGCTCGCCCAAGGCGGTCTACCGGCGGACCGGCTCGCACAGGCGGTCGGGCTACGCATCCCCGGACGGCACGGTGGGGTCGGCGGGCGGATCCCCGATCTGGTGGTGTGGAGCAAGGAACAGGCCGATGGTGTCTGGCTGCCGGTCGCCGACGTGTTGCTCGTCGTCGAGATCGTCTCACCCGGTTCCGAGGGCGTGGACACCGTCACCAAGCGCAGCGAGTACGCCGCCGCCGGCATCCCCCAGTACTGGACGGTCGACCAGGACCAGGCTCAGACGATGACGATGCACCGTCTGGACGGCGACCACTACGCCGTACGGGCCACCATGCCGCTTGCCTGGGTCCTCAACACCGACCCGGCAGAGCACGACCTCGGCTGACATCACCGCCCGCCCCTGTGGCGGGCAGCACAGGTCGCCGGCGTCAGAGCGGTCGAGGAACTGTCCCGGCTCTCCCGCGCCCGTCAACCCGCGCTTCAGCCTCCTCGGGCATGCGCGGGTAGCGGACCTCGTCGTCACTTTCTAGCCGAACCCCCGGCGAACGGCGTCGACCGCCACTGGTCGAGCATGCCGCCGAGGGCGTCCACCAGCATCGGCAACTGGGGGGCCAGTGCGAGACAGGCGACGCCCCGCAGCATCCCCACCGCCGTCACGAAGCGCAGCACGTCCTCGTCGAGCTGCCGCATGTTCCGGCGCTGCGCCGCACGCCGGTAGGCGGCCTCGCCGTCCGGACCGACGCTGACGACATCCCACTCGACGGGTCCCAGCGTCACCATCTCGAAGTCGGCGTAGCGATATCCGTCCACTCCGGCAACGATGTTCACGACCGGGGAGTCTCCGTGGACGGGTTGGAGGTCGACCCCCGGAAACGTCTTCTCGAACAGCTCGCGGGAGCGCACGAGGGGTTCCAGCACCTGCCATTCACGGCGGGCACGGTCCAGGTCCGCCCGGTCGATGAGTTCGGACCGGCCGTCGAGCACGATGAGACCGTCCTCGATGAACCGCGGTTCGGCCGCAGACAGGAAGGACAGCTCACCCGGATAGTCGCGCAGGGCGGCGTGCAGCTCGGGTATGAGGCCGCAGTTCGCCACATAGTCGGGTTCCGCGGCCGGGGCCAGCTCGATCAACTGCCAGAACGTCATCGAGAAGCCGTCGTGCCGAACGGGTTCCCGGGGCATGAGGGAGCTGGGTGGAATGACCGGCACACCCCGGTCCGCGAGCCACCCCGTCACGTCCAGCTCCGCCCGCTGCCGACCAGCCACACTGCCAAGGTCCGCATAGTGCGGCAGGACCGTGGGCACCCGGGCCACGACCGACGACGGCGCAAGGTGCACGACCACGGAGAAAGCGTCGTAGAGCACGCGAGCGTCGGTCACGACCAGCCCCTGTGCGCGCCCGACGTGGACAGCCGCGTCGACCGCGCGCCGGGTTCGGTGGGCAATCTGCTCCGGAGTCATGAAGCTCTTCATATCCTCATCAATCGTCGATCTACCGGCATTTCGGGATCTCCTCGGTGTTCCTCACCGGGTCGACGGCAGGAACGGGCTGGGGGCTCCGCTCCACGACACGTACAGCGCCTCCCGGGCGCGGGTGGCCGCGACGAAGAGCAGGCAGCGCTCGCGGAGCAGGTCGCTGTCGTGCTGCGCCTGGTCCACCTCGCTCGGGGTGATCTCCTTGGTGAAGGGGACCGCCTTCGCCGTCACTCCCACCACGGCGACGCAGCGGAATTCGAGGCCCTTCATCGCGTGCATGGTGGCCAGTCGTACCCCGTCGACGTCCGCGCCGGGCTGGTCGCGCACCCGGACGGCTGGGATTCCGACGCCGGTCAGCTCGTCGTACACCGCGTCGAGGAGCAGGTTGAACCGGGTGCAGATCGCGATCTCGCCGGGTTGGACGCCCTGGGCGAGCCACTCCCCCACCTGCTTCGCCAGCGCCGCGACCTCGGTCTGCTGGGTGTCGTACCTCTGGCTGCGCTGACGTCCTGCACCACGTCTTCGCGGGATGAACCGGCTCGCGGTTACGCCCTTCAGCGGACGGTGCCCGGTCCCGCCATTGGCTGCGAGGTCGTCGCCGCTGATTACGAGGCAGCCGAGGATGTCTGCCAAGACGGTCCGCTGGACGTGTGTCAGGGTGTTCACAAAGATTGCGGCGTCGATGTCTGCCTTTCGGCACGCCTCGGCGACCTCAAGGACCTTGCCGTGGGTCAGCAGCGTCCGGCGGGAGAATGGCCGGGACATCCGGGTAGCCCCACCGGGATGCACCTTCCACCGGTCGGACGCTCCCCGGCGCTGGACGTACCTGGCCACCACCCGACCACCGCGGGCCTCGACCAACGCGGCAAACTGGTCGAGCCGCGCCTCGTACCGCCTTTCCCTGGCCGAGAACAAACCGACGAGTACGACGTCAGCGCCGTCGAGGGGATCACCGATATCCCGGTACTGCTTCACGCTGACATGATTGCTTCCACCACGTCCTCGGGCCACAGGTTTATGACCGTTGACCGCTGCGGGGCTCAGACAAGAACCTGGTCAGACACCTCGCCAGGGCTGCCACGTCGGCGAACCGGGACCGACGCAGCCACGCCCTCGCTACCTGGCACCCGACGCTGGATCATCACCGGCTCCCGATCCCGTTCTCTCTCAAAAGGAGGACTCGACCATCACTGGCCGCGAGGGTCCTTGATCTGACGACATCTACGCAGCTCAAAGGCATGATCAAATCGCCCATTGTCCGTGATTGGACACTTCCAACCCTGGTTCGAGGAAGGTCGCGGTGACTACCTTTTGACTCATAAAGGGTATTGATCAGATTCAACCGGCAAGTGATATCTGATCATCAAATTTCCCCTTTTACCGCCAGGTTGACCGCACCTCGCGGCACCACTCGAAGGAGTCCCTCATGTCCACCGAGTCCAGCAAGCACGCCGACCAACCCGCCCCGAGCGCCAGTGACATCGCCGCAGCCAGCGCGCTCCTGGTCCCTGCCACCTCCGCCGGCATGCCGCCGACCGCGCAGCTCTTCTTCGCCGTGGTCGAGGCCACCGGGGTCCTGAACCGCGGCTTCGGGGTCGTCTCGTCCGCCCGCCTCGCCGTCGGGCAGTACCAGGTGGTGTTCAGCCACGACGTGACCCGCTCCGCGTTCGTCGGGACCATCGGTCTGACCGGTTCCGTCGGCACCTCGCCCAGCGGCGAGATCGCGGTGGTCGGCCGCTTCGGCGTGCCGAACGGCGTCTTCGTCCAGACGTTCACCTCGGCGGGCGCATCCGCCGACCGGGCGTTCCACCTCACCATCTCGTCCTGACAGTGGCGCATCCAGGTCCCAGTCACCCCCGGTGGCGGGGACCGCTCGCGTCGGGCGGCCCGGCGAGTTCACGGCTCGCACCGAGAAATCGTTCATCCGACTGAGGAAGACCCGCCGGATAGCCGACAGGGCTCCCCATCGGCGACCGGGCTAATCTGCGTCGAAAGCCCGTGACGAGTATCGACAAGGGTCGCCACTGCCCTGCTCGGTGACCCACCGGTGCTCGTCTTCGACGAGCCGGTGAACGGGATGGACCCCGAAGGAGTCCATTGGGCGCGCAGGCTGTTCCGGCGGCTCGCCGCCGAGGGCCGCACGGTGTTCCTCTCCAGCCACCTGATCGGCGAGCTGAGATCTGCTGGACCGGTAGCTGTTCCCAGGGTGATCAGGCCGAACGTGGTGCTGACCCGACGGTGAGCGCCGCGGTCGGCCTGGCGGAGGTGCCCGACGTTGCCTACCACGACCTCGGCCGAACGCAGCCGGGCCGGGAACTGACCATTCGCAGGTGCGACCAGCCCCGGCATCGCCGCCACCATCCCGGCCCAGCTGTGGCAACGCTGCCGAACCCTCACACCGACTGCTCGGCAGCAGATCACGGCACAACCCGCTGTCCATCCCGGGGGAACCTCACCTGGCCACCCTCTGCGCCGACGCCGACGGCACCGAGGAACTGCTCGCCACGGGGGATCGTCGCGTCGACCCGGGACGTCGACCCAGAACGGCCGGGAAGTCTGCCGCGCCGGACCGCCCCGCACGGACGGTAGGCCCCGCCCGCCGGTCGGCGGCGCGTACGGGCAGGCCGGGGGCGATCCGGTCCGCCGAATTGCCCGACATTCGCCATTCGTAATGCTCACTGTCAGCAATCACGGTGGCCGGCGATCCGCCTCAACGCGCGTTAAGTCAGCACTCATGACCGACCGCATGGTTGACGGCCCGCATCCCGGCAGTAATCATGTTGTTCACTGGATTCCCGGCCCGCGCAAATGTCGGATCTGGTGGTTGTTCCGGCGTTTCGACGCGGTTGCCCGCGAGGCGCAAGCCCCGCGCACAATTCCTATCGACTCAGTCGGAAAACCGCCGCAGGCAGTCAGGAGCACATCGGTGAACGGGAACGACGAAGCTCTCGCGCCGACCCGAACCGGACCGGGTTCGCACGGCGCTGAGCTGCACGGACAGCTCGCCCTTCGGGGCGGCGCGCCGATCCGGCGCACCCCCTGGCCCACCTACGACAAGGGTGCCGTCCACGTCTGTCAGGAAGACGAGGAGGCGGCGATGCGGGCTATCCGCAGCCACCTCTACTTCCGCTACGACCACCGTAACGAGTCGGAAACGGAGTGCGGGCAGTTCGAGGCCGAATTGTGCCGCTATTTCGGCACCCGGCACGCGCTCGCGGTATCCAGTGGCACCGCCGCGCTCGCGCTGGCCATCATGGGTGCCGCTGTTCCGCCGGGCGCATTGGTGGCCTGCCCGGGGTTCACTTTCGTCGCCACCCCCAGCGCCATTGTGCTGGCTGGTTGCCAACCATTCCTGGTCGAGGTCGACGACGACCTGCGGATGGACCTCGACGACCTGCGCCGCCGCTGGCGACCGGAGATCAAGGCGATCCTGGTGGTGCACATGCGCGGCTTCGCCGCCGACGTGGCGGCGCTGGCCGCCTTCGCCGCCGAGATGGGCGTACCGCTGATCGAGGACGCGGTGCCCGCGCTCGGTGCCGAGCTGCACGGTCGCAAGCTGGGGACGTTCGGCGTGGCGGGGGCATTCAGCACCCAGTCCGACAAGGCGCTCAACTGCGGTGAGGGCGGCTTCCTGATCACCGACGACAGCACCCTGTTCGGCCGGGCGGTGGCGCTGTCCGGGGCGTACGAGGGGCGGCTGCGCCGGCACTTCCCCGACACCGAACCACCGGTCAACGGGTTGGACCTGCCCCTGCTCAGCCTGCGGATGGACGAGATCCGGGCCGCCCTGCTGCGCGCCGAGTTGACCCGGCTGCCGCAGCGGCTGGCCCTGTTCCACCGCAACTACGCCCAGGTCAGCGACGCGCTGGCCGACCTGCCGGGGATCGCCGTCCGCAATCCGGTCGCGCCCGGGGCGTACCTCGGTGAGGCGTTCGTGTTCCGGGTGCCCGGCGGTGACGCCGGCTGGTTCGCCCGCGCGCTGTGCGCGGAGGGCATCGACGCCCGCAACATCGGCGCCGACGACGACCTCAACGTGCGGGCCTTCTGGAACTGGCGGTTCATGTACGACGACACCGACCCGACGGCGATCCGCGCCACCCTGCCGCGCACCGCCCGGCTGCTCGCCGAGACGGTCGACGTGCCGCTGTCGTCGAGCCTGACCCCCGACGACTGTGACCAGCTGATCCGCGCGGTCCGCAAGGTGGCGGCGGCAGCAGCGCTCCGGACGGAGCAGTCGACCCCGACACCGGTCGGCATCGAGCCGTCGACCCCGACGCCCGTCGACGCGGAGCCGGTGCGCTCATGACCTCTGCCTCCACCCGGGACACCGCCGTCCCACGGCTGGCGATGGTGGGCATCTTCGGTGGCCTCTTCGCCGGCTACCTGGGTCTCACCGCCGTCATCCCGGTGCTGCCCGCGTTCCTGCGGGACCGGCACGACGCCGGGGACTTCACCGTCGGCCTGGTGGTCACCGTGACGGCGGTGACCGCGCTGCTGGTCCGCCCGGTCGCCGGGGCCCTGGCCGACCGGCACGGCCACCGCACGGTGATGCTGGCCGGCGCGCTGATCGTCGCCGCCGGCGGCCTGCTGTACCTGCTACCGATGAGCGTGCCGGCGTTGGTCGCGGTGCGGCTGCTGCTCGGTGCCGGGGAGGCCGCCCTGTTCACCGCCGGTGCGGTGTGGACGGTGGCGCTCGCCCCGCACCACCGGCGCGGCCAGCTCATCGGTCTGTACGGGGTGAGCATGTGGGGCGGCATCTCCGCCGGCACCTTCCTCGGCGCCACCCTGCAACAGGTCTCCTTCACGGCGGTCTGGGCGCTCAGCGCCGTCGCCCCGCTGGTCGCCGCCGGGTTGGTCGCCATGGTGCCGACGCCGCCCCGGACCGCCCCCACCAGCGGCGGCGGTGGGTTGCTGCTGCGGCCGGCGCTGCTGCCCGGGATCGCGCTCACCTTCGGCGCCGCCGGGTACGCCGGGCTCGCCGCGTTCGTGGTGCTGCACCTCGACGCCCGCGACATCGGGCACGGGGTGGTGGTGCTGAGCTGCTTCAGCGCCGTCTACGCCGGCACCCGGCTGGTCATCGGGCACCTGCCCGACCGGCTCGGCCCGCGTCGGGTGGCCGCCTGGTGCGGGATCGGCGAGGCGGTCGGGCTGGCCATCATCGCCGTCGCCCCGAACCTGCCGGTCGCGGTCCTCGGCAGCCTGATCATGGGGGTCGGCTTCTCGCTGCTGCACCCGTCGCTGGCGCTGATCGTGATGAACCGGACCGATCCGGCGCGGCAGGGCGCGGCGATCGGCGCGTACACGTCGTTCTGGGATCTGGGGCTCGCGGTGTGGGGGCCGGTCACCGGCCTGGTCGCCGCCGGCTTCGGCTACCCGGCGGTCTTCACCGCCGGCGCGGCCTGCGCGCTGGTCGCGGCCGTGCTGGCGGTACGGATCGGCCGCCCGGTCACCGCACCGACGGAGGTACGCACCGGATGAGCGACCCGTTGACCATCCTGTGTGTCACCGGCTGGTGCCGTAACGGCAGCACCATCATCGGCAACGTCCTCAACGAGGTGCCCGGTTTCTTCCACGTCGGTGAGCTGCACTTCCTGTGGAAGAACGCCACCGGCCGGGGAGTCAACGACCGGTGTGGCTGCGGCGAGCCGCTGACCGGTTGTCCGATCTGGTCGGCGGTGCTGCCGATCGGCCGCCCCGGGAGCGTCTCTCCGGACGCGCACGCCGCACAGGTGATCCGGCGGCAGTGGTCCCGGGTGCGGACCCGGCACACCTGGCGGGTGCTGCGGCGCGGCCTGTACGACGACGAGATCCGCGCGCACGCCGACCTGATGGGCCGGGTCTACCACGGCATCGCCGAGCGCACCGGCGCCCGGGTGATCGTGGACACCACGAAGATCCCCGGCGAGGCGGCGCTGCTGTCGTACCTGCCCGGTATCCGGCCGTACTACGTGCATCTGGTCCGCGATCCCCGGGCGGTGGCGCACTCGTGGCGGGAACCGAAGCAGTACGTCTACGCGATGTCCGCCGCCCGCAGCACCGCCTACTGGCACGGCTTCAACCTGGCCTCCGCCGCGATCACCCGCCGGCACCCGGACCGGTCGATGTTCCTGCGCTACGAACAGTTCACCGCCGACCCGGCCGGCACCGTCGACGCGCTGCTGCGACTCTGCGACGCCGACCCGGCCGGCAACCCGGTGCGCGACCGCACGGTGCAGTTGCACACCAACCACACGGTCACCGGCAACCCGGACCGGTTCCGGACCGGCCCGACCACCATCCGGGACCGGGACGACGGCTGGCGGCACACCCTGTCGGGCCGTCGTCGGTGGGCCGCCACGGCGCTGGCCTGGCCGCTGTTCGGCCGCTACGGCTACCGGTACGACAGTGCGGGCACCGCGCGACCCGGCGACATGCCGGGGGTCGGCACCCCACGAGACAACGGGAGGTAACGGGCGTGGATCTCGGGCTCAAGGGGCGGGTGGTCCTCGTCGCGGGTGGTTCCAGCGGCATCGGACTGGCCTGCGCGAAGGAGTTCGCCGCCGAGGGCGCCCAGGTGGCGATCTGCGGACGCGACCCGGACCGGCTGGCCGCCGCCGAGCGGGAGGTGGCGCAGGTGGCGACCGGACGGGTCAGCGCCACCAGCGTGGACCTCACCGACTCCGACGCGGCCCGCCGCTGGGTCGACGCGGTCGCCGCCGACCTGGGTGGGGTGCACGTGCTGCTGGCCAGCGGTGGCAGCCCTCCGGTCGGCACCGCCACCGGTTTCGAGGTCGAGGACTACCGGGCCGCCGTGGACCGGGTGCTGCTGCCGGCGGTGGCGCTGGCCACGGCCGCGCTGCCGCACCTTCGGGCCGCCGGCTGGGGGCGGCTGCTCTTCGTCGCCTCCGAGACCGCCTGCGTGCCGATCGGGCCGCTGGTGCTGTCCGGGGTGACCCGGGCGGCGCTGGTCCGCTTCGCCCAGGGGCTCGCCGTCGACGTCGGCGGCGACGGGATCACCGTCAACGTGCTGGCCCCGGGCGGGGTGCGTACCCCGCCGATGGAACGCGCCGCGGCCCGGCTCGCCACCGACGGCGACGTGGAGGGCCGGCTGCGGGCGATGGGGCACCACAGCGCGCTGGGTCGGCTCGCCCGGCCGGACGAGGTGGCCGCGGTGGCCGCCTTCCTGGCCAGCGAACGGGCCTCGTTCGTCACCGCCGGGGTGCACCTGATCGACGGTGGCGCCGCCGCCACCGGCCCGGAGCTGCCCCACCTGACCGGGGTCCGCAAGGACACCTACGCCTGACCCCGCCCCCGCCCCCGCGTCCGAAGGAGTTCCCGCATGTCCACGACCAGCCAGTTCACCGAACGGGACGTCTCCGAGTTCTTCGACGAGACCACCCAGACGTACCTCAGCTTCTGGGACAGCGAGGGGGTGCTGCACACCGGCTACTTCGCCGACGCCGACGACACCGACTACCCGGCGGCGGCGGACCGCACCTCCGACATCCTCGCCACCGACGCCGGCATCGACGCCTCCGCGACGGTGCTGGACGTCGGCTGCGGCTGCGGCAACTTCCTGCTGCGGCTGGCCGAGCGCACCGGGTGCCGGGGCGAGGGGCTGGACCTGAGCATCGAGCGGGTCCGGTTCGCCCAGGGCAAGCTCGCCGCGCGCGGCGACGGGTTGCCGATCGCCTTCCAGCACGGCTCGGCCACCGCCATGCCGTACGACGACGGCAGCTTCAGCCACGTGGTCAGCCAGGACGCGCTGTTCCTGGTGCCGGACAAGCCGCGCAGCCACGCGGAGATGTTCCGGGTGCTCACCCCGGGCGGGACGCTGGCCGTCACCGACTTCCTGCAACCCACTCCCGAGATCGGCGAGGTGGCCCGCCGGCACGTCTACGACCGGGTCCGGTGGAGCGGCGGCTACTCCCTCGACGGCTACCGCGAGGCGTTGACGGCGGCCGGGTTCGAGGTGACCGTCGCGCGCAGCCTGGACGACCACATCCGGCAGACGTACCGGGTGCTGGGTGAGACCGCCCGCCAGCGGGCCGCCGCCACCGACGACGAGACGGCCCGGCAGTGGATCCTCGGCTTCGCCGCCTCCTGTGACGAGATCCAGGCCGCGATCGACCGGGGCGAGTTCGGCTGGGGCATGTTCGTCGCCCGCAAACCGGCCTGACCCCCGCACACCGGCCTGACCCGCACACCGGCCTGCCCAGGAGGGAATGTCATGCAGCGCACCGACACCGTCAAACGGACGATCGCCGAGGTCGTCGCCGAACGCAGGACCCAGATGTCGCCCGGCGGACTGTTCGTCGAGGCGTTCGCCAAGGAGGGCTTCGACACCTCCGTCGACTACGACGTCACCATCACCGACTCGTTGACCAGTTCCCGGCGCAAGCCCCGCTACCCGTCGCGGAACGTGCTCAAGGTGGTGGACCTGTCCCGGGAGCCGCAGGAGTTCTACTGGCACGAGAGCCCACCCCGCCCCGGCGACCCCGCGGTGGACGGCGCGGACCTGCGCCGGGAGGCCGCCAACCACTTCCACCGCTCCCCCATCCCGTCGCTGCTGACCACCCGGGCCTGGGTGCAGGTGCCCGACGAGCTGTGGGCCGACCCGGTCGGCTTCGCCCAGTTCATCGACTACCGCCTGGTGGTCCGGCTGGCCACCGCCGAGAACCACACCATCCTGCGCGGCGAGGGCGGGCTGCTGAACATGCCGCAGCTCGGCCGGCTCACCGACCCGGCACCGTTCGCCTCGACCATCCTGGCCGCCTGCAACGAGGTGGAGCAGATGGGCAGCACCGCCGACGGGTTGATCATCAACCCGGCGGACTACTACCGGCTGCTCGGCTCCGGCACCCTGATGCGCGACGTGGAGGAGAACGGCGTCTTCATCGTCCGGACCCGGCTGGTCGACCCGGGCACCGCGATCGTCGGCGACTTCGGCCACGGCGCGGTCCTGTTCGACGCCGGCCGGTCGACGATCCGGTTCGCCGAGCCGCCGCCGGGCACCTTCGCCGAGCCGGGTCGGGCGCTCTGCGCCGAGATCTGGGAGCGGGTCGTGGTCAACCTGCCCACCTGCTTCTTCGTCGTCTCCCTGTAGCGGGGGTCGACGTGTCGACGACGCCCGCGCCGGCTGACGTACCCGGGCGTTCCGATCCCGACGTCCTGGTCGTCGGCGCGGGCGTGGCCGGGCTGTTCTGCGCCTGGTTCCTGTGCCGGGCCGGGCTGACCGTGACCGTGGTGGACCGGGGCGAGGTCGGTGATCCGGCCGCCTGTTCGTCGGGGAACACCGGTTTCGTCGGCACCCAGGGCGCCGCGCCGCTGGCCGAGCCGGGGGTGCCGGCCAAGGGGCTGCGCTGGTTGCTCAACCCGGAGAGCCCGTTCCACGTCCGGCCCCGGCTCGACCGGGAGTTGCTGACCTGGCTGTGGCACTTCCGCCGGCACTGCACCGAGCGGCAGGCCCGCGCCGGCTTCGAGGTGCTGCTCGACCTCAAGCAGCGCAGCCTGGCGATCCTGCGGGAGGTCTGCGCCCGCGACGAGCTGGCCGGCACCCTCACCGCCCGCGGCATGCTGCTGGCCTGCCGGACCCCCGAGGGGTACGCGCAGGCGCGGGCGACGGTGCCGGCGGCGGTGGCCCGGGGGGTGCCGCTGCGGACCCTGGACCCGGCGGAGCTGGCCCGGCTGGAGCCGGGCGTCGAGTTCGCCGTCGCCGGAGCGCTGCTCAACGAGGAGGGCGCCGCCCTGCACATCCCGGCGTTCCTGGTCGCCTTCGCCGGACTGCTGCGCGCCGCCGGGGTGGAGATCCTCACCGACACCGAGGTACGCGGTTTCGAGACGGTCGGCCGGCAGGTCCGCACGGTCCGTACCAGCCGGGGAGACCTGCGGCCCGGCGAGGTGGTGCTCGCCGCCGGGGTGTGGTCGGTGGCCTGCGCCCGGCAGCTGGGCGTCGGCCTGCTGCTGCAACCGGCCAAGGGGTACGCGGTGACCGTCGATTCCGGACCGGCCACGCCGACCCTGCCGGTCCTGCTCAGCGAGGGGAAGGTGGCCGTCATGCCGTTGGGCGACCGGGTCCGGCTCGGTGGGACGTTGGAGCTGACCGGCCTGGACACCGCCGTGTCCCCGCGCCGGGTCGAGGGGATCCTGCGCACCGTGCGGTCGTACCTGCCGGCGTTGGACACCGGCGGGCGGGTGCAGGTGTGGAGTGGGCTGCGGCCGTGCACCCCGGACAGCCTGCCGCTGATCGGCCGGCTCGGGTCGTACCGCAACGTCAGCGTCGCCACCGGGCACGGCCACATCGGGATGGGGCTCGCCCCGGCCGGTGGTCGGCTGCTCGCCCAGCTCGTCACCGGTGCGCCACCGGACGTGCCGGTGGCGGCGTTCGCGGTGGACCGGCACCGCCGGGGGCACCGGTGACCGCCCCGGCGATCGGAGTGCTCTGCCTCCAGACCAGCTTCGACAAGATCCCCGGGCACATCCGCAACCCGGCGACCTTCGACTTCCCGGTGGTGTACCGGGTCGTCGAGGGGGCCACCCCGCAGCGGCTGGTCCGCGAGGCAGACCCGACCCTGCTGGAGCCGTTCGTCACCGCCGCCCGGGACCTTCAGGCCGCCGGGGTCGCCGCGATCACCGGGGCGTGCGGTTTCCTGGTGCTGTTCCAGGCCGAGCTGGCCGCCGCCGTCGACGTGCCGTTGCACTCGTCGAGCCTGCTCCAACTGCCCCTGGTGCACCGGATGCTCGGTCCGGGCCGGACGGTCGGCGTGCTGACCGCCGACGCCACGGCGCTGACTCCGCGGCACCTGGCCGCGATCGGCGCGCAGGACGTGCCGATCCGGGTGGCCGGGATGGCCGACGCGCCGGAGTTCCGCGAGGTGATGCTGGAGGGTCGGCGCGACGCCCTCGACGTCGACCGGTTGGCGGCCGAGGTGCTGGACCGGGCGGACGCCCTGGCCGGGCCGGACCTGGGGGCGCTGGTCATCGAGTGCACCGACCTGGTGCCGTTCGCGCACCTGATCCAGGCCCGGCTCGCGGTGCCGGTCTACGACATCGTCACTCTGACCACCATGGTGCACGCCGGCCTGTCCCGTCGCCCGTACACCGACCGCCGCCGGTAGCCACCCCGGTCCCGTCCGCCGGTCGGTGCGTACGCCCGCCGACCGGCGGGCGTACGCACGTCCGCCACGGGCGGCAGCTCCCCTGTCTACCGGCGGGCGTTTCGCACGTCCGCCCACGGGCCGCGACTTCCCCTGCCCAAGGGTCGTGCCTTCCCCTGCCCACCGGCCTGGCGGGCATCTTGCCCGTCGGCCGGTGGTCGGGCCTTCCCTGCCCGCCGACCGGCAGGTCCCTGCATCGCCCGGCCGGCCAACCGGCGGGCGGGCTGGCGGGGCATCAACCGCCAGGTGATGCGGTATTCGCGATTTCAAACTCCGCTATTGTCACGAGTTTCCGACGTAATCTCACCGCCGGTTGATGAGGCATCGCACTGTGCTCGACGGGCACCCGATCGCAGGATTGACGTCAACCGATCAGGTGGTGGGAGGCGACGACATGGACGACAGATACGACTCGTACTGCGCGGTCGACCCGCTCTTCTACGACTCGCTGTCCAGCGCGAGCGCCACCGCCACCGGCATCGGCTACGTCGCGGACCGCCCGCAGCCGGCAGGCTGGGAGTCCGAGGTCAAGGACGACTGGCTGGTCCACGCCCCGGTCGGCGGCACCCTGCCCGCCCAGGGTTGGAAGATCCACGTCTCGGCCCGGTTGGACAACGCCGAGCGGGTGCTGACCCGGGTGATGGACTACTGCCAGCCGCGCGGCATCCCGTTCAAGCACCTGCGCGGCCCCCGGATGCTGCTGATGCGCAACAGCAAGTACGCCCGTCGGGGCGGCAGCGGCAAGTTCGTCACCGTCTACCCGCGCGACGACGCCGAGCTGGAGCTGACCGCCAAGGAACTGGCGGCGCTGCTCGACGGCGAGCAGGGGCCGTACATCCTGAGCGACCTGCGCTACGGCGACGGGCCGGTCTACCTGCGCTACGGCGGCTTCGCCGCCCGCTACTGCCTCTCGGCCGAGGGTCAGGTGGTGCCGGCCATCGCCGACGCCACCGGCACCCTGGTGCCCGACCGCCGCGACCCGGTGTTCCACCTGCCCGACTGGGTGACCCTGCCCGACTTCCTCGCCCCGCACCTGGCCGCCCGCAACGCCGCCAGCACCACCGCACTGCCCTACCGGATCGAGAAGGTCATCCACTTCTCCAATGGCGGCGGCCTGTACGAGGCCCGGGACACCCGTACCGGTGACCGGGTGGTGTTGAAGGAGGCCCGCCCGTACGCCGGTCTGGACGCCACCGGGGCGGACGCGGTGACCCGGCTGCGGCGGGAGGCCACGGTGCTGCGCCAGCTCGCCGACGTGCCGCACCTGGTCCGGGTGCACGACGAGTTCAGCTTCGGTGGGCACGAGTTCCTGGCCCTGGCCTTCGTCGAGGGCAGCCCGCTCAACCAGGTCGTCGTACAGCGCTACCCGCTGGTGCACCCGGACGCCGACCGGGCCGACTACACCCGCTGGGCGCTGGACGTGCACCGGCAGGTCGCCGAGGCGGTCGAGGCCATCCACGCGCACGGCATCGTCTACGGCGACCTGCACATGTTCAACATCATGGTCGGCGACGACGACGCCGTCACCCTGATCGACTTCGAGGTCGCCGCGCCGGCCGACGAGGCGAGCCGGCCCGCGTTGCGCAACCAGGCGTTCGCCGCGCCCCGCGACCGCGTCGGCGTCGACGTCGACCGGTACGCCCTGGCCTGCCTGCGGCTGGCCCTGTTCCTACCGCTGACCGCGATGCTGCGGCTGGCCCCGGCGAAGGCGGCGCACCTGGCCGACGTGGTGGCCGAGCACTTCCCGGTCGACCGGGCCGTACTCGACCAGACCGTCGCGGTGATCGTCGGCGGCCGGCCGGCCGCATCCCCCACCGCACCGACCGCGACGGGTGGTCGGGCCCTGCTGGACCCCGAGGTCGTGCGGGTCGACCCGGACGACTGGCCCGGCCTGCGCGACCGGCTGGTCCGGGCGATCACCGCCAGCGCCACCCCGCAGCGCGACGACCGGCTCTTCCCGGGCGACATCCGGCAGTTCAGCGGCGGCGACGGCGGGTTGAACCTCGCCCACGGCGCGGCCGGGGTGCTCTGGGCGTTGCACGCCACCGGTACCCCCGTCGATCCCACCCACGTACGGTGGCTGATCGACCGGGTCCGGGAGCCGGCCTCCGGGAGCCGGCTCGGCTTCTTCGACGGGCTGCACGGGGTGGCGTACGTCCTGGACCTGCTCGGGCACCGCGACGAGGCCCGCCGGCTGCTCGACCGCTGTCTCGACGAACCGTGGACGGAGCTCGGGAACGACCTGGTGGGCGGCCTGCCCGGCATCGCCCTGAACCTGGCCCACTTCGCCGAGGTGACCGGTGAGTCCCGCTACACCGCCGCCGCCCGGCGAGCCGTCGACCTGGTCGTCGACCGGCTCGGCGACGTCGACTCGGTGGCCGAGATCAGCGGCGGCCGGTACCCGTACGCGGGGTTGATGCGCGGCGGCGCCGGGGTGGCCCTGATGCTGCTACGCCACCACGAACGGGAGCCCGACGAGACGCTGCTCGACCATGCCGCCACCGCGCTGCGCCAGGACCTGCGCCGATGTGTCCGCCGCGACGACGGGAACCTGGAGGTCAACGAGGGCTGGCGGACCATGCCGTACCTCGCCGAGGGCAGCGTCGGGGTGGGTCTGGTGCTCGACCAGTACCTGCGCCACCGGCCCGACGGGGTGCTGCGCGAGCAGGCCGAGGCGATCCGCCGCTGCGCCGACTTTCCGTTCTACGCCCAGTCCGGGCTGTTCGCCGGCCGTGCCGGCATCGTGGCCTACCTGGCCGGCCGGGGCGAGTACGAGGTGGCCCGCGCCCAGGCCCGACTGCTGGGCTGGCACGCCCTGCCGTACGGCGACGGCACCGCCTTCCCCGGCGACCAGTTGCTGCGGCTCTCCATGGACCTGGCCACCGGCACGGCCGGCGTGCTGGCCGCGCTGGCGGCCAGCCGGCCCACCGACCCGGTCCGGTTGCCGTTGCTGAGCCGATCCGCCGCCGGCCCGACCGGCGACACCACCCCGGCCGGCTGACGCCCCACCCGCTCCCCGGGGTCACCCCGGGGCCGACCGACCCGACGACGGAGGAAGGAGGAAAGACATGGCCCTGCTCGACCTTCAGGGGATGGAGCTGCCGGCCGCCGAGCGTACCGGCGGTGGTAGCCGGGCGAGTCTGCTGCTCTGCGGCGACAGCTCGCTGAGCGTCACCACCTGCAACTGAGGCGAACGGTCGTCGAGCCGACGACCGACCGAGTTCACCACCAGGCACCTCCATATCGACAGAAAGAGGTAAGACCATGGCTCTGCTCGACCTCCAGGCGATGGAACTGCCGGCCGCCGAGCGTACCGGCGGCGGCAGCCAGGCCAGCCTGCTGCTCTGCGGCAACAGCTCGCTGAGCGTCACCACCTGCAACTGACCGACAGGTGTCGCATGGCCCCGGACCGGCTCGAGCCGGTCCGGGGCCCCGCGCGGTGCAGGGGGAGGTGCGATGACGCCGGCTGACCGGCTCCTGCTGCGCGCCGTACGGGCAGCCGACTGGTGGACTCCGACGCTGGCCGTGGCCACCGTGGCCGCGACAGCGGCCGAACTGGCCCTGCCGGCCGTGCTGGGTCGGGCCGTCGACGCCGCCGTCGGCACCGCGCCGCAGGCCTCCCCCGGCCGCTGGCTGGCCGCCGTCGCCGGACTGATCGCCCTCCTGGTCGTCGTCGGCGTGATCCGCGACTACGGCACCGGTGCGGCCACCGCCCGTTCGGTGGCCCAACTGCGGCACACCCTGGTCCGGCACCTGTTCGCCCTCGACCCGCAGACCGCCGCCCGCCGCCCGGTGGGTGACCTGGCCGGCCGGGTGGTGGGTCAGGTCGCCGACGCCGGCCACGCCGCCCCGACGCTCGTGACGGCCGCCACCGTGGCGTTGCCGCCGGTCGGCAGCCTGGTGGCCCTCACCCTGATCGACCCGTGGCTCGGCGTCACCTTCGTGCTGGGGTTGCTCCTGCTCGGCCTGTTGCTGCGCGGCTTCGTCGCCGACGCCTCCGCCGCCGTCGCCGGCTACCAGCAGGCCCAGGGCGACCTCGCCGGCCGGCTGGTGGAGACGCTGGCCGGGGCGCGCACCATCGCCGCCGCCGGCACCACCGACCGGGAGGTCGCCCGGGTGCTGACCCCCCTCGCCGCGCTGCACCGGCACGGCGCGCGGACCTGGACCGTGCTGGCCGGGGCGGCGACCCGGGGCGCGGTGCTCAATCCGCTGCTCCAGGTAGCGATCGTCGCCGTCGGTGGGCTGTCGCTGACCGCCGGCCGGCTGACGCCCGGGGAACTGCTGGCCGCCATCCAGTACGCCGCGCTCGGCGCCGGCCTCGGCACCGTGGTCGCCGCCCTGAACACCGCTGTCCGGGTCCGCGCCGGCTGCCGCCGGGCCGCCGACGTACTCGCCGAACCGGCCCGGCGGTACGGCACCCGCCCCCTGCCCCCCGGACCCGGCACCCTGGAACTCCGCGGCGTCACCGTTCGCGACGCCGACGGCCGGCCCCTGCTCGACCGGGTGGACCTGCGGGTGCCCGGCGGGACTCTGCTGGTCGTCGTGGGCGCTTCCGGGGCGGGCAAGTCCCTGCTCGCCGCCGTGGCCGGCCGGCTGCGCGATCCGGACGACGGCGAGGTGCTCCTGGACGGCGTGCCGCTGCCGGAGCTGACCCCGTCCGCTCTGCACGCCGCGGTGGGTTACGGGTTCGAACGACCGGTGCTGGTCGGCGACACGGTGGGCACCGCCGTCGGGGCCGGCGCGGACCCGGTGCCGCTGGCTAGAGCCGCGGCCATCCACGACTTCGTCGAACGGTTGCCCGACCGGTACGGCACGCCGCTGGCCGAGGTCGCCATGTCCGGCGGGGAACGGCAGCGGCTCGGCCTGGCCCGCGCGTTGCGCGCCGACCGGCTGCTGATCCTCGACGACGCCACATCCAGCCTGGACACCGCCACCGAGTACCAGGTGACCGGGGCGCTGACCGGGCCCGGTGACCGGCGTACCCGGGTGGTGGTCAGTCACCGGCTCGGCATGGCGGCCCGCGCGGACCTGGTCGCGTGGGTGGCCGACGGACAGGTCCGCGCGGTCGGCCCGCACCCGACGCTCTGGGCCGAGCCCGACTACCGGGAGGTGTTCCGGACGTGAGCACGGTCCTCGGCGTGACCCGGGCCGCGCTGCGGGCCCGGCGGGAGCAGCTGTGGCGGTTGGCCGGCTGGTCGGCGGCCGAGGTGCTGCCGGCGGCCCTGTCCGGGCTGCTGACCGCCCGCGCCGTGGACAGCGGCTTCCTGGCCGGCCGACCGGGCACCGGGTTGGCCTGGTTGGCGCTGCTCGGCCTCGCGGTGCTCGTCGGCGCGGTCGGCACCAACCGGTCGTACGCGCTGCTCGGCGACGTGGTGGAGCCGTTCCGCGACGACCTGCTGCGGCGGGTGGTACGCGGCGCGGTGGCCGGCGCGGCCGGCGGCCGGGCCGACGACGCGGCGGTGGCCCGGCTCACCCACCAGGTGGAGCTGGTCCGGGACACCTACGCCGGGCTGCTGATGGTGGTGCGCGGCTTCCTGTTCGCCCTCGGCGCCGCCGTGCTCGGCCTGTTCTCGCTGGCCGCACCGGTGGCCCTGGTGGTGGCGGTGCCGGTGCTGGCCGGCCTCGTCCTGTTCGCCGTGGCGCTGCCGGTGATGGTGGCCCGGCAACGGGAGTACGTCCTGGCCGACGAGCAGCTGGGCCGGGCCGTGGTGACCGCGGTGACCGGCCACCGCGACGTCTGCGCCAGCGGCGCGCAGGACCGGGTCGCCGGCTGGGTCGGCGCGTCCGTCGACGCGCAGGCCCGGGTGGAGCGACGGCTGGCCACCATGGCCGCCACCCGGGGCCTGAGCCTGGCGCTGGGCGGCTGGCTGCCGGTGCCGGTGCTACTGCTGGCCACGCCGTGGCTGGTCCGCCAGGGGCTGGGGCCGGGTGCGGTGCTCGGTGCCCTGGTCTACGTGACGCGGGGGGTGCAGCCGGCCCTGCACAGCCTGGTGCAGGGGGTCGCCGCCGGTGGCCTCCGGTTCACCGTCACCCTGGACCGGCTCCTGCGCACCGCGGCACCGGTAACCGCCGCCCCACCGCCTGCGGCACCGGCAACGGCCACCCTTCGGGCCGCCGCGCCGACGGCCCGGCCCACCACCCCTCAGGCCACCGAAGCCACTGTCCCCGCTCCCGACCGGGCCGTCGCCTCCGCCACCCCAGTCGTCGGACCGTTGTCGCGCCGGGTGCCGGGACGGGCCGCGGCGGCACTGTCGCTGTCCGCGGTGACCTTCCGGTACGGTCCACACGCCGATCCGGTCCTCGACGGCCTCGACCTCGAGGTGCCCGTCGGAGACCACCTGGTGATCGTGGGAGCCAGCGGGATCGGCAAGTCGACCCTGGCGGGGCTGATCGCCGGGGTGCTGCACCCACAGTCCGGCGCGGTCCACGTCGGCGGGTTGCCGGTGGCCGGGGCCATGCCGAGGGAACTGGCCGACCGGCGGGTGCTCATCCCCCAGGAGGCGTACGTCTTCACCGGCACGCTCCGGGAGAATCTCACCTACCTGACCCCCGGCCTGCCGGACGGCACAGTGGACCGGGCGGCGGTCCGGCTGGGCCTGGCCGGGCTGCTGGCCCGACTCGGCGGCTACGACGCGCTGCTACGCCCGACGGACCTGTCGGCGGGTGAACGCCAGCAGGTGGCGCTGCTGCGGGCCTGGCTCTCCCCCGCCCCGCTGACCATCCTCGACGAGGCCACCTGTCACCTCGACCCGGCGACCGAGGCCCGACTGGAGAGCGCATTCGCCGCCCGGCCGGGCACCCTGGTGGTGATCGCCCACCGGGTCAGTTCGGCCCTGCGGGCCCGAAGGGTCCTGCTGCTCGACGGGCGGACCGCGCTGCTGGACACCCACCAGGGGCTGCTCGCCCGTTCAGCGGCCTACCGCGCCCTGGTCGGCTATGGGGAGACAGCACCGGCACCGGAGGCAGCGGCCACACCGGAGCCGGAGGTTCCACCGGAGCCGGTGCGGGAGGTAGAGGTGGGGCAGAGGTAGAGCCGGTGCCGGTCACAGCCAGCCCGACTCGCGGGCGATCCGCACCGCTTCCCAGCGGGTCCGCGCCCCGGTCTTGGCCATGATCCGCGACAGGTGGTTGCGCACCGTCCCGGCCGACAGCACCAGCCGCTCGGCGATCTCCTGGACCGGATGCCCCTCGGCGACCACGTCGAGCACCTCCCGCTCCCGGTTGGTCAACGGGCTGTCGGCGACCTCCAACGCGGCGACCACCAGGTCCGGATCGAGGACGACCCGCCCCTCGGCGAGCTGACGGACCCCGTCGACGATCCGACCGGGCGGCACGTCGCGGCTGAGGAAGCCGATCCGGTGGCCGTACTCGGCGAGCAGCGGCCCGAGCCGGCCGGCCCGTCGCTGCTCGACCAGGACCAGCAGGGAGCCCACGGGTGGGGCGGCAGGCGGGTGGGGCGACCGATCGTCGGCGGCCCCCGCGACGGTCGGATCGGTGCCGGGCGCTGTGGTGGGCTCATCAGCGGGCGCGGTGGGATCGGCGGTCGCCAGGCGGACCAGCTCCGCCACGGTCAGCATGTCGAACTCGACCACGGCCACGTCGGGGCGTTCGGCCCGGACAGCCGCCCGCAGGTGATGTGGACTGTCCACCTCGCCCACGATCTCGATGTCGTGCTCGGCGGAGAGCAGCTGAGCGAGCGCACCCCGGAGCAACCCGCCCTGGAGAGCGAGCAGTGTGCGGACCATAAGCGACTCCCGACATCAACCCCGTATTGACAATACGTGTGCGTTCAGTGACGCACGGTTGGGAATCTTATTGAACTCGTAACTGGTACGACACCCCTTCTCACCAGTAGTCAGATCCAGCCTGCATCCTGCGCCCGCTGGACGGCTTCCCAGCGGTTACGGGCACCGGTCTTGCGCAGCACGGCGGACAGGTGATTGCGGACAGTGCCCGGCGCCAGGTGCAGGTGGGCGGCGATCTCCTTGGTCGGCAGGCCGCGCGCCGCAGCGGCGGTCACCTCGCGCTCCCGATCGTTCAACGGGTTGACGGCGGCGTCGAGCGCGGCCAACGCGGTCACCGGATCGATCATTCGTCGCCCCGCGGCGACCAGCCGCAGTTGATCCAGCAGTTCCTGTGGTGGCACATCCTTGGCGATGATGCCCCGGGCCCGCGCCCCGAGGGCACGTCGCAGCACCGGGGCGGTCCGTCGGGAGGTCAGCACCACCACTGCGCATTCCGGCAACCGGGCACGCCACTGTCCGGTGAGGACAGCGGGATCCTCGATCGCGTCCAGGTCGAGCAGGACCACGTGCGGACGCCGGGTGACGACCCCCTCCGCCGGGTGATGGTCGGGGTCGCTCTCCCCGGCCAGCTCGAACCCGGGCGTGGCGGCCAGGACCGCCGCCAGTGCGGTGCGCAACAGGCCCGGTGGGCCCACCACGACGACCCGGATCGTCGGTGAATCGGTTTCCGAAGGCCGGCCCGGACCCGACGACGGCTGTTTCCGATTCGTCAGTTCATCCACTCATCACATTTTCCCGAGAAAATGCCGAACCAGGCGCGATTGTCAGAATGACGACGGAGCCGAAATGGGTGGAAACGGGGCCGATAACGTCAGGCCCGATAAATGCCAGTAGGCCCGCCCCGTGGTGGGGTGGGCCTACTGGTGAAAGGTTGTCCGGCGGTGTCCTACTCTCCCACACCCTCCCGAGTGCAGTACCATCGGCGCTGGAGGGCTTAGCTTCCGGGTTCGGAATGTGACCGGGC